>NZ_CADEGK010000390.1 GCF_902826855.1 uncultured Phenylobacterium sp. | reverse complement strand
GTGTTGCCGTAGGCCTGAGCCGGCTCGCGCCAGTCCGTCGTTATGGTCGGGTGCCGGGCGATCGGAGTCGCGGCGTCGATATAATGCATGGCCGAGAGATCGACGCTTGCGTAGTTCGGGGCTGCCTCGAGGTGGGCCCACTGGTGCGGCCAGGCGTTGAGGAACGTCGCCTTTTCGGCCTCCATGAGCTGGAGCGCCGCTTCGGCGTCGAACCAGCGCTGCAACACCAATGATCCGCCGGCCGACAGCGTACCGCCCAGCGCCATGGCGAAGTTGCCCGACCAGAAGAACCCGTTCGCCGACCACATCCGCACGGGATGGGCGGCGTCTACCGCGTACCACCGCGCCCAGCGCCATAGCTGCAGACAGACGCCGCGATGGGCGGACAGGATGCCCTTGGCCTTGCCGGTCGATCCTGACGAGAACTTGAGAATCCCGGGATCGCTCGGCATCACCGCCGCGGCGGCGGCCTCCACGAGCTCGGGCGCAATTTCGCTGCCCCGCGCGAGGAACGACGACCAGCCCTCTATGCCTCCCTGGCCCTGATCGCTGTCCACCATGGCGAGATGGCGCAGAAAGGGGAATTGCAGCGACGCCAGCCCGCCCGGAGCCGCATCGGCGATCCGGGGTTCGAGCCCGGTGACGATCGCCGCGAAATCCTTCTTCAATACGTTACGTTCCAGCAGCAGCACGGAAACGCCCGACATCTTCAGAACCTGCTCGAGCTCGGCGGCCGTGTAGAACGTGCTGATCGTCGAAGCGACGCCGCCCGCAAGCGCCGTGCCGAAAAGCGAAGCGAGGAATTCGGGGCGGTTGGTCTGGAGGATGCCCACGCGAGTGCCCTTGCCGACGCCGCAGGCGACCAGCGCACGGGCCACGTCCATCGAGTGCCGCCACAGGGTGTCGTAGCTCCAGCGCACGACGTTATCGCCTTCACGCAGGACCAGCGCCTCGGCCGGCCCATAGGCGTCGGTCACCTCGCGCAGGTAGCCGCCCAGGGTAAGCGCGCCGATGCCCTGCTCGTCGGCAAGCGGGATGCCCCGCGAGATCGACAAATCGCCGCTGACATAATTCGGGCCCATCATCTCCTCGTCCGCTCCCTTCGTGCCGGTCAGTACGGCAGCTCGACCTCGTTGAGCGAGCTCACCACCGTCTTGCCGTTCTGGTCGGTCAGTTTGACCTTCACCTGCACGACCGGGAAACCCCACTGCGATGCTTCGATCTTATCGACGATCTCTCCGTCGAAGAAGGTCACGTCGCCTTCGAACGCCGGGCTGCGGAAATCCGACTTCGCGTGGCGTACCAGGCCGTCATGCCCGGCCCACATCGCCAGATAGTCGGTATTCCACGCTGCCATCGTGGCGCCGTAGCCATAGGCGCGGCTCATGCCGACCTCGCTGGCATAGCTGTCGTCGATATGGCCCCGCGAAGGTCCGACATAGAGGCCGTCGCGCGCGCGCGGATCGATCTGGGCCAGGGCCTCGTCGAAGGCGAATTCGGGCAGCCAGCCCGGATCCTGGTTGATCCAGGGGTCTTCGACG
>NZ_CADEGK010000389.1 GCF_902826855.1 uncultured Phenylobacterium sp. | reverse complement strand
GGCCATGGCGTCGAGGGCGCGCTGGCGATCGACTGGCCGGGTCTGATGACCTTCAAGCGGAGCTTCACCGATCCGATCCCGGCCAAGCAGGAGGCCCGCCACGCCGAGCTGGGCGTCGACGCCTTCCATGGGACCGCCCGTTTCTTGGGGCCAGACAGGGTCACGGTGGACGGCGACACCCTGCAGGCCCGCCACATCCTAATCGCCACCGGCGGCCGTCCGGTCCCGCTCGGCATCCCCGGCGAGGACCTGGTCGTGACGAGTGACGCCTTCATGGAGCTTGAGCGCCTCCCACGCCGGATCGTGCTGATCGGCGGCGGCTATGTCGCGGCGGAGTTCTCGCACCTGGCGGCGCGCGCCGGCGCCGAGGTCACCATCCTGCAACGGTCTGCGCGGCTCCTGCCGCACTTCGATCCCGACCTGGTGGGCTGGCTCATGCCGCGGTTCCACGAACTCGGCATCGCCATGGAGACGGGCGCGACGGTCACCCGCATCGAGCGCACTGACGACGGCTTGCGCGTCCACGCTTCCCGGCGCGACGCCCCGGACCTCAGCGTCACGGCCGATCTGGTGGTCCACGCGGCTGGGCGCGGGCCCGACCTCGATGCTCTGGACCTGGCGGCCGGCGACGTCGCCGCGCGGGACGGACGGCTGCAGCTGAACGAGCACCTGCAGAGCGTCTCCAACCCGCGGGTCTATGCCGCCGGCGACGCCGCTGGGATGGGACCGCCCCTGACGCCGGTCTCCAGCCACGACGCCAAGGTGGTCGCCGCCAACCTGTTGGAGGGCCCCTCGCACCGCCCGGACTATCGCGGCGTGCCGAGCGTCGCCTTCACCGTGCCGGCCATCGCCTCTGTCGGACTCTCCGAGGACGAGGCGCATCGCCGGGGCCTCAAGTTCCAGGTCAACGCCGCCTCGACGCCGAACTGGTTCACCGCGCGGCGCCTGGCGGAGCGGGTCTACGGCCACAAGGTGCTCATCGAGGAAGCTACCGAACGGATCCTTGGGGCGCACCTGGTGGGCACGCATGCCGAGGAGGTGATCAACCTCTTCGGCCTCGCCATCCGCCACGGCGTCACCGCGGCTGACCTGCGATCCACCATGTTCGCCTATCCGACCGGCGCCTCGGACGTGGGTTACATGCTCTAGACGCGGGAGCGGCCCCCGGTCTCGTTACGTGGGCCTATCTGGCGCCGGAGCCTCGAAGCCGACCTTCGGCACTTCGCCCTTAAGCGAGGAGCGGCCTCTATGCCGAGGCTGGCCCGCGGTGATCCGCAGCACCATCAGGCTGTCGGTCCGTCGAGAGCGTGATGGGACCGAAGTAGCCGAAGTCGTCGCGGCACATGGCGATGGCGCGGGCGACGTCGCGATAGACGCGGGGCGCGTCCGATTTGAACATGGCCAGGCGGTGCTCGCCCGAGCGGCCAGCTAGGCGCAGCCAGACGCTCCATTCGCCGGTTTCCGACTCGGTGAGCCGGACTTCCTTGATCGCGCCGCCGCGTTCCAGGAACCAGTTGACGTTGCGGGCACGGATGGGGAAGTCGG
>NZ_CADEGK010000388.1 GCF_902826855.1 uncultured Phenylobacterium sp. | reverse complement strand
GCGACGTGGTATGGAGGAAGGAGATGACGCTACCGAGATTGTAATGATTCAGCGAGAAGTGGGCCTTTCCGGTCTCGTCCACGCCGTCCCACATCTCCCAGATCGTCGTGGCGCCCCGATCGATCATAGTCATCCAAGACGGTGGGGTGTCGCGAAGAAGCAGGTCGTACGCGACCCCGGCATGGCCGGCGTCGGCCAGGACCGGCAGCAGCAGGCCCGTGCCAAAGGTTCCCGTGCCCACGCGGGTGTCCGCCGCCCGATCGCAGCGACCAGGCCCTGGGCGACCGCCGCGCGAAGCTCGCAAGGGGCAAGCCCAAACGCCAGAGCGCGGACGTAATTGGCTTGGGTCGGCCGGCGCAGCGAGCCGTCGGGCCGGCCGTATTCGGTCCACCAGGCCCAGGCGATGTGCGCGGCCAGCGGCTCGTATTTCCCAGCGGCCTCGCGTTTGCCGAGGACTCGGGCGGCCCTTCCGAGCAGTTGCGCGGAATGCTGGAAGTAAGCGGTCGCGAAGTCACCGTCGTCGCGCCCTTCTTCAAGGCGAGGATTCCATTGGTCGATCGCGGCCGCGCGCGTCGTCGGGGGACAGGACCTTCGGATGGCGGTGCGCGCCGCCCAGTCGCCGCCGGTCGTGACAAGCTGGCGGGAGCCGTCCTCGAAGCTGAGCTCCATCTGCCCGAGAAACGCCACCCGGTCGGCATGCTGGTCGGACTGCCGGAACGCGCCAACCTGGCCGCGATACCAGCCGTCCGAGAGGACGACCTTGAGGCTGTTCGCGCCGCAGCGCACCCGATCGATCACATCGTAGGTCTGGGTCTGCAGGATGGCGTCGTAGCTCGTGTACCCAGGGGCCAGCTCGATATCGCCCAGACGCTCGCCGTTGAGGAGGATCTCGTAGAGGCCGTGCGCCATGGCGTAGAGCCGGCCGCGAACTGGCCCGCTCGCCACCGCGAAGTCATGCAGCAGCCGCCAGGCGGGCGGGTTTCCCGGGCCGGGTATCTTGCCCTCGGGCGGCTCGATCCATCGCGCGATCCAATCGTCCGGCCGGAGCAGCCCCATCTCCCATTCGACGGGCGTCGACCAATCGCTTTCCCCCTTCTCGGTCCAGACCTTGACGGCGCAGACCGCGCGTTCGCGGGAACGTTGAGCAGGACCGGAAAACTCGACCAGGAGGGTTGTCCTCCGACGCCACACGCCCCGAGTCCCAATCACCGGCGCGCAGGCGATAGGCCTCTTGGCGGCCCGCGCCGAGGGAGACGCCAGGACAAGCGAGGGCGAACGACGTCGATGCCAAACGCCTTCCCAAGGTGCTCGACGCGCAGTCGGGTCGGAGCCGCGGAGTGCAGCGCCTCCGCAGGCGGCCCCTCCAGCGAAGGGAGGGGACGGGGACGTCTGCATTCGGGTCGCCTCCTCGACCTGCGGATGGCCGGGCTGGGCCGCGGCCGCCGCAGCCAGAATGCCGGTAGAGGTCACGATACGCCATCGAGGTCCTCGGGCACGGTGATCTGGTATCGCTTGTCGAGCTTTACGGCGTTCACCAGAACGCTA
>NZ_CADEGK010000387.1 GCF_902826855.1 uncultured Phenylobacterium sp. | reverse complement strand
GTCCTGAAGCGCTGCAGCATCCCTCTTGCCCGCCGCGGCGAGCGAGACGGGGACAACCTCGGTCGTTCAAGCAGCGCACGCTCCTCGCCTCCGATCTCGCCTTGGCGAGAGCGGCCGTGCCAGCGAAGACTGCACAGCCACACGACAAGCCCTGTCGCGATGATCCGACCGGGTAGTGCGTCACCGCCACATTCTCCTTGTCCCAGGTCAGCCGCCAACCACGAGCGCATCGGGGATCTGGTAGACCTCGACCGCGCCGATCCGGATGATCTGGAGGTCGCCTTGGCGGGTCACCTGGAAGGCGGCATCGGAGTCGCTGCCGGAGGCGCGTCCCGCGGTGAAGAAGATCTTGCGCTGACCCCCGTCGGGCGTCTTCAGCTCGACCGCAGCGTCACCTCCACCGCGCCGGATGACGCCGGCCTTGCAGGGCCCAGTCTTGCCGCCGACGGACGTGACACATTTCACGTCTGCGGTCGCATGATAGGGCGTGCCCGCTACCCGCGCGTCGCGGCTCGGTCGAACCGCACTCGCGGCGCCCTTGACGGCGATGTTGAGCGTGTACCTGGCGGTTTCATTGCGGCGCGCGGCGCTGCGCATCAGGTAGACGCGTATCGTCGTGTTGCCGCTGGCCGGCAGGGCGCCGCTGAAATTGTTGCCGGCGGAGGATCCGATGAACATCGCCTCTCCGTTGCTGCCCGGCGCCATGACGTTGAAATAGGCCGATGCGTTGGTCGGCTTGAACGCCACCGTCAGCACCTGTCCGGCGCGGGCGTTGACGGTGTAGTCGATCGACTGATCGCCTTTGATGCTGCCCGTAATCGTCGATGCGCTGCTGCCCTTCTTGAAAACAACCGTGATCCGCTGTTGAGCAGTTGCGGGGAATCCCACGCAGATTCCGGCGAGGATGAGGGCGGCGAGATGCATTCTATTCATGTCAGTCTCATCTATGTTCAGAATTGTAGAGAGATCATTGCCAGCAACCGGCTCACGGGAGAGGTTTTGATACTATGAATGGTCAACGTCGTGGACTTCACCTGCCTTGCCTGTTGCTCCTATTGTCCGGGAGCGTCTGCGCTGCCCAGCCGGCGACGACGCCGCCTCCTATCGAGCAGCGGCAGGCCGACTGCGCCCGGCCGCAGTACGCGTCCGACGGGCTGGTTTGCGGTGACGCCGAGCTGACGATGCTCGATGCCGAGGTCGCTGGGCTGGCGCTTGCGACGCCGGCGCTCGCCGAGGGCGCGATCTGGGAAGATCAGGCCGCGTGGTTTCGCCGCCGCGGCCGGTGCGCGTTCGAAGCCGATCATCGCGGCTGCCTGGCGGCCGCCTATGCAGACCGGCGGTCCGTGCTCATGGCTGCGGCGGCCCCCTCGACCGGGCCTCTGACTTGCACCGGTCCATGGCGCGGCCGCAACCTTGCAGCCAGCCGTGTCGCGCCGGGGCGTCCCGTGACCATCCGCGAGAATGGCCGGCTGCTGGGTGTCGCGACCCAGGGGCGCGGAGGCTGGAAGCCCACGCTCGCGTGGCGCGCCGCCGGGCGCGGCAGCGCGCTCAGGGGACCTGACGGCGCGACATGCG
>NZ_CADEGK010000386.1 GCF_902826855.1 uncultured Phenylobacterium sp. | reverse complement strand
CCGGACCCGGAGATCCTGCCGGAAGAAGTCTATACGGTCCGCCCCGATGCGATCGTCGCCACCGGGCGCAGCGACTATCCAAACCAGGTCAATAACGTCCTGGCCTTCCCGTACCTGTTCCGCGGCGCGCTGGACGTGCGGGCCCGGCAGATCAACATGGAAATGAAGATCGCCTGCGCCAACGCGCTGGCCATGCTGGCCCGCGAGGACGTGCCGGACGAGGTGGCCGCGGCCTATGGCGGCACGCAACTCAAGTTCGGCCCCAACTACATCATCCCCACACCGTTCGATCCGCGGCTGCTCAGCTACATCCCGCCGTTCATCGCCCAGGCGGCGATGGACACCGGCGTGGCGCGAAAGCCGATCGCCGACATGGAGGCCTACAAGGCCAGCCTCGCTCAGCGGATGGACCCTACGGCCGCCTTCTCGCAGAAGCTGCAGGGCGCGGTGCTGTCGGGGCCGCGCAAGAAGATCGTCTTCGCCGAGGGCGAGGAGCAGGCGGTGATCCGCGCTGCCTACGCCTTTCAGACGCAGGGCCTCGGCCAGGCGGTGCTGGTCGGCCGTGAGGACCTGGTCCACGAGAACATGCTGGCCGCCGGGGTCGACCCCAAGGAAGCCGGAATCGAGATCCTGAACGCCCGGCTGTCCACCTGGAACGAGGCGGCGGTGGACTACCTCTACGCCCGCTTGCAGCGCGAGGGGTTCCTGCGCCGCGACATCCAGCGCCTGATCAACCAGGACCGTAACGCCTTCGCCGCCGCCATGGTGGCGCTAGGCCACGCCGACGGCATGGTCACCGGGGTCACCCGCAACTTCGACCAGGTGCTGGAAGAGGTGCTGAACGTCATCGACCCGGCCGACGACGGCCGCATCATCGGCATGAGCGTGGTGATGGCCAAGGGCCGCACCCTGTTCATCGCCGACACCAACGTCACCGAGATGCCGGTGGCCGAGGAACTGGTGGAGATCGCCATCGAGGCGGCTCGTGCGGTGAAGACCCTTGGCTACACCCCGCGGCTCGCCTTCCTCAGCTACTCCACGTTCGGCAACCCCATGGGCGAGCGGTCCGAGCGGGTGCGCCAGGCGGTGGCCATGCTGGACGAGATGGACGGCCTCGACTTCGAGTACGAGGGCGAGATGCCGCCGGAGCTGGCGCTGGAGCCGGAGAGCCGCGGCGCCTATCCGTTCATGCGCCTGACCGGCCCGGCCAACGTGCTGATCATGCCGGCCATCCACTCCGCCGCCATCTCCACCCAGCTTATCAAGGTGATGGGTGGGGCCGAGGTGATCGGGCCGATCCTCTTCGGGATGAGCAAGCCGGTACAGATCTGCCCGCTCGGCTCCAACGTGTCGCGCATACTGCAGATGGCGACCATCTGCGCCTACGACCGGCCGCTGGTGGAGGTGAACAGCTGACGCCGAGCGAGAGCTGGCAAGCGAATGAGCGCCTACCACCTGATGACCCTCGATCCCCCCTATCTGCTGGGGGATGACCAGGCGAAGTTCAAAATCATCGGCTGGACGGAAGTCGACGACCTTGCCGCGCCGGATATCGAGCTGAACATCAACGGTCGGCCAGCGATGTTCCAGGCCCTGCCGCGGCCACAGGTGGCCCGG
>NZ_CADEGK010000385.1 GCF_902826855.1 uncultured Phenylobacterium sp. | reverse complement strand
ACGCGCGGCCGGCCACTACGCCACCAACTACACGCAGATCGACGACCACGTCGAGAGCCTTCGCGTGGTGACACCCTCGGGCACCATCGCCTCGCACCGCTGGCCGACATCCGGTGCCGGCCCCAACCCGGATCGCCTCTTCCTCGGCTCCGAGGGGGCCCTGGGCGTCATCACGGAAGCCTGGGTGCGACTGCACAAGAAGCCCACGTACCGCTGCGCGACGACGGTGCGCTTCAGCGACTACGAGAAAGCCGTGAACGCCACCCGTGTCATCAGCCAAGCGGGGCTCTTCCCGGCGAACGCGCGCCTGCTGGAGCGTGACGAGGCCCTCTTCACCGAGGCCGGCGACGGCACGAAGGACGTCCTCGTACTGACCTTCGAATCCGGCGACCACCCGCTGGAGCCGTGGATGAACCGCGCCCTCGAGATCTGCGCCGACTTCGGCGGCGAGTGGGACAAGGACGCACTGCAGGACGACGGGTCCCAGAGAAAGGGTGCGGCCGGCAATTGGCGCAACAAGTTCCTGCGCGGGCCCTACCTCCGCCAGCACGCCATCGCCCGCGGCGTGATGCGCGACACGATGGAGAGCTGCGTTACCTGGGACCAGTACATGGCCTTCCAGGCGAGCGTGAAGGAGCGCACCCTCAAGGCCATCCGGGAAGTCACCGGCCGCACCGGCACCTGCACCGTGCGCTTCACGCACGTGTACCCGGACGGCCCGGCGCCCTACTTCACCTGGCATGCCTTCGGAGACAAGTCCAAGCTGGTCGAGCAGTTCTGGGCCATCAAAAGCGCGGCCTCGGACGCCATGTGCGACGCGGGCGGCACCATCACGCACCACCACTCGCTCGGACCGGACCACCGCAAGTGGTACGACCAGGAAATCCCGCCGCTGTATCGCGAGGTGATGCGCGCGACCAAGAACACGCTGGACCCGAATTGGGTGCTGAATCCCGGCATCCTGCTCGACAAATGACCGCCCCCCTCGCCGGCATCCGCGTCCTCGACCTCTCCCGCATCCTCGCGGGCCCGTGGTGCACGCAGGTGCTCGCGGACCTGGGGGCGGAAGTGATCAAGATCGAGCGGCCGGGCACGGGCGACGACACCCGAGCCTGGGGGCCGCCGTTCCTCAAGACCCAGGATGGCGCGGACACGACCGACTCCGCCTACTTCGCCTCCACCAACCGCGGCAAACAGTCAGTGACGCTCGACATCGCGAGCCCCGAAGGGCAGGAGATCGCACGCCGTGCGCGGGGGCGATGCGGCAATCGCCGCAACCGACGTCCGCTTATTTTCTTCCGCCGAGTCTCCGAAAACGTCCCGTAATGCGTGCAATCCTTCGGAGCCCATCCGCGTCATTCCCCCGTCGTTTTCAGTTGGCGCCCCCCGGGGGCGCGGTGCGCCGCCATCGACTCGCCGACCGCGCGCAGCGCCTCCGCGTTCATGCGCGTTCGCGCGATCGGCAACAATACGCCGTTCTCCAGCGCCAGATGATGGCGCAATCTGTCCGAAAAGTCGCGCAGCAGCGCGCGCTCGTCCTCACTCGGCGCCGCTCCTGCGGTCATCCGTTGAAGTATTTCAATGAGGACCTCGCTGCCGGTCTCATCCTCGCGATGCTCTTTCGCCAGAATC
>NZ_CADEGK010000384.1 GCF_902826855.1 uncultured Phenylobacterium sp. | reverse complement strand
GCATCCGCCGCCATAGGCTTTGCCGAGGCGGATGGCGAAGGTTCCTGCGCAACCTCAGTAGTGGATCAGGCGATGTTCAGGGCGGCGATCGTGGCGGCTTTCGTTGTAGCCCTTGCCGGCGCTGCGCTGGCGCAAGCGCCGGCTCCCACCGCGGCGACCGGCAAGTGGGGCGTGGACCTTTCCGGCCTGTCCAAGTCCGTGCCTCCTGCGGACGACTTCTATCGCTATGTGAACGAGGGCTGGCTGGCGCGTACGCAGATCCCGTCCGGGATGCCGGAGATGAATGTCGGCATCGAGGTCTACCTGAAGACAGAGCAACAGGTTCGTGGCGTCATCGACGGTGCATCCAAGGCCAGCCATCCGGCGGGTTCGCCCGAGCAGCAGATTTCCGACTTCGCGCGGTCGCGCGCCGACGTTGCGCGACTGAACGCCATAGGGACGGCGCCGATCCAGTCCGACCTTGATGTGGTCCGCCGGATCCGCACCCGCGACGACCTGGCCCGGGCGATGGCGCGGCCCTTCCAGTCCGGCCCGATCGGGGCGGCCGTGACGCTCGATCCGGGGAACCCGCGCAGGCATGTCCCGGCCATCGGCCAGGGCGGACTGACGATGCCCGACCGGGACTACTACCTCAGCGACAAGGAGCCTTACGTCGGCCATCGCGCGGCCCTGCGCGCCTATGCCGCCGACCTGTTCCGTCGCGCCGGGATCGACCGGCCCGATGCGCGGGCCTCCGAGGTGCTGGCCGTGGAAATCGAGATCGCCCGCGCTCAGTGGAGCGGTGTCGAGCTCCGCGACAGCGTGAGGATGTACGACCTGAAGACGCTCGACGAGATCGAGCGCTTCGCCCCCGGCTTCGAATGGCGCTCGTTCCTGGGCGAGCAGAAGCTGGACAAGGCCGCTCAGTACAATCTGGTCACCAATACCGCGGTCCAGCGTCTCGCGCGGCTCTACGCCGACACCCCGGTCGAGACCTGGCGCAGCTACATGCTGTTCCACGTTCTGGACACCTGGGCCGACCAGCTATCCGACGATTGGCAGGAGACGTCCTTCGCCTTTCACCAGAAGCGTATCCTGGGCGTGCCCGAGCGCCGGCCTCTGCCCGACCGGGTCGTACAGGACGTCAACGGGGCGATGGCCGAGCAGATCGGTCAGATCTACGCGAAGCAGTACTTCCGACCGGAATCCAAGGCCGAGATCGATCGCATGGTGCGCTACATGCGCGACTCCTACCGCGAGCGCATCAGCCGCCTGGACTGGATGGATGCGGCCACGCGGGCCGAGGCGCTGGGCAAGCTCGACAAGATCGTCAGCTACATCGGCTACCCCGACCGCTGGCATGACCTGAGTTCGATCCGCATTGCCCCCGATGACCTGGTGGGCAACGTGCGACGCATCGCCCTCTGGAAGCTGGCGGACAACCTCGCCCAGTTGAATGAACCCCGGCGCGACTGGGAATGGCCTTATCCGCCGCAAGAGGTGAACGCCGGCTACATGCCGCTGCTCAATTCGATCACCTTTCCGGCCGGAATCCTGCAGGCTCCCTTCTTCGATCCCGCCGCCGATCCGGCCGTGAACTACGGCTCGATCGCCGCAGTGATCGGGCACGAACTCGGCCATGCGTTCGACGATCAGGGCA
>NZ_CADEGK010000383.1 GCF_902826855.1 uncultured Phenylobacterium sp. | reverse complement strand
GCCGTGGTGTCCCCGCCCCTTCATGACGGGCGCGAGTCAGCATCTACTGGCCGCGCACGAGGTGGGGGGAACGCGAGCCATGGCGTCTGGCATGCAAGCGGGCTGGCCGGCTCGCATCTGGGCCGCCGTAGGCGGCGGCCTGGTCGCCGCGATCGGCCTGCTCCTTCTGGGCGGCGGGGGCTGGCTGATCTGGCTCGAGGGCTCGCCCTATTATCTGCTGGCCGGCGCGGCGATTGTCGCTGTGGGCGTGCTGCTCGTGCGACGCCATCCGGCGGCGGGCCTGATCTACGCCGCCGTGCTCGCTGCGACCCTGGGCTGGGCCTACTGGGAAGCCGGCCTGGTCTTCTGGCCGCTCTTGCCGCGCCTCTTCGCCCCGGCAGTGCTGGGCCTGTTCATCCTGCTGGTGATCCCTTCCGGGCCAAAAGGGCGGCTGCGCCTCCAGTCCGCCCTCGCGGTCGCTGTGATGTCGACGGCCTGCCTGGCCACGCTCGGCGCCGCCCTGCCGGCCACGTTCACCTGGGGCCAGGCCGAGGCGCCCGTCCAGGCGGAAGGCGCGGAGCCGACCGTCCAGGGCGCATCCGACTGGCGGTATTACGGCCGCGACCCCGGCGGCACGCGCTTTGCCCCGGTCGACCAGATCAACCGAGACACGGTCGACAAGCTCAAGGTCGCCTGGACCTTTCGAACGGGCGAGACGCCCAGCCGCGGCTCGCAGGATCAAAACACCCCGACCCAGGTGGGCGACACGCTCTACCTCTGCACGCCGACGAACGTGGTGATCGCCGTTGACGCCGACACCGGCAAGGAGAAGTGGCGCCACGACCCGAAGGTGAAGCCGTTCGTCTGGAACCGCTGCCGCGGCGTCGGCTACTGGGACGCCGCGGACTCCAAGCCTCCCCTCGCCGCTGCGGGCCCGGCCGCCGGTGGCAAACCGGCCCCGAAGACGACGCCAAAGCCTGAAGCCGTCAAGGCGGTCGCCGGGAAGGTCGCCGCCGCGCCAGCCGAGCCGCTGTGTCGCCGGCGTATCATCTCCTCGACGATCAATGCCCAGCTCTTCGCCCTCGACGCCGCCACCGGCCAGCGCTGCCCCGGCTTCGGCAAGGACGGGGTGGTTGACCTGACGACCGGCATCGGCCCCATCAAGCGCGGCTTCTACTTCCAGACCTCGATGCCGACCGTGATTGGCGACCGCGTCCTGATAGGGGGCTGGGTTATGGACAACCGGGAGCTCGGCGAGCCTTCCGGGGTCGTCCGCGCCTTCGACGTCGTCACCGGCGAGCAGGTCTGGGCCTGGGACCTCGGCGACCCGACGATCACCAAGCTGCCCCCGGAGGGCAAGACCTACACGCGCGGAACCCCCAACGTCTGGTCGACCCCCGCCTTTGATCCCGCGCTCGGCCTCGTCTACCTGCCCACCGGCAACGCCACGCCCGACTACTGGGGCTCGCACCGCTCCAAGCAGTCGGAAGTCTATGCCTCGTCCGTCGTGGCCCTGGACGCGGCGACCGGGCGCGAGCGCTGGCGGTTCCAGACGGCGCACCACGACATCTGGGACTGGGACGTCCCCTCCCAGCCGATGCTGATCGACTTCCCCACCAAGGCCGGCCCGGTCCCGGCCCTGGTCCAGCTTACGAAGCGCGGGC
>NZ_CADEGK010000382.1 GCF_902826855.1 uncultured Phenylobacterium sp. | reverse complement strand
GTAGACCTCTAGGGACCGAGAGCGTCGGCGTGAACCGACCGACGCTTCCCTGCGTCAGGGAACGAGGACGGCGGCGCCGACGAAGGCGCCGCGGCGCAGATCGTCGAGGGCCGCATTGGCCGCGCTCAGGGGGTAGCTCCTCACTTGAGCCCGTACCCCGGCCGCCGCTGCGAGCGGCAGGTAGTCCCGTGCATCCTGCCGAGTGAGATTGGCGACCGACACCAGCCGCCGCTCTCCCCAGAGCAGCGCGTAGGGAAAGCTCGGGATGTCGCTCATGTGGATGCCGCCGCAGACGACGATTCCACCCTTCCGGACTGCCGCCAGGGCGAGGGGCGCGAGGCCCCCCACCGGCGCAAAGATGATCGCCGCGTCGAGCTCTTCAGGCGGACGCGCGTCGGAGCCTCCGGCCCACACGCAGCCGAGGTCGCGCGCCAGGGCCTGCGCGGCCCCGTCGCCGTTACGCGTGAAGGCGTGGACCGCCTGGCCTTGGTGGATGGCGAGCTGCGCCAGGAGGTGTGCGGCGGCGCCGAAACCGTAGAGGCCGAGACGCTCGACCTTCCGCCCCTCGCAGGCCATCCGCCACGCCCGGAAACCGATCAGCCCCGCGCAAAGCAGCGGCGCCGCCTCCAGGTCGGAGATGCCCGCCGGCAGCGGGAAGGTGAACTCCGCCCGCGCGATCACCGTGTCCGCATAACCCCCATCCCGGGTCCAGCCGGTGAACTCAGGGTCGTCACACAGGTTCTCCTGGCCCTCGCGGCAGTAGCGGCACACGCCGCAGCTCCCGCCCAGCCAAGGCGCCCCGCGCCGCTCCCCGATCGCCACGCCGGTCACCCCGGCGCCGATCGCATCGACCACGCCGACGATCTCGTGCCCCGGAACCACGGACGCCCGCCGCGGCGGCAGCTCGCCGTCGACCACGTGCAGGTCGGTGCGGCAGACGCCACAGGCCCGCACGCGGAGCCGAAGCTCTCCGTGCGCCGGTTCGGGATCGGGGCAGACCTCCGCGAGCAGGGTGGTGCGAGGCGCCTTCAGGACCATGCGCAGCATTGGAGCGTCCTCCAGCGGCGGAACGGGTCAGCGCATCCTGCGGCCGGACCGCCACAGCATCCAGCCCCCCAGGAGCACAAGCGATTGAGCGGCCGCCGAAAGCACGAGGCTGAGGGTGAGGCCCAGCCGCAGCGCCCAGGCCTGGCACGCCTCATCCCCTCCGTAGGCGACGACGACCAGGGCAGTCATGGCGCCAAGGCCCGCTACGAGGACCACCAGGCCGACACTGGCCTGGACGGCGTTGGGCGTGCGCTGCGCCATGGCTAGACCAGGCGCTCGCGCGCCGCATCACCGGATTTCACCTGCGTGGTCATGGCGCACCTCGATCTAGCCAGAGCGCAGAGTGGCGTGCGGCCGCCGAGGCGCCTTGATCAGGGTCAACCGAGCGCGTCGTGCAAGGCTGGGCCCAGGTCGTAAGTCAGCCGAGATCGGCGGCTTCGGTCTCCGGGCCCACCGCGGCGACGATGTCGGCATGCTCGGCGTCGCGGACGGTCCGCGCCACGTTCAGGCGCACGAACAGGCGGGCGTCGCGGTGGGACTTCAGCGCCTCGGACACGACAGGCGCGGCTCGCGACAGGCTGCTGGCCGCCCCGCAGAACA
>NZ_CADEGK010000381.1 GCF_902826855.1 uncultured Phenylobacterium sp. | reverse complement strand
CGAGGAGGAAGACGCCGAGCCCGTGTCCCCCGGTCGGGTAGAACAAGGTCTCGACCGTGATGATCAGGGCCAGGAAGAGGAGGAGGGACCTGGCCGGCCGCGCTGCGCGGTAGGCGAAATTCAGCCGAGCGAGCTCCTCGAACACCACCCACCCAAGGGTGACGCACAGGCGGGGGAGGCCGCCGATCGCACTTTCGGGTCCCCAATAGAGCGCAGCGGGGATGGCGATGATGAGCCCGCCGACGGTGGCCCTGGCGATGACAACGCAGAAGGCCAGGATGCCCGGGTTTGTTGGATCGGGCAGGCCCAGGAAGAGGCCGTGACTGAAGCGCTTCAACCAGGCCGACGTCGGCGGTTGGACTGCCACAGTCGACATGATGCGCCTCCCTGAAAGCCGGAAGCCAGTCTAGGCCAAGGTTCCAGTCCGGCCAAGTGGCACTTGTCCACACTCTCTAAGCGGGTGGCGCAACTAGAACTCGAATGATGAATCACTGGAGTTGGGCGCGGCCGCCCTCGGCGTGAGGCGATCGGAGTTGGGACCGAAAACACACTCGCCGGCGTCGTGGGCCTGACTGCCGCGGGCACGGGCTACCGCATCCGCGCGCTCACGCCGTGGCGCGGTCAGAGGTCAGTGGCCGGTTGACGTGTTTTCAATTTCAATTGGACGGCGCGTAAATTTCAGATAGTCGGTCTATGGTTTTCAATTAGACGGAACCCGGCTTTCAATCGGTCATGTATAGTCGCCACGCTACCGACCGGATTCGCGACGCGCTGAGCGACACCAGAGTCGTCCTCCTGGCGGGACCTCGCCAGGCGGGGAAGACGACGCTGGCCCGATCGCTCGCTGAAGACACGCGAACCTACCTGACTCTCGACGACGCCACCACATTGGCCGCCGCCAAGGCGGATCCCACGGGCCTGGTGCGCGGACTGGATCAGGCGATCATCGATGAGGTTCAGCGCGCGCCCGATCTTCTCCTAGCGATCAAGGAGAGCGTCGATCGCGACCCCCGGCCCGGCCGCTTCCTCCTCACGGGATCGGCCAACCTGATGACCCTGCCACGGGTCGCGGATTCCCTGGCCGGTCGGATGGAGACCATCCGCCTGATGCCCTTGGCCCAGTCAGAAATCCGGGGCCAGCCGCCGCCGCGCTTTCTCACCACCCTGTTCGAGGGCAAGGCGCCGACACCGGGCCCGCTTCGGCTGGGCGCCGACCTGATCGAGCTGGTCTTGGCGGGCGGCTATCCCGAGGCCCTCGGGCGCAAGTCCTGGGCGCGCCGGCAGGACTGGTACGCCAACTATGTCGAGGCGGTTGTGGGTCGCGACGTGCGCGACATCGCCAACGTTGACCAGCTGGACCGCATGCCGCGCCTGCTGCGAGCTCTCGCCGAGCATTCAGGCCAACTGATCAACTACACGCGGGTCGGCGCCAGTCTCGACCTCAACCATGTGACCACGCAAAAATACACGGGCGTCTTCGAGCAGCTGTTCCTCGTCCGCACCTTGCCCTCCTGGCACAACAACGCGCTGAAGCGGCTGACCAAGACGCCAAAGCTCCATTTCCTCGACTCAGGCCTTCTCGCCGCGATGCGTGGATTGACGCCGGAACGCGTCGCCGCCGGCCGCGCCAATTTCGGCGCGGTGCTGGAGA
>NZ_CADEGK010000380.1 GCF_902826855.1 uncultured Phenylobacterium sp. | reverse complement strand
GCCTGGGCCTACCTGCTGAAGACGGCCGCGACGCGGGCCCTGGTGACCGCTTTCATCGTCCTGCCGGTGGGCTTGCTGGCGGTGCTGGGGGCCTTTGCGGCGTTCGCGCCGCTGCAGGCCGAAACGGTGGGTTCGCTCGGCTCGGCGATGCGCCTGATCGGCGGCGTCGGCGCCTTCTTCGCGCTGACGCTGGCGCTGCGCCGGCCGATCGTCGCCAAGCTGCCGGCGCTGGAACTGCTCGACGACGTGATGTACCGCGCCATCGCGGTCGGCTTCGCTTTCTTCACGATCGCGACCGTGCTCGGCGCGCTGTGGGCCGCCGAGGCCTGGGGCGGCTACTGGAGCTGGGACCCGAAGGAGACCTGGGCGCTGATCGTCTGGCTCAACTACGCCGCCTGGCTGCACATGCGCCTGATGAAGGGTCTGCGCGGCACGGTGTCGGCCTGGTGGGCGCTGGTCGGCCTGGCCGTGACCACCTTCGCGTTCCTGGGCGTGAACATGTTCCTGTCCGGGCTGCATTCGTACGGCGAGCTCTGAAGTCCGGCCCGCCGCGGCCGACAATCCGACATGCCCTACGTGACCCGCGGCCCGGACGGCCGGATCGACGCCCTGCACCGTGACGCCCCCAGCCCGGGCGCGGAACTGCTCGGCACCGACCATCCCGAGGTGACGGCCTTCCTGGGCGGCACCGACAGCGGATTCGGCCGCCTTGACGCCGACTTCGTGCGCGTGCTCGAGGACGTGATCGACACGCTGATCGCGCGCAACGTGATCAACATCACCGACCTGCCCGACCAGGCGCAGGCCAAGCTGTTCGCGCGCAAGTCGTTCCGCGAGCGTGCGGTGCGCAACGCGCTGCGCCTGTTCGACGACGGCGGCGCGGCCGACGTCATCAACGACACCCAGCTCGGCGGGCTGCGCTAGCTCCCGGGCGCCCACCCCCCGGGTCGCCCGCAACGCCGGAACTCCCCGGCGTCCCGGGCGCTGTTCCGCGCCTTCGGAGGGCCCGACGTTTCGACAATGACCGGTACGGCCATTTCCCCGTCGAGGGTCGACCATGCGAACCAACCTGCCGGTTTCCCAGACCGAATACGTCCTGCCCCCGGACCTGACCCTGGTGTCGGTCACCGACCTCAAGGGCCGCATCACCTACTGCAACGCGGCGTTCGTCACCGCCAGCGGCTACTCGCAGGCCGAGTTGCTGGGCCAGCCCCACAACCTGGTCCGCCACCCCGACATGCCCGAGGAGGCCTTCCGCGACCTGTGGGCCACGATCGAGTCCGGCCACCCCTGGCAAGGCGTGGTCAAGAACCGCCGCAAGAACGGCGACCACTACTGGGTGATGGCCAACGCCACGCCGATGCGCGACGGAGACCGCATCGTCGGCTACCTGTCGGTGCGAATGGCGCCTTCGCGCGCGCAGATCGACGCGTGCCAGGCGCTGTATGCGCGAATGCAGGACGAGGCGCGCGGCCAGCGCCTGCGCACCGGCCTGCGGGCCGGCAGCGTGATGCGCCTCGACCCGGTGGGTCGCGTTGCCGGCGCGCTGATCTCGGCGCTCGGGCGCTGGGGACTCGATGGCATGGCGCCCCTGGCCGCTGCCGCGGGCACCGGCCTGGCCGCGTCGCTCGCCGGCCCCGTGGTCTGGGTGCCCACG
>NZ_CADEGK010000379.1 GCF_902826855.1 uncultured Phenylobacterium sp. | reverse complement strand
TGAAGTCGGTGGTGGGCCGCGACCTGAAGGAATTCTAGTTGGCTGGGACCGACGAAGCTAACGCCCGTAAGCTGCTGACCGCCGCCGCTGTGCGCGAGCGGGCGCAGGAGATGCTTGCGATCGCCGAGGCGGGCGGGCTGGCGGAGTGGCGGCTGGACCTGTCGCGGCTCGAGGCGGCCGCCGACCTGACGGCCCAGGTGGTGCGGGAGAACTATCCCACGCTGCAGGTCCCGTTCCACGCCCGCTGGCGGCACTTCGTGGCGAACGGGCGCGACCTGTGGGCGGAGACGAAGAAGCCGGGAATCAAGGCCGCCCTGGGCCGGACCGCCTTTGACCTGGTGATCCCTTCGGTGCTGCTGGACGCTGGCGCCGGTGCGGCCTGGCGCTACCGCGACGCGGCGACGGGGGCTGTCCTGGGCCGCTCGGAGGGCCTGGGCGTGGCGTCCCTGCGGCTCTTCCAGTCCGGGGCGCTGTCCTCCGATCCGGATGATCCGCTGCGCGCCGACGCCTTGCACGCCGTGGACGCGGAAATGATCGCCAAGGCGTTCCAGGTCACCCGACGCAATCCGCTGGTAGGCGTCGAGGGCCGTGCGGCGCTGCTCAACCAGCTGGGCCGTGCGGTGGGCCAGCCGGCGGCGTTGTTCGACATCATGAGCCGGCACGCGGAGAAGGGGAAACTGCCGGCGCCGGTGATCCTGGAGGTGCTGCTGCAGGCGCTGGGGCCGATCTGGCCGGGCCGCCTCAGCCTTGGCGGCGTCGCGCTCGGCGACTGCTGGACGCATCCGGCGATCGACGGCTACGTGCCCCTGCACAAGCTCTCCCAGTGGATGAGCTATTCGCTGATCGAACCGCTGCAGTGGGGCGGGATCGAGGTGACCGACATCGACGGGCTCACCGGCCTCGCGGAATACCGCAACGGCGGCCTCTTCGTGGACATGGGCGTGCTGGTGCTCAGGGACCCGGCGGACGCGGCGAAGGCCCACCCGGTGGACGGACCGCTGGTGGTGGGCTGGCGATCGCTGACGGTGGCGCTGCTGGACAGGTTGGCGCCCCTGGTGCGGGAGCGGTTGGGGGTCACCGCCAAGGCCTTCCCCCTGGCCCGCGTGCTGGAGGGCGGCACGTGGGCGGCGGGCCGCCGGATCGCGGCCCAGAGGCGGCCGGACCTGTCGCCGCCCATCGCCGTCGTCTCCGACGGCACGGTTTTCTAGGGAGCATCTGATGGTTCGGCCTCCGAAGGGCGTCACCGTCGTCGACCACCCGCTGGTGCAGCACAAGCTGACCCTGATGCGGAGGAAGGACACCTCGACGAAGAGCTTCCGCCAGCTCCTGAAGGAGATCGGCGCGCTGCTCTGCTACGAGGTCACGCGCGACCTGCCCCTGGAGCTGATCGAGATCGAGACGCCGATGCAGACGATGCAGGCGCCGCAACTGGTCGGCAAGAAGCTGGTGTTCGCCGCCATCCTGCGGTCGGGCATGGGCATGCTGGAGGGGATGCTCGAGCTGGCCCCGGCGGCCCGTGTGGCCCACATCGGGCTCTACCGCGATCCGAAGACGCTCAACTGCGTGGAGTACTACTTCAAGGCCCCCGCCGACGTCGCCCAGCGCACCGTGGTGGTGATCGACCCGATGCTGGCCACCGGCAACACCGCCATCGCCGCGGTCG
>NZ_CADEGK010000378.1 GCF_902826855.1 uncultured Phenylobacterium sp. | reverse complement strand
CTCGACGAGCGGCTGCCAGACGAGCGCGAGCAGCGCAAGCAGCTTGGCCGCGGCGAGCAGGCCGGTCCCGAGCCGCGACGGTGGTGCGCAGGCGCCGTCCGTCCGGCACATCCGGGCCCGCCGCCAGGTCAGGAGCCAGCCGGCGGCGGTCACGCCCAGGGCCGCGAACGTGATCCAGGTGCGCTGTTCGGCGAACCAGCTCAGGCCACCCAGGCCAAGGCCGGCCAGCGCCAGCGACATCGGCAGCACGCAGCACGCGGCCCAAGCGAACACGGCCCCCGCCGCAGCGGCGACCGCGGCCCAGCTCAGGCCGGTCTCGATGGGCTTGCCGCCCTGTCCTTCTCGTCGGACCGGCCGCCCGCTGCTCACTGTCATGCCGTCTCCTAGCGTCATGCCGCCCACGATGCCATCTGTAGCGACTACAGACTCAAGCCCTAATCGGAAGGCCCCACATGGCGGATACTGCGATACCCATCGGCGAACTCTCGCGCCGCACCGGCTGCAACATCGAAACGATCCGTTATTACGAGCGGATCGGCCTGCTGCCCGCCCCGCCGCGTCGCGGACGCTACCGGAGCTATGGGGCTGAGGACGTGGGCCGGCTTGGCTTCGTGCGCCGGGCCCGCGAACTGGGCTTCACGCTGGACGAGGTGCGCGCGCTGCTGGGGCTTGCAGTCGGGGGCGAGGCCTCGTGCGCCGAGGTGCGAGACCTGGCGGCGGCGCATCTGAAGAACGTGCGTGCGCGGATCGCCGACCTCAGGCGCATGGAGCGCGCGCTGGCCGAGTCCGTCCGCGCCTGCGACGCGGGCCACGACGCTGGTTGCCCCTTGATCCAGGCGCTGTCAGCGGAGCGCAGCGGCGATCCGCGGGCCTCCAGGGCGAGAGTTGGGTCTCCGCTGGGGCGCTAGAAGTCTGCACATGGCGCAAGCGGGAACTAACAAAATCCTCTCAAGGATCAGCGCTTTGCCGCCGTCCACCCCGCCGCCCACGCCTCGGCGGCGGAACAAAACCAGCGCTCGCCCCGGGCAGTATCGATGCGGGTGGCCTCATAGTCCTCCTGGCCCGGGACGTGAAAGATTCGCCGACCCTTGGCGTTGATGTTGCCCTTGATCGCGCAGCCGGCCTGGGGCGGCGCGGCCGGCTCCGGCCGCGCTTGCCGCTCAGCGGCCCGCCAGGTCGAGGGCGTCTCGAAGTGGCCGGCCCAAAGGCCGCGCCGCGCCCGGCGCGCCTCAGCCTCGGTCGACGCATAGACCCCGCGGCTGAACTGGGCGTAGTCGACCGCCCAGCCGGCCCGAACCATGGCCCCGCCGAGATCGGTCGAGGCGGCCATGCAACGCGAGACGGCTCGGCCATAGGGGTCGCGGTCCCGGATCTCGCAGCGCACCACCCGGCCGCCAATCAAGCGGACGAGCTGGTCGCGAGCGACGTCACCGCAGGCATAGCCCTGGCCCTTCGCATCCAGGCAGACCTGCCGGCCCTCCGGCGCATCCACCCCCCACAGCCGGACTCGCTCGACGCCGACGCTGAAAGTGTCGCCGTCGACGACCCGGGCCGGCCCGGTCAGCTCGGCCGGGGCGGCCGCCGCTAGACCGGCCGCCAGCACTAGGACTCCCAAACGCTGGATCATCGGCGATCCTTGCGCAGGGTGACGGTCACCCGGTCGACGAA
>NZ_CADEGK010000377.1 GCF_902826855.1 uncultured Phenylobacterium sp. | reverse complement strand
GCCGATGGCGAGCCGCTGCGGCGCGAACTCGCCGAGCTCGGCTGCGAACCACGTCGCGATGGAGGCGTCGTAGGTCGCCGTACGCGCATAGGCCCGGCCCGCAAGGGTCTTGCGCAGCGCCAGTGATGTCGCTCCGCCCTCGGCCACCTGCGCCAGCACCTCGGCCATGTCCGCCGGGTCGGTGCAGACCGCGACGTAGCCGTGGTTCTTGGCCGCCGAACGGATCATCGCCGGCCCACCGATGTCGATGTTCTCCACGCAGGTCGCGTAGTCCGCGCCGGAGCCTACCGTCTGCTCGAAAGGGTAGAGGTTGACGTAGACCAGGTCGATCGCCCCGATCCCGTGGGCTTCCATCGCCGCCTTGTGTTCAGGCGCATCGCGCACGCCCAGCAGGCCGCCGTGGACCACCGGGTGCAGGGTCTTGACGCGGCCGTCCATCATCTCCGGGAAGCCGGTGAGTTCGGAGATGTCCTTCACCGGGAGTCCGGCGTCGGCGATAGCCTTGGCCGTGCCGCCGGTGGAGACGAGCTCGACCCCGGCGGCGGCCAGGGCGCGAGCGGCCTCAACCAAGCCGGTCTTGTCGGACACGCTCAGGAGCGCGCGGCGGACGGGGACCTTGTCAGGGGCGGGTGGGAAATCGGGTGCGGCGGGCAAGGCATTCTCCTCTCGAATTGGAAGGAATGCCCAGGCGAGCGGCGTCGATATGGTCTCCGCGCTCCCCGGTGGTCGCCCACCTTTAGTCGCCAGTCACGCGGGATGACGCGGACTAGCCCCGCGTCGCGTTCAGGTCAACGGGATGGAGCAGCGGCTGAGAGTTTCCACCGCACGCGCGCCCCGGAATCCGCCCGCCGTTGTCCCTTCAGCACCAGTTGCAGCCCCTGCCCCGCCGCCCGCGGTTCCAGAGCGATGTCGACGGCGTCGTTTCTCAACGTCCAGCCGCCGGCGGCGCCTTCCTGCCGCAAGAGCACGCTGCGTCGATCCTGCGAGACCAGGGCGCTGACGCCCGGCGACAGCTGGAAGCGTAGCGCGTAGGCGATGAAGTGGCGGCCGTCCGGGCCTTGCACCTTGGCCGTGGGCGTCAACCGATCCTCGCCCCGCAGCTCGCCATTCTCCAGGTCCAGGTAGAGCCGGCGCTGGTGCATCAGGCCGTAGCGGGCCATCCAGCCGTGGTGGTTCAGCTCCAGCCACACCGCGCCCGGCGCCTCGTGACGCTTCACGTCCAACGGCGCCTCTGCGCTCACGAGCCGCGGTCCCAGCACGGAGGCCGGAACGCCCGTCAGCACCCGGCCATACCCCTTCTCGCCCACCTGCATCGTCGATGCGGTCTCGATCCCACGCCCGCACGCCGCGTCGATGAGCCGCCGGCCGCCCGCCAACACCTGGATCGACGCGGCCTGCGCCACGGCCCGCTCGCTCCACGGCCCCGCGGGCGGGGCGGCCACGTCGCAGACCACCTGCAGGCGGCGCGAGTCCATACGCTGATAGCCATCGAGGCTGCTGGGGGTGGGGCGGTCACCGGTCTCGTCCTGGGCGCGGGCCGCAGCGACATAGGAAGGTCGCATCGCGACCCCGCCGTGAAAGGCCGCCAGCCCGCCGTCCGCGAGGGTGAAGAAACGCACCGCGGTCGACAGCCGCGAGATCGCCCGCTGCACCGCGTCGGGCGCCGCCAGC
>NZ_CADEGK010000376.1 GCF_902826855.1 uncultured Phenylobacterium sp. | reverse complement strand
GGACGTCGAAGCCAATGTGTTCGCGCTTCACCTCCTCTTGCCCGAAGCGTGGCTGAGATCCGACCTAGGAAGCGACCCGCTCGACTTCGCTGACGAGGTCGCCATGGCCGCGCTGGCCGAGCGCTACAGGGTGCCGATCACTGTCCTCGCGCTCCGGATCCTTACCCTCGATGGGTAGGGGCCGCAGCCCTCTGCGCGCGCGGGACGCAGAGGGGGGCATCAATCCTCGGTCAGAGGTGCGGCTGCAGGTCGGCCTTCCAGGCAATCGCAGCGTCGGCCAGGCCCTAGCGCGCACAAGCACCTAAAGGGGACAGACGTCTGTTTCCGGCGCGCCGAGCGGACCTCGTCTGCCAGACCTTGGCCCGGCTGGGGCGCCCCGTCAGGGGCGGCGGGCGAGCGGCGCTGATGCGTAGACTTGCGCATCGGCGCTGCCGAGGGGAGGGGCCAGAGTGAGCCGTCGCTGTCTAGGGCAGGATAGCCTTCGCGGCGGCGGATCACTACGTGGAGCGGCCCGGTGGCCAATCTCAGCATTCGGGTGTCCGACGATCTCCTCGCCCGGTTTGATGCCTGCGCCGGCGGCCAGGGCGGCCGTGCGCCGACCTTGCGCCGTCTTATGGATCAGGCCGCAGCCGGGCCGTCGCCGCCGAGCGGTCGGCTTCCGGCGCGCCCCTTGAAGCTGACGGTTCGGCTGACGGACGACGATGGCGATGGCCTAGCGCGCGAGGCCGCGGCGATGGGACTGACCCCCAATGGCTGGGCGGCCGCCCTCATCCGCCATCGCCTTCGCGGCAAGCCGACCTTTTCACGACTCGAGGCCGTGGCCCTGGTGGCGATCCAGGGCGAGGTGCGGCGGATCGGCGTGAACGTGAACCAGATCGCCCGGGCCCTGAACACTGCTGTCATGGAGGGCAAGGTTCTGGACCTGGAGATGGCTTCTCTCGACCACCTGCGCACGGAGCTACGTGAGCACATGTTCACACTGCGCGAGGCGTTCGAGGGCAATCTCGCCTACTGGGCGGCCGAGCCATGACCGACTTCCACATGGTCCAAGGTTTCGAGGACGTCTGGCGTCCGCCCGTGCGGCAGCGGATCGTGCGGCCACGCCCCGTCCTGAGGCCTTCGCCAGCCTCCGGGGCCGGCGTTCGTGCGCGACTGGAGCGGATCGCGGCGCGCGCGCCTGAGGTGATGGTCAAGGTGACGGGCCGCACGCGGGACGGCGCTCACCTTCGCGCCCACCTCGAATACATTTCGCGCAATGGCGAGCTGGATCTTGAAGGTGCCGATGGTGCGCTGATCGTCGGGCGTCGCGACCTGGCAGACCTGGCGGACGATTGGGGCGCCGCTGGTCTGGGCGACAGGCCTCGCCGCAGGGACTCGCCGTTGAGTCATTCGGTCATCCTGTCGATGCCGGCCGGCACGAACGAGATCGCGGTCAGAGACGCCGCCCGGTCGTTCGCGGCCGACATGTTCGCAGGTCGGCATGACTACGTGTTCACCCTGCATACGGACACGGCACGTCCACACGTTCACCTGGCCATATGTTCACGCGGCCACGCGGGCGAGCGGCTGAACCCCAAGAAGGCCGACCTGGAGCTGTGGCGCCAGACCTTCGCGCAGGCGCTCCGCGACCGGGGCGTGGAAGCCGAGGCGACTCCGAGGCGGGCGCGGGGCGTCACCCGTAAG
>NZ_CADEGK010000375.1 GCF_902826855.1 uncultured Phenylobacterium sp. | reverse complement strand
ATGGCCTGACGCGGGCGCGGCGAGAGCGGCGCTTGTCGCTCTCGTTGCTGTCGTTCCCCAGCTGGATGGCTGGCCTCGCATGCAGTGGCGTGTGGCAAAGTGAGAGCGCGCGGCGGATTGCGGTGGAGGGTGGGTAGAGCGCGAAGTGAGGTGGGTGGGGAGGGTGCGGTGGAATGCCGTCACCCGGGTGGGCGAGAGGGCAGTGGCTGGAGCGACCAAGGCTCTGCGAGGATAGGTAATCCGTGGCCATCGGGGCTGCGGCCTGTCCCGGAGAGCTGTCATGGAGAAGCACTACGTCGGCCTGGATGTTTCCACGAAGAAGACCTCAGTCTGCGTCTTGTCTGAGGATGGCGAGGTCGTCCTTGAGACGGACGTCGCTACCGATCCGCTCGAGATTTATGCAGCCGTAAAGCCATGGCGCCGATCGCTGGCCAAGGTTGGTCATGAGACAGGATCGCTCTCGCCCTGGTTGCACAAGGAGTTGCAGCGGGCAGGGTTGCCGATCGTCTGTCTTGAAGCGCTGCACACCCGCGCGTCGCTGGCGGCCCAGCGCAACAAGACGGATCGCAACGACGCGCTCGGCATCGCCCAGCTCCTGCGGTCGGGCTGGTGCAAGACGGTCCACGTCAAAAGCGATGAGGCGCACCGAATGCGGCTGCTGCTGGCGCACCGCCGCGCGCTCAAGCGTAAGGCCGTCGATATCGAGAACGCCCTGCGCCAGACGCTGAAGGCTTTCGGGATCCGACTTCATGCGGCCGGGCGAGGGCAGTTCCGGGAGGCGATCGAAGAAGCCGCCGGCGACGATCCGCTCCTGATGGGTCTCACTGACGCGATGCTCCGGGCTCGCGACGCGCTACTGGCCGAGTTCAACGCCATGCACAAGCTGGTTGAACGTCTCGCCGTGCATGATCCTGTTTGCCGGCGTTTCATGACGGTTCCTGGCGTTGGACCGGTGACCGCTGTCGCCTTCAAGGCCTCTGTCGATGATCCCACACGGTTCCGGCGATCACGCACATTGGGCGCGCATTTTGGCCTGACGCCTCAACGCTACCAGTCGGGAGCCATCGACATTCAGGGATCGATCTCGAAGCGGGGCGATGGAGAGGTTCGCGTCCTGCTGTTTGAGGCGGCACGATCCATGATGATACGCTCCAAACTCAACTCAGCGTTGAAGTCCTGGGGCCTGAGGTTGGCGAAGAAGCGCGGCATGAAGCGAGCCGCGATTGCCGTCGCTCGCAAGCTTGCCGCGATCCTGCACCGGATGTGGCTGGATGGTTCGGAGTTCCGCTTCACGCGTCAGGCTGAGTTGCCGTCGACGTAACTCGGCTCTCGCTTCCACGCATCGAGTTTCGTCCCGGCCTGTCCGGCAGACGAGCGACCAGGAGCAAAAGACCGGCGGTGAGTTCGCTATCTTGCATGTCGTCCCGATCCTTACCCGATCGACAGCACGACGCGGGAGTGCCTGAGGCCTGAGCCCCGCCGACCCGATACCGGCATGCGCCGCTGACGCGATTTGCGTCATCCGAGCGCGAACTACTGCATGGCCCTGGATGCTCGCTTTGCCACGCTGACGACGATGATCGATTGCAGCTTGAAGGATGGTCAGATGAGCGCATGATGCTCGAGCAGAGTCAGATCCACCCACTACTGCAAGATAAAGCACGTACCGTGCTGCGGGCCGACGG
>NZ_CADEGK010000374.1 GCF_902826855.1 uncultured Phenylobacterium sp. | reverse complement strand
GGTGATCTTCGGGATGAAGTCGGGGGTCCAGCCCTGCATGGGGTGCGGCGCCCAGGCCGCGTGGCCTTCCGCGGGCGTTCCGTCGGCATTGCGCGCCTGTCCCTTGCCCGAGCCGAGCAGCTGGGCGTCGGTGGGCTCGCAGACCACGATCTTGGTCTCCGGGCGTTCCTTCCGCAGGACCCGGGCCACGCCCTTCAGGGTGCCCCCGGTGCCATAGCCGGTGACCCAGTAGTCGAACCGCTCCCCCGCCAGGTCGTCGATCAGCTCACGCGCCGTGGTCGCCGAATGCATGTCGGGGTTGGCTTCGTTCTCGAACTGGCGCGCCAGGAACCAGCCGTGGGTCTTGGCCAGCTCCAGCGTCTTGTTGATCATGCCGGTGGCCCGGAGCGCCGCAGGCGTGAGGATCACCTTGGCGCCCAGGAACCGCATGAGGCGGCGACGCTCGATGGAGAAGCTCTCGGCCATCACCACGACGAGGGGATAGCCCTTGGCGGCGCAGACCATGGCCAGACCGATGCCGGTGTTGCCGCTGGTGGCCTCGACCACCGTCTGGCCCGGCTTCAGCGAGCCGTCCCTCTCGGCCGCCTCGATGACGCCCAGCGCCAGGCGGTCCTTGACCGAACCTAGGGGGTTGAACGCCTCGACCTTGGCGTAGAGCGTCACGTGGTCGGGGGCGAGCTTGTTGATCCGCACCAGCGGCGTGTTGCCGACCGTCTGCAGGATGTTATCGAACTTGGCCATTGGGGTGGCGGGCCTTCCGGGTTTTCGCAGGTCGCGACTTAAGCCGCAGCGGCCTTCTGCTTCAACCGCCACCGCGCTTAGAGTGGCGCCAGAAAATGTGGAGACAGGACGATCCTCCCGCCGGCCATCCTCTTCGACCTGGACGACACTATCCTCAGCGCGGGTCACCGCGAGGAGGTGTTGGCGCACATGGTGGCCGAGCTGGCGGAGGACCTGGGGCCGCATGACCCGCCGGCCCTGGTGGCCGCGCTGGAAGCGGCGTTCGTCTTCTATTGGTCCGATCCCCACCGCCACAAGGAAGGCCGCTTCGCGCTCGCCGAGGTGCGCCGGCGCGTCGTGGCCGGGGTGTTCGCCAGGAGCGGACGGGCGCACCTGACAGAGTCCCTGGCGCATCGTCTCGCCGACGGGTTCACGGCCGCGCGGGAGGCGATGATGTGCCCGTTCCCCGGCGCCGTGGAGGCGGTGGCGGAGTTGCGCGCCCGCGGCGTGCGCCTGGCGCTGATCACCAACGGCGACGGGGCCACGCAGCGCAGCAAGATCGAGCGCTTCGCGCTCGCGCCGTTCTTTGAGCACATCCAGATCGAGGGCGAGCACGGCTTCGGCAAGCCGGAGCCGCAGGCCTATCGCCACTGCATGGCGAGCCTGGGCGTAGGCCCCGCCGACTGCTGGATCGTCGGCGACGACCTGGAGTGGGAGGTCGCGGCGCCCCAGCGGCTGGGCCTGCACGCCGTCTGGCACGACCACCGCGGGGCCGGCCTGCCCGTGGGCAGCACGGTGAAGCCGGACCGGATCATCCGCTCGCTTCGCGAGTTGTTGGTCTAGGAGGATTTGGCGTGCGGGCGCGGACGTGAGATAGAGCGGCCGTCGCGTATCGCCAGGGTTCAATACCTTTCCGGCGCCACGATAGCCCCGCCGGCGTCCGGCGCCGGCGCCCCTGATGAAAGGCC
>NZ_CADEGK010000373.1 GCF_902826855.1 uncultured Phenylobacterium sp. | reverse complement strand
AGGCGACGGCCGCGGCGTTCACCGACGGCTGGTACCACACCGGCGACATCGGCCGGATGGACGCCGAGCGCTTCGTCTACGTGCTGGACCGCGTGAAGGACATGCTGATCCGCGGCGGCGAGAATATCTACTGCGTGGAGATCGAGGACGTGCTGGTGGCCCATCCGGCGGTGATCGACGCCGCCGTCGTCGGCCTGCCGGACCGGATCCTGGGCGAGGAGGTGGGCGCGGTCGTCCAGCTCAAGCCGGGCATGCAGGTCATCGAGGCCGACCTGATCGCGCATGCGAAACGGCTCTTGTCACCTTACAAGGTCCCGATCCGCATCTGGGTGCGGGCCGAGGAGTTCCCCCGCAACGCCAGCGGCAAGACGCTCAAGCCCCAGTTGCGGGAGGAGATGGTCGCCCGCCTCGGGCCCGCCTGAATGCCACGCGCCCTCCCGCCCCGAGCCACGAGGGATGCCCCCGCCGGCTCCAACGGTGGAACCGAAGCTGCGCCGTCGAGAACCGACGGCGCCGTCGCGGCCGAACCGCCGCTTAGCCGGCGCGAGGCCGGCAAGGCCGAACGTCGCGGCCGGATCATCCAGGCCGCCCGCGACCTGATCCGCGAAACCGGCAACGCGGGCCTGTCGATGCGCGCCCTGGCCTCGCGCGCCGGGGTGGGCCTCGGCACCCCCTACTACCTGTTCGGCTCCAAGCGGGCCATCGCCCTGGTGATGCTGAACGACGTGCGCGGGTTCCGGATCCGGTTCGCCCACCTGACGTTGACGGACCCCCTGGATCGACTGTTCGCCGCGGTGGACATAGCCGTCGGCTTCTACGTCGAGGACCCCCCGTTCTATCGGACGCTATGGGCGGCGGTCTTCGACCCTTCCGACGACGTTCGCCGGGAAATCTACAACGAGAGCCGCGACGAGTTCTGGCAAAGCCTGATCGCTGACACCGCCAAGGCCGGCATCCTGGCGCCAAGCGTGCACGTGGAACTGCTGTTCCGCGCTCTCGACCGCGCTTTCGCCTCCGTGATGCTGGCATGGGTCATGGGCGAACTCACGTCTGAGCAGCTCGCCCCCAACATCCGCTACGGCTACGCCCTCGTCCTGACAGGCGCCGCCGCGCCGAGCTGGCGCGCCCGGCTGGACGCGCGGCTGCTAGAAAACCAGGCGCTGATCCTGGCCGCTGCACGGGCCTGAAGGCGCGGAAGGCTTGTCAGACGCGGCGTCAAGGTCGCTATGGTCGCGGGCAAGGATCGGCCAGGCGTGCGGGCCTGCGACCGAAACAAGACGGGAGCCATCGGCCGCCCGCAACCTGGGAGTGAAACGATGGGCCTGAAGTCGCCAGCGGCGTACGTGGACAGCCTGCGCGACGGGCGCCTCACCTTCTGGGACGGCGAGCGGATCGACGACATCAGCACCCATCCGCGTTCAAGACCCCGATCGCCAACACCGCGGCCAACTACGCCTACGATGATGCGGAGCGCGGCGGCATCCTGAGCTACGAGACCGACGAGGGCCATCGCGCCCACCGCATCTTCCAGATCCCCCGCACCGAAGCCGACCTCGCCGCGCGGGTGAAGCTGATGCACAACATCTCGATCGGCACTGCCGTCAGCGGCGTCTTCATGGCCCTGATGAGCGTGAAGAACCAGGTCGGAGAGGTCAGCCCGCAGTACGCCGAGAACATCGAGCGGATGTACCG
>NZ_CADEGK010000372.1 GCF_902826855.1 uncultured Phenylobacterium sp. | reverse complement strand
CGGTACATCCGCTCGATGTTCTCGGCGTACTGCGGGCTGACCTCTCCGACCTGGTCCTTCACACTCATCAGGGCCATGAAGACGCCGCTCACCGCGGTGCCGATCGAGATATTGTGCATCAGCTTCACCCGCGCCGCGAGGTCGGCCTCCGTGCGGGGAATCTGGAAGATGCGGTGGGCGCGATCGCCCTCCTCGGTCTCGTAGCTCAGGATGCCGCCGCGCTCGGGGTCATCGTAGGCGTAATCGGCGGCGGTGTTGGCGATCGGCGTCCTGAACCGCGGATGGGTGGTGATGTCGTCGATCCGCTCGCCGTCCCAGAAGGTGACGCGGCCATCTCGCAGGCTCTCCACGTAAGCCGCTGGCGACTTCAGGCCCATGTTCCACTCCCGCGTTGCGGGCGGCCGGAGGCGCCCGTCATGGTTCGGTCGCAGGCGCGCAGGCCTGGCCGATCCTTAACGGCGACCATAGCCGCCTTGACGCCGCGTCTGACAAGCCTTCCGCCCCTTAGGCCCGCGCGGCGGCCAGGATCAGAGTCTGGTTTTCCAGCAACTTCGCATCGAGCCGGCCGCGCCAGCCGGGGGCGGCGGCGCCCTTCAGCGCGAGGGCGTAGCTGTAGCGGACGGTGGGCGCGAGTTGTTCGGAGGTGAGCTCGCCGACCACCCACGCCAGCATCACGGAGGCGAAACTGCGGTCCAGGGCGCGGAACAGCAGTTCCACGTCCACGTTCGGCGCGAGGACGCCGGCCTTGGCGGTGGCGGCGACCAGACTCTGCCAGAACTCGTCGCGCTTCCCATTGTAGATCTCCCGGCGCACGTCGTCGGAAGGGTCGAACACCGCCGCCCAGAGCGTCCGATAGAACGGGGGATCCTCGATGTAGAAGCCGACGGCGATGTCCAGGGCGGCGAACAGGCGTTCCAGCGGCTCGGATGAGCCCGCGTGGGCGAACCGGTTCTGGAACTCGCGCACGTCGTTCAGCACCGCCAGGGCGATCGCCCGCTTGGAGCCGAACAGGTTGTAGGGGGTGGCGAGGCTCACGCCGGCGCGCGAGGCAAGGGCGCGCATCGACAAGCCTGCGTTGCCGGTCTCGCGGATCAGGTCGCGGGCGGCCTGAATGATCCGCCCGCGCCGCTCGGCCTTGCCGGCCTCCCGGCGGCTGAGCGGCGGCTTGGCCGCCACCATGCCGCCCGTCTTCAGCGGCGAGGGCTCAGCCAAGCCTTCGGCTTCGCCGCTGGAGCCGGCTGGGGCATCCGCAGTGGCTCTGGACATGACTGCTCGGCGTCGCATTCAGGCAGGCGCGAGGCGGGCGACCATCTCCTCCCGCAACTGAGGCTTGAGCGTCTTACCGCTGGCGTTGCGGGGGAATTCCTCGGACCGCACCCAGATGCGGATCGGGACCTTGTAGGGCGACAGGAGCCGTTTCGCGTGGGCGATCAGGTCGGCCTCGGTGACCTGCATGCCCGGCTTCAGCTGCACCACGGCGCCCACCTCCTCGCCCAGGATCCGGTCCGGCAGGCCCACGACCGCCGCGTCGATCACCGCCGGATGGGACACCAGAACATCCTCGATTTCCACGCAGTAGATGTTCTCGCCCCCACGGATCAGCATGTCCTTCACGCGGTCGAGGACGTAGATGAACCCCTCGGCGTCTCGGCGGCCGATGTCGCCGGTGTGGTACCAGCCGTCGGTGAACGCCGCGGCCGTCGCCT
>NZ_CADEGK010000371.1 GCF_902826855.1 uncultured Phenylobacterium sp. | reverse complement strand
GGCCAGCCCGGTCCGGTCGCCGTGCTCTACGGCGCGCAGGGCCTGGCCGGCAGCGTCGAGCCCGACAGCCGGCCGCGCCTCTATGCGACCGGACCCTACTTGCCCAACCGTCCGCCGCCGGCCGATCCGGCCCGCGTGGCCGCCGCGGCGAAGATCATCGGCGGGGCCAAGGCGCCGGTGGTGATCGCCGGGAACGGCGTGCGCATCTCCGACGCATACGAGGCCCTGCAGCGTTTCGCCGAGGCGGCCGGCGCGCCAGTCGTCACCACCCCCTCCGGCAAGGGCGTCATCGCAGAGACCCATCCGCTGGCGCTCGGTGTCTTCGGCACCTTCGGGATCGCCGCGGCAAACGCGGCGGTGGCGGAGGCCGACGTGGTCATCGTGGCCGGCTCGAAACTGGGCGCCTCGGACACGGCGCGGGAGAACCGAGCGCTGCTGGACCCGGCCCGCCAGACCTTCATCCAGATCGACGTCGAAACGCTGAACGCCTCTTGGACCTTCCCCGCCGAGCACGTCCTGATCGGTGATGCGGGCGCAACGCTGGACCAACTGCGCGAGGCGCTCGGCGCGGCGCCCGATCGGCTCTCGCGCGGTCAGGCGCGGGTGGAGAAGATCCGCCAGGCCAACGGCTACTTCGACTCACCGGCCTATGGGTCAGATAACCAGCCCATTATGCCCCAGCGGGTGATCGCGGAACTGAGCCGCAACCTGCCCGCCGATTCGATCGTCACCTGCGACGCGGGCGAAAACCGCATCCTGATGACCCACTTCTATCAGACGCGCAGCGCGGGCGGGTTCCTCCAGGCGGCCGGCGCGGGGCCTATGGGCTTCGCCATCCCCGCGGCGCTGGCGGCCAAACTCGTGCACCCCGAGCGGGTCGTTGCGGCCGTGTGCGGCGACGGTGGGTTCGCCATGACCATGAACGGGCTGATGTCGGCCCTCGAGCACAAGATCCCGATCATCGTGGTGGTCTTCAACAACCACGCGCTGGGCTGGGTCTATCACGGCGGCGGCGCCTTCGCGGCGGAGTTCAACGACTTCGACCATGCCGCCATCGCCCGCGCCATGGGCTGCAACGACGTGCGGGTGACGGATCCAGCAGACCTCGGCCAGGCCATAGCCGATGCCGCGCGGGCCGAGACCCCGACCGTCATCGACGTCGTGACCTCGCTGGACGTTTCGTTCCGGGACGTCACGTCGCCACTCGCCGCCTAATCGCCGCCATCCGTCCTGGATGAGTCGTCCGAAGCGCCGCGCAACGCAGCGGCGGCCGTGTGTGACGAAGCTCGCCGGATCGTGACCCGCAGCCGGAGATGACCCCAAGCATCTGCTGTGAGGCCGGGAGAGAGATGGGGCAGGCGTCGTCCCAGGCGCTTAACATATGCGAATGCGCGCTCGCGGATGAACCGTAGCGCCGCCTTCAAGGCGATGACATCCTGCCCAATAAAATCAGGCGTCCCCAACAGTTCAGCAAGGGGAGGCCAGCATCCTGGGGAGGAAACCAAATGCTGAAACTCACCTATTTTGCCGGCGCATCCGCGGTGGCTTTCGTGGCCGCAATGGTCGCCGGAACCGCGAGCGCCCAGACAGGAGCCACTTCTCCTTCCACCGTGGAGGAAGTGGTCGTCACCGGCTCGTTCATCGCCGGCACGCCCAAGGACACGGCGATCCCGGTGGCCGTCATCAGCCAGGAGGAGCTCGAGCGGCGCGGTTCGCCTTCGGTGCTCGAACTTATCAACCCACATTTCCCAAGTAAGGCGCTGATTTCGCTGTCCTGACCATTATATTT
>NZ_CADEGK010000370.1 GCF_902826855.1 uncultured Phenylobacterium sp. | reverse complement strand
TCATCCCCTACAACCTCGCGTGTTATGCCGCCCAACTGGGCCGTCTCGATGAGGCCTGGGAGTGGCTGCACAAGGCCATGGAAGCGGGCGGCGACGTCGCCTCAATCAAGACCATGGCCGTCCGCGATCCCGACCTGGAGCCATTGCGCGACCGGTTGCAGACGCTCTGAACGGGCGTCTCAGGAATTCACCCCCGAAGGACACGGGCCACAATTCGGTTCGATGAATTCGCCCCGGCGCTCGTCTACCCTCCCGTGATAATTGTCCGTTTCTCCATCACGGCCGCCGCTCTGGCTCTCATCGTCTCGGCCGGGGACGTCCCTGCCGCGTCGCCCGCGAAACCGGCCAAACCGCGCCTGCTCGACGACGCCCGTTCGCAGCGCAACGCGCCGGCCTTGGCTTCCTACGAGGAAAAGGTCGTCCCTCTCCTCTCCAAGTATTGCTATGACTGCCACGGTCGCGGCAAACGCAAGGGCGACTTCGCCCTAGACGTCTACCCTGACCTCAAAGCCGTCACCGCCGACCCCCGCGCCTGGGAGAAGGTCATGCAAAACCTCCGCACCGAGGTGATGCCGCCCGCCAAAAAGCCCAAGCCGACGCCGGCCGAAAACAAGCTCATCGCCGATTGGATCGAACAGGCCGTCTTTCATTGCGACTGCGACCATCCCGATCCCGGCCGCGTCACGGTCCGCCGCCTGAACCGCGCCGAGTACAACAACACCATCCGGGATCTGGTGGGCATCGACTTCCGGCCGGCCGATGATTTTCCGGCCGACGATTCCGGCTACGGTTTTGACAACATCGGGGACGTGCTTTCCGTCCCGCCCATTCTCCTGGAGAAATACCTGTCCGCCGCCGAGGCGGTGATGGAGAAGGCGATTGTGACCGAGGACCCAGCCCGACAACGGCGCCGTCGCTTTGCCGCGGATGCGCTGCCCGGCACGGCCCCCGGGGATCCGGTCGATGGCGGCGCGCGCATGCTGGCGCGGGAAGGCGACATCCAGGTCGACTTTCCATTTTCGCGTCCCGGCGAATATGCACTCCGCGCCCGGGCCTACGGCCAGCAGGCGGGCGATCAGCCCACCCGCATGCGCCTGGCGCTCGGCACCAACACGCTGTCGACCTTTGACGTCCTCGCGACGGACGGTTCTGCGACGAACTGCGAGATCCGCGTTCGCGTTGCGGCGGGCACCAACCGGTTCTCCGCCGCTTACATCAACAATTTTGTCGACCGCAAGAAAGGCCTCGACCGCAATCTGTTCATCGAGTTTCTCGAGATCGAAGGCCCCCTCGACGCGCCGCCCGACCCGCTTCCCTCCAGCCATACCCGCATCTTTTTTCGCGGTCGGACCGCCACCAACGACGACGCCTATGCCTCCTCCATCCTGGAAAGGTTCGTCGCACGCGCCTATCGGCGCCCGGCCCGGACCGGGGAGGTCGAGCGCCTGGCGGGTTTCGCCCGGCAGGCCCGGCAACAGGGAGAAACCTTCGAACGCAGCCTGCAGCTGGCGCTGAGCGCGGTGCTGGTCTCACCTCATTTCCTGTTCCGCGGCGAGCCGCACCCCGAGCCCGGCAATCCCCGCGCCGCCTATCGCATCGACGAGTTCGCTCTGGCTTCGCGCCTGTCCTATTTTCTGTGGAGCAGCCTGCCCGACGACGAGCTGTCTCAACTTGCCAGCCAGGGCCGGCTGCGGCGGCAGCTCGACCGTCAGGTCCGCCGCATGCTGGCCGATCCGAAGTCCCGCGCCCTCGTCGATAATTTTGCCGGCCAATGGCTGCAGTTGCGGAACATGCGGATC
>NZ_CADEGK010000369.1 GCF_902826855.1 uncultured Phenylobacterium sp. | reverse complement strand
GGACAACATCCTGTCAGTGTCCGTCCCGCTGCTGGTGGTACGCAGAAAATCGACGACCGCGCCGAAGGCGTATGCTGAAAGACATCCCGGGAATACACGACCTCACGGCGTGGTGTGGAGCAGTACCCGCACGTGTGCGGCACAGATCAGAGGTTTTCGGGACCGGGGAATCTTGGGAGGCGAGCTTCGCTCCTCGAGGCCTTCGACTGGGCTTTGGCAAAAATGCCAGACGTCCATGAAGAAACGCACTTCGCCTGACTGCAGGTGCTCTCTAGCTCTTTCAGCAGCGCCGAACTTCGGGACGAAACCGGGCGGCGCCATGGCTCGCCCCAGAAAGCTGACCCTCAGCTAAACGGGCCCCGGGGAGGACTGTCTTGAGGCGTTCACTACTCTGTTCCACCACGTGCGCCGCCGTAGGGCTCCTGCTGGCTGCGGGCGGCGCAGCCGCCCAGACCACGGGTGCCGCCGCCGCCGACCCCGCGTCGGAGCTCGACGAGATCACCGTCACCGGCACCCGCGTGCAACGCGACGGCTACGATGCCCCGACCCCCACCACCGTGCTCGGGGCCGAGACCCTGGAGCGCAAGGCGGTCAACAACGTCATCGACGTGCTGGCGACGCTGCCGGTGATGAAGTCCAGCGCCGGGCCCCAGACCGGCTCGGCCTCGGTCGCCGGCAACGGCGGCCAGAGCTTCGTGAACCTTCGCGGCCTGGGCGCCGTGCGCACGCTCGTCCTCGTGAACGGCGAACGCATCGTCCCCACGACCAACCTGGCCACCGTCGATGTGGCGCTCCTGCCCACCGGGGCGCTGCAGCGCATCGATGTCGTTACAGGCGGCGCGTCGGCGGCCTGGGGTTCGGACGCGGTGGCTGGTGTGGTCAACTTCGTGATCGACACGGAGTTCCAAGGCCTGAAGGGCGATGTCCAAGCGGGGGTGACGACACGCGGCGACGGCAAGTCCGGAAAGGTTTCCCTGACCATGGGCGACCGGTTCCTGGGCGATCGCCTGCACCTCATGGCGTCGGGCGAATATTATCAGACGGACGGCGTGGAGCCTGACTCCCGGCCCTGGTCGCAGTACCCGTCCATGGACATCTTCACCAATACCGCGTCGGCCACCAACGGTCTGGCCCCGCGACTGCTTCGCCCCTTCGTCTACCAGACTATCGTCAACGGGGGCACGATCACCGGCGGGCCGCTGGCCGGCATTTCCTTCGGCGACAACGGCACGACCTACCAGACGCCTTTCTGTGCGCTCCGGACCGCCACCTCCCAGGTCTGCGACTCCGACCAGGAGAACCTGTTCAACAACGCCACGCAGTTCGCCTACATGCAGTCGCCGCAGCACCGCGCCGCCCTGATGCTAAGGGGAAGCTACAAGCTCAGCGACACCTGGTCGGTCTTCGCCCAGGGTCTCTATGGCGAGAGCAGCAGCACGGTGAACTCCGCGGCGCTCAGCACCTCGGTCGCAGGCACTCTGACGATTCAGCGGGACAACGCCTTCCTCCCTGAAAGCATCCGCCAACGCATGGTCGCCCTGAACCTCGCCACGTTCCCGCTGGGCACGGTCGCGCTCAACAGAGGTGGGACCGTCGCGACCCGCGCCAACACTATGTACGTGGGAACCGTGGGGGTCGAGGGCACCGTCGGCGGCTGGAACGTCCGCGGCTACTACGAATACGGCCGGGCCCGGAATCACACCACCGCGGCCAATAACTACAGCCGCGCGCCACTGACCGAGGCGTTCGATGCGGTCCGCGACGCCAACGGCGCCACCGTCAACGTGACGGTCGAACCACAGGTCGACC
>NZ_CADEGK010000368.1 GCF_902826855.1 uncultured Phenylobacterium sp. | reverse complement strand
AACCACACAGGACCCATCGTCCTCGACCCACCTCCCGTCAAAGCGGAAGAAGGCATGCTTGGCCTTGAAGTAACCGATCTGCAAGATGCAATAGACCTGGGCATGGAGACCAGGCCGGCTGCTGGCGAGCGCCAGTTCGGTTTCAGTCAACGCCAAGTATTCCAGCCGCTGGGCGTCGTCGAAGTCCGGCAGGCCGTACAGGGCTTCCTGCTCGGCGTCCGACAGGACGGTCAATCGTTCGCTCTTGGTCGTCATCGCGATGACGCTCCACGAGAGCCCGTCCAACCAACCCGTGCCAGGGTCTCGATCAGCGTGGTTCGCTTGACGCCGAAGTTGCGGCACACCGCCGCCTTGGACATGCCGCCATCGAGCGCAGCGACGATGGCCTCCAGCTTCTCGCCGGTGATCGCCTGCGGCCGGCCGCCGATCCGGCCGCGTTTGCGGGCGGCAGCCAGACCGGCGACGACACGTTCCTGGATCAAGGCGCGTTCGTACTGCGCGAGCGCGCCGAACACCTGGAACAGAAACTCGCCCGAGGGCGTCGTGGTATCCAGGTTCTCCGTCAGCGAGCGGAACGCCACCTGCTTTTTCTTGAGCGAGGTCACGATGGCGAGCAAGTGCGACAACGAACGGCCGAGCCGGTCGAGCTTCCACACGACCAACACGTCGCCAGGGCGAACGAATTCGAGCGCCCGCGCCAGGCCCGCGCGGTCGTCCTTCGCGCCGGAAGCATGATCCTCGAACAGATGCCGCGCATCGACGCCGACGGCGAGCAGCGCATCGCGCTGCAAGTTCGTGCTCTGGCGGTCGGAGTCCGACGACACGCGCATGTAACCTACCAACATAAGCGGAAAACCATTAAGACGAGGTTTCCGTATGGTAGCGTCTGGCGACAGAGTTTTCCGCACAATTTTGCGGCCACTCGGAGGTTGGTGCAGAGGACCGTTGAAGGCCTGTCGAAAAACAAATGTTTTCCGACAGGCCTTGGCCTAGCGCACGCCCGCCTTGCAGCGTTCTGTGAATAGCGCTTAGTAATGACGGCGTATATACTTTGTTAGTATCAAGTGGCAGGAGGCCCCGATCATGTCAAAACAAGCCGTTTTCACGATGAAGCTGGAGCCTGAGTTGCGCGCCGAGTTTATGGCCGAAGCCGAGGCGGCCCATCGCCCGGCGTCGCAAGTGCTGCGCGAGCTGATGCGCGAGTTCGTTCAGCGCCAGCGCGAGTCGCGCGAGTACGACGAGTTCCTGCGCCGCAAGGTCGAAGCCGGCCGGGCTTCGATGCGCGCTGGATTGGGGCGGTCGAACGATGAAGTTGAGGCCGAATTCGCCGCACGGCGTACCGGCCTGTCTCGAAACACCATCAAGAAGTACCTTCGGGCCGATGCGGTCGAGCCGCGCTATGCCAAGCGCGTGAGCCCCAGCAAGCTCGACCCCTTCGCAGACAAACTGGCAGGCTGGCTCAAGACCGAGACCGGCAAGTCGCGCAAGCAGCGGCGAACGGTCAAACAGATGCATGCCGACTTGGCAGCGCTGGGTTACGACGGTTCTTACAACCGCGTGGCCGCCTTCGCTCGCGACTGGCAGGCCAAACGGCAGGAAGCAGAGCGGACCACCGGCCGCGGCACCTTCGTGCCACTGGTCTTTGGCGCTGGTGAGGCGTTCCAGTTCGACTGGAGCGAAGACTGGGCCGTCGTCGCCGGCGAGCGCACAAAGCTGCAGGTGGCCCACACCAAGCTCAGCCACAGCCGCGCCTTCATTGTTCGGGCCTACCTGCTGCAAACGCACGAGATGCTGTTCGACGCCCACAACC
>NZ_CADEGK010000367.1 GCF_902826855.1 uncultured Phenylobacterium sp. | reverse complement strand
TCCGGGTCGATGGCGGCGGGCAGGTCGCGCCCCAGCCGGACCAGAGCTCGCTCGAGGACCCGACGGCCGGCCGGGCCCCGCAGGGCCGCGCCCGCCACCGCGGCGCAAGCGGCCCGCTCGGCGGCGCCCACCACGCCGGTGGCGGCGAGCAGACTGCGTGCTTGGCGCGCGAGGTCCGTAGCCATGCCGGCGGTCTCGGCCTCGGAGGCGCGCGCGGCGAGGGCCGGGCCGGCGCAGGCGAGGTTGAACACCCGCCTGGCCATCACCTCCGGCGCCCAGGCGAACCCGTTCCAGCGACTGAACAGGCGCCGCCACTCCAGCACCAGACGCAGCGCCTCGGCCGCGCCCTCCGGACCGGCGGCGATGAGGCCCGGGAGCCAGTCGAAGCGGTGCAGGGCCTCGGCAAAGGCGCGGCTGGGGCTGGGGCGGTCCCATGGGTCGCCGCCGATCCCCACCGTCAGGCTGGCCCCCGACAGGGTGAAGACGCCGGACAGGATACGACGCCCCGCGTCCAGGTCCGGTGGCCGAGCATCCCGCGGCGAAAGCGTGAAGCCCTCCGACCGCGCGCGCCCTGGCAGCCAGCGGCCCAGCTCGGCGGCGCGCCACTCCTCGGAGAGGCCCCGTGCGACAGCGACGCTCAGCGCCAGGGCCAGATGGCGTCCCGGCAGGCGGAGGGGGCCGGCCACGCCGTGCTTCCCTATCCGCGCAGGGCGGCGATGTTGGCGGCGTAACGCTCCGCCCCGCCGCGGAAGACGGCGGTTCCGGCCACCAGGGCCGTGGCCCCGGCGGCGATGCACAGCTTCGCGGTCTCCGGCGTAACGCCGCCGTCGACCTCGAGCGGGATGTCGCGGCCCTCGGCGTCGATCATCGCGCGGAGCTTCTCGATCTTGGCGAGCTGCGAATGCATGAAGGTCTGCCCGCCGAACCCGGGGTTGATCGACATCACCAGGATCAGGTCGACCTCGTCCATCATCCACTGGATCACCGACGGATCGGTGGAGGGGTTGAACACCACGCCGGCCTTGGCTCCCAACTGGCGGATCCGCTTCAGGGTGCGGTTGAGGTGCGGTCCGGCTTCGGGGTGCACACTGATGTAGTCCGCCCCCGCCTCGCGGAACGCCTCGAGGTACGGATCGGCCGGGCTGATCATCAGGTGGCAGTCGAAGGGGATCCTGGCGTGCGGGCGCAACGCCTTCACCACATCCGGGCCGATGGTGATGTTGGGCACGAAGTGGCCGTCCATGACGTCCACGTGGATCCAGTCCGCGCCGGCCGCCTCCAGCGCGCGAATCTCCTCGCCCAGCCGGGCGAAATCCGACGCCAGGATCGACGGAGCGATGATGGTCTGGGCCATGTCCCCGCTTAGCCTGATGCGGGGGCCGGCGACAACGCCGATCCGGGCGCCGCCCTTCGCGGCGCTGCTTCAGGTCGTGCGGCGCATCCGGGCGATGTAGAAGCCGTCGGTTCCGCCGTGGCGGTGGTGCGGCAGGATGCGAAGCGTGCCGTCGGGCCGCAGCGAGGACTCCGGCGCGCCGCCGTCGCCCGGCGTCATTGGGTCCAGCTCGAAGGCCGGCGTGCGCGCGAGGAAGGCGGCGACCTGGCCCTCGCCCTCCTCAGGCTCGAGCGAGCAGACACAGTAGACCAGCCGGCCCCCGGGCCTGGTGCGCCGCGCGGCGCTGTCCAGCAGGCGGGCCTGGACGGCGGCGAGCTTGGGGATCTCCGGCGGGGCCGCCACCCAGAGCACGTCGGGATGGCGGCGGAACGTACCGGTGGCCGTGCACGGTGCGTCCAGCAGGACGGCGTCGAACATCCGGCCGT
>NZ_CADEGK010000366.1 GCF_902826855.1 uncultured Phenylobacterium sp. | reverse complement strand
CTCGGATACAGGCGATCTTCACCTCAAACGCCACGCCACTTGGGGAATGCAGGCTGAGAGACAGACGCTAGGCCGGGTCGTTCGGGCTTGCCGAGGCCCGAAGCGCCCGACGCCGCAGGATGACGTACGCGCCGGCGCTTCCATTCCCCGGCGGCATGGCTGCTTGGCTCCTGGCCGCTGCGCGAGCAGCTGGCCAGCGATGAAGGAGACGCCATGACCGGTCGGGTGGAAGGCAAGGTGGCGCTCGTCACCGGCGCAGCAAGCGGCATCGGTCGCGGGATCGCCGAGAAGCTGGCGGCCGAAGGGGCGGTCGTCGTGGTCACTGACATCCAGGATCCGATGGGCGAAGAGGTCGTGGCCGGCATCAAGGCGGCGGGCGGCCAGGCGGAGTACCGCCGCCACGACGTCACCGACGAGGACGCCTGGATCGAGGTCGTGGGCGGGATCAAGGCCCGGCACGGCCGCCTGGACATCCTGGTCAACAACGCGGGCATCGGCATCGGCGGCCCCACCCTGGAGATGAAGCTCTCCGACTGGCGCCGGCAGATGGCCATCAACGTCGACGGCGTCTTCCTGGGCGTGAAGCACGGCATCCCGCTGATGCGCGCGAGCGGCGACGGCGGCTCGATCGTCAATATCTCGTCGGTGGCGGGCCTGAAGGGCTCGCCCAACCTGTCGGGCTACTGCGCCACCAAGGGCGCGGTGCGGCTGTTCACCAAGTCCATCGCCCTGGAATGCGCCCAGGCCAAGGACGGGATCCGGGTGAACTCCATCCACCCAGGCCTGATCGAGACGCCGATCTGGATCACTGTCGGCAATGCGATCAACCCCGGCATGAACGCCATGCCCGACCTCGACGCCATGTCGGCCGCCTCCGTGCCGCTGGGCGTCAAGGGCGTGCCGGCCGACATCGCCAACGGCGCCCTGTGGCTGTGCAGCGACGAGGCGCGCTACGTCACGGGCCTTGAGCTGGTCATCGACGGCGGCCTGATCCTGCGCTGATCCCGATCAGGCGCTTGCCGCGCCTGCATGCGCCCGCGGTGGGCGGGATGGCGCGGTCGGCGTCCGGGACGGTTTAGTCGAGGCGGCTGGCCTCGTAGACCAACCCCCATCTCCTCGCGCTGCCAGGCGACGCGCGGCCCCCCGCGCGCCGCCGGCGAAGTCGTGGATGATGAGCATTCAGCCGACGCCTTCGGCCGCCAGCACCTCGTCGAGGTTGTCGTAGCTGACGGCCATGCCATCGGTCATGCCGGATTGGAACGCCATGTCGCGGATCTCCGCGGTCGGGTAGAGCGCCGAGGCCGTGAGCGTGGTGCGTCCGTCGTGCTCGACCAGCGTCAGGGTGTTGATCGCAGGCTCACCCGCCTCGACCGGCTGCTCGTGGTTCACCGGCTGGCCGTCCAGACCGTCCATGCGCTCGGTCGTGACCATCCGGCGGTGGGTCTCCAGCTCGAGATGCTCGCCGTACGAACCGAATTCGGCGCCGGTCGCGTCCTCATGCCAGACGTAGCGGTACTTGCCGCCCACGCGCAGGTCGACGGTGCAGTAAGGCATGCTCCAGCCCGGCGGGCCCAGCATCCAGCGCTTCAGCAGCTCGGGCTTGGTGTGGGCGTCCCAGACCAGGGCCGCGGGCGCGTCGAACGTGCGGATCACGACCACTTCGCGGTCGGAGGGCGTCTTCACTTCCACGGGCTTGGGCATGGGATCAGTCCTTCTGCATCTTCGGTTGAGGGGCTTGGAGTTCGCTCAGCAGGGCATCCAGGATGAAATAGCTCCATCCCGGGCTCGCGTGCGGCTCCTCGCGCTCGGCGATGGGGAAACCCGG
>NZ_CADEGK010000365.1 GCF_902826855.1 uncultured Phenylobacterium sp. | reverse complement strand
GGATACAGGCGATCTTCACCTCAAACGCCACGCCACTTGGGGAATGCAGGATGAAACGGGAGGCGCAGATGGCAGGTCGGGTGAGCGGAAAGGTGGCGCTGGTCACCGGCGGGGCGAGCGGGATCGGGCGCGGTTGCTGCGAGAAGCTGGCCGCGGAGGGCGCATTTGTCGTCTGCACCGATATCCAGGACCAGCTCGGCGCCGAGGTCGTGGCGGGGATAACCGCGGCCGGCGGCAAGGCCGAGTACGTCCGTCACGATGTCACCGACGAGGACCAGTGGGCCTCCGTGGTCGCCGGGATCAAGGCGCGGCACGGGCGGTTGGACATCCTGGTCAACAACGCGGGCATCGGGATCGGCGGGCCGATCACCGAGATGTCGCTCGCCGACTGGCGCCGCCAGATGGACATCAATGTGGACGGCGTCTTCCTGGGCGTGAAGCACACCTTGCCGTTGATGCGGGAAAGCGGCGATGGCGGCTCGATCGTGAACATGTCCTCGGTGGCGGGCCTGAAGGGCTCGCCAAACCTGGCCGGCTATTGCGCCACCAAGGGCGCGGTGCGGCTCTTCACCCAGTCGATCGCCATGGAGTGCGCCATCGCCAAGGACGGCATCCGGGTGAACTCGGTGCATCCGGGCCTGATCGAGACGCCGATCTGGCTGACCGTCGGCCAGGCGGTCAACCCGCTGGCCAATGCGCCGCCGGACCTGGACGCCATGTCGGCCGCCTCCGTGCCCCTGGGCGTGAAGGGCTTCCCGGAGGACATCGCCAACGGCGTGCTGTGGCTATGTTCGGCGGAGAGCCGCTATGTCACCGGTCAGGAGCTGGTGATCGACGGCGGGCTCACGGTGCGCTGAACGCGACGGCGGCCCGCTGGTAGGCGGGCCGCTGCTGCATGCGCTCGCGGTGCGCGGCGAGGCGCGGCGGGATCGCCTTGCCCAGCGCGCCCTCCCACATGCCGAGCGACGTGGAGATGGCGATGTCCGCCAGGGTGAGCGCCTCGCCCACGAAATAGTCGCCGTCCAGCAGGCTCTCCACGTAGTCCAGCATGCCCGCGACCCGGGCCTCGCAGAAGTCGTTGGTCCAGTTGGCCTTCTCGCCCTGCGGCGCGGCGAACTTCGCGCCCATCAAGGGGTTCATCAGCCCGCCCAGGCTGGCCTCGCTGGCCACCGTGAGCTGCAGGGCCCGGGCCATCGCGGCGGGTGCGGCCGGGAGCAAGGGCGTCGGCCCGTAGCGCTGCGCCAGGTAGAGCATCTGGGCCACGCTCTCCCCGATGCCGACGCCCCCCTCGTCATCCAGGAAGGGCACGGAGCCCGGCGGGTACTTGGCCCGGTAGGCGTCCGGGACCGGGAACTCGTAGCCCACGGCCCGGTAGGCCAGCCCCATCTCCTCGCACTGCCAGACCACGCGCAGGCCGCGCACGCCGCGGCTGAAGTTGTGGACCGTGATCATGCGACTGCCCGCCCCCCTCAGCCGGCCGAGAGCTCGGCCGCCATGGCCTCCAGGCGGTCGTAGCCCACCGCCATGCCGTCGGTCATGCCGGACTGCACCGCCATGTCCCGGATCTCCTTGGACGGGAAGCGGGCGTTGATGGTGAGCGTGGTGCGCCCGCCGGCCTCGGCGAGGGTCAGGGTGTTGACGGAAGGCTCCTGCGACCCCCACGGCGGCTCGAGGCTGAGCGGTTGGCCGTCCAGCCCGTCCATGTTCTCCGTGGTGACGATCCGCTGTACGGGAACCACCTCCAGGTGCTCGCCGTAGGAGCCGAACTGCGCGCCCGTTTCGTCGTTGCGCCAGACGTAGCGGTAGCGGCCGCCGACCCGCAGGTCGACCGTGCAGTGGGGCATGCTCC
>NZ_CADEGK010000364.1 GCF_902826855.1 uncultured Phenylobacterium sp. | reverse complement strand
CGAGGTTCCAGGGCCTCGGCCTCACGAGCACGTCATTTTTTCAGCCAAGCTTGAGACCCTGGCGCATGGCCCCAGAGGGATCGTCTCCGCTTGAAGGTCACGGCCGCTCAGAAAGCTGGCCAGCGCCGATCCCGAGAGGGCTCTGGCCGCGGGATTGAAGCGGATCAGGCGAGCCTCTGCCACCGCGGCCGTCCTAAGCCGGTTGTGCGCGCGGAACGCCGGATCGGAGAACCCCGCTCAGGTCGAGGTCACCCAGCCACCGGCGAAGGGGATCACCTGACCGCTGATGAAGTTGCTGTTCTGCGAGGCCAGGAACAGCACAAGCTCGGCCTGCTCCCACCCCTCGGCCAGGCGTTGGGCCGGGACGTCGCGCAGGACAATCTCGCGGAGTCTCGGTTTCTCCATCGCGTTGGCGGGATAGCCGCCATAGACGAAGTTCTGCCCGATGGCGTTGATCTGCACGTTGTGCTGCGCCGCTTCTGCGCCGACGGCGCGGACGTACGCATTCTGCGCCCCGCGCGCAGCGCTGTAGGCGCCGGCGCCCGGCGAGCCACGGAGGGGCGCGGCGCTGGTCACGACGACGATCTTTCCCTGCCGGCGCGCGATCATCTGCGGCAGCACCGCCTTGGTGAAGCGCATGGTCGGATGCGCCATGCCGTCGAACATGAGCTGCCACTGGTCTTCGGTCTGGTCCTGGGCGGCGCAGGAGCCCACGCGGGTCGGCGCCAGGTTGATGACGAGCACATCCACCTGGCCCGCCGCCGCCACGATCCGCGCCGGTTCCTCGGCGTCCTCCAGGTAGCGGCCCCCGTCGGTGATGACCTCGGCGTCCTCATCGCGGAAGCGCTGGCTGATGGCCGGCCCCATGTAGGCGTCGGCCGACGTCACCAGCACGCGTGCGCCGGCAAACCGTCCAGAGACCATTGCCGTCCTCCTGATGCGAGCGGGCCCGCTGCCTACTTGAGCGCCAGCGGGTTGACCGGCGAGCCGAAGCCGTTGGTTACTTCCAGGGGCGGGGCCGACAGCATGAACGTGTAGCGCCCGTCGTCGGCGCAGTCGGCGGCCAGGGCCTCCAGGTTGAACATCTCGCCCAGCGGCATGCCCATGTCGCGCAGCGCCAGCATGTGGAACGCCAGCGGCATCTCCGAGCCCAGCATCTCGAGGCTCAGGATCTCGACCGCCATGTTGTCGGCGGCCACCGCGGCCAGCGACTTGTCGTGCGCCCACTCGGCGCAATGGTAGCTGAGGCCCGGCTGCATGCCCATGAATGCGGGGCGGTCGCCGTCTACCGTGAAGCACTGCATGTGGCCGGTGCGGACCAGCAGGATGTCGCCCTGCTTCGCGGTGACGCCCTGCTTGGCGCAGGCGGCGTTGAGGTCATCGACGGTGATGGCATAGTCGATCGGCAGGCGGTCGACGCCTTTCAGCCGTGCGATGTCGAGCAGAATTCCGCGCGACATGATCCCCGGCGCGGCCAGGTGGTTGATCCCCATCTTCAGCGCGCCCTTCTCGGTCAGGCATTCGCGGGCGCTGCAGCCGTTGTAGAGCTTTCCGTCGTAGTGGACGTGGCCGAAGGCATCCCACTGGGTCGCCGACTGCAGGGGCATGTGGATGACGTCGTCGGAGTAGCAGACGCCCGGCACCGCCGGGTTCAGCGGGGTGAACAGATCGGTCACGTAGACCATCGGGTTGAACCGCCCGCCGCCCAGTTGAGGACCGTTGCGGTCGAACTTCAGGCCCAGGTTGAACAGCTTGCCCGACTGAACCTCGGCGGCGGCGTTCTTCAGCGTCTCCGGGCCGATGTGGTTGAGGGCGCCGCGCTGGTCCTCCGCCCCCCAGCGGCCCCAGTTGC
>NZ_CADEGK010000363.1 GCF_902826855.1 uncultured Phenylobacterium sp. | reverse complement strand
GCGGCCGCACCCGTCTTCAAAGCCAACTTACGAGGGTCGCACCGATTGAGGGAAAGCCCCCGATCAAAGGAGTAGACCGGGGGCTTAGCGGTCCCGCAGGTGTCGGGCGTGAACGGTCCCGCCACCGGCGCATAACAGCGTTTGCAACTCTACCAAGGCGGAGCTTCGCCTCGCGACGAACTGCCGCGTGGGCGTGCCTCGATAGCCGGCGCGTTGGAGTGTTTTTGCCACCGGATTGGGAGGCGAGCTCTGGCGACGACCCTCCGTCTGCCGCACCAGGCGACGATGAACTCGGCGCTCGCGTGCTGGTCGAGAAGCTGGCGCGCGACATCATCAGCTGCGTAATCGTCCTGCAGCTCGAAAGCGACGCAGGTCTCCGAAGTCCCGTCGGCGGCACAACGATGAAATGTGTAGAGCGCCATACAGTCTTCCTTCAGGTCGCGCCAGGTGATTCCGAAGGCTCGCTGCAAGGCGCGCGCCACGTTTCGCGCCGTGTCCGCTGGGCTCAGCACGCTCATCGGCGGAGCCCATGATGCCACGAGTATCGGCTCCAGACGGCGGGCGAGGACCGCCTTCAACCCTTAGCAGCACTTCCCGCCCGGCCCGATCCGGACATTGGCCGCCGAATGAGGGCTCGGCGGCCTGCGCTCCAGCGATCTCATTCGTCGTCGAACTCGACGTCGATCAGGGTGCTCGCGGGGATATTGTAGCCTTTCTGGCTGATCAGCCACTTCTGCACAAACTCCCGCACAGGATCCCGCGCACCGTGGTCGCAAGCGAAATCGATATAGCTTGGGCTGCGCGCATCCTCCTCCAGCGTCGTGCTGATCCTCCGCAGCAGGTCGTTCTGCGTGTCCAGGCTCGGCATGACGGCGCATTTCTGGAGGGCCGGCTGCAACCCGGAGGTATCGAAGGCCACTGGCAGCGCAGGCTCAAGCCTCGGCGCAGTTAAGAGCAGACGCGGCTTCTGGTAAATTGCAATCCACCGCCTTGAGAGCCTAACGCGGTAGTAGATGTATGTATCTACCGTGTATGATGCCGTTTCCTTGCAAAATGGTATCGTATATCCAAGAAGTACGTGCGTACCCGTGAGGTTAAATGTTCGTCTATGTTTGACGGTCGCAACCTCTAGCATGCCGCCATTCGTTCGAATTAGAACCGGCATGTCGTTGGACCCCGGCCCATCCGTGTTGGGCCTGGACCAAAACAAAAGCAGATACGCATCGAGCGCCAGCGCGGTCAGCACCACGATTGCCGTTAGAACCGTGGGATCGCAGAGGCGGCCACGCTTCAATTGCTGCTGCTTGTTCGCGAGCAAGACGCCATCCTCGTCGGCGCGCGACAGCAGCAGCTGGCCCAGAGGCCCTCCACGCTGTAGGTCAGCTCCAGCGCCTCGCCCCCGCGCATTTCCGCAGCGACGACGTTCACAAGTTTGCCCGGAACTATGCCGGAAATGGCTTGTCCCGGCTGTATGTCTTCAAGTTTCAAGTGGCGGCTGCACCCGTAGACTTCCTGCGTATATGCGACGCTCATCGGCCAGCAGCGTCAACTGGCGCGAGAAGCCAAGCTGGCCGGCCGAAGCCTTCGAAAATGCGTGTGGTCGTTGAAGATGCTCCGCAGGTGGCGGGGTCGAAGCTCGCGCTTCCGGGCGCATCGATGCCGCGCAGGCCCGACACAGGACCGAGATTGGCGAGCAAAGGGTCGGAGGCCGACCTCGCCGGAAGTAAGAAGCGCCCAGTCTTGTCGGGGCGCATCCGCTCCAGCGCAAACGCGCCTTCATCAGCCAGCCTGGCCACAAGCTGCGGGTCGGTCGGGCGCACGTCGTCGTTCGGCGCCATGTCGTTGATCGGCTCGGTTCGGACCGTGCCGATGGTCGGCAAGATGGCGTGGCCCTCGGCCCA
>NZ_CADEGK010000362.1 GCF_902826855.1 uncultured Phenylobacterium sp. | reverse complement strand
GCGAACCGGAAGTCGGATGCCGAGGTGCTGTCCACCAGGCGCGGGCTGTCCATGAAGTGGGTGTGGCGCTGCGCCGAGGAGAGCACGCCCGCAGCCTCCCGGTTCGACTTGCCGAGCTGGCGATTGGCGGCGCGCGCGATGAGGCCGCCGGCGCTGGTGCTGGCCTGCATGTCGGCGAGCAGCGTGGCGAAGCCGGCGGGATCGCGGGTGAGCTTGTCGCGCACGGTCGCCAGCGTGACGCGGGCAGGGGGCTCGTGGACGACGGTGTGCAGGATCACGCCGGCGATCAGCGCCTTGGCTTCCTCGTTCCAGTGTGCCTCGCCCGATTGCCCCGGTGCGTCATGGACCAGCGCATCGGCGATCGTCTGTGCATCCTCCGCCAAGTCGGGGCTGGTCGGATCAAGCCACGCCAGAGGGTTGTAGCGGGCCGTGGGGCGCCCCGAGACGCCGAAGGGGTCCAGGCACCACACATCGCCCTTGGCGGCCCTCGCACGGGCTGTGACGCGGGCATTCTCGCCCTTGGGGTCGATGCAGACCACCGAGCGGTCCAGCGTGAGCAGGTTGGGGATGATCGTGCCGACGCCTTTCCCTGAGCGGGTAGGGGCCATCGTCAGCAGATGGGCGGGTCCGTCGTAGCGCAGCAGCTTGCCGCCTTCGATGGAGCGGCCGATCAGAAGATCCCCGTTTCCCTCAAGCCGGCGCACGTCTCCCCGATCGCCGAAGCGGGCCGAGCCGAGCAGCGAGCTGCGCCGGTTCGCGGCGCGGCGATTGACGCGCCAGGCCAGGAACAGGATCGCGCCGGCCAGCAGGAACGGAATGTCGGTGGCAATCTCGCCATAACCGAAGATGCCCTTGAGCCAGCTATGGCTGGCGAACAGCACGACCGCGGCGACGAGCACCGCGAACAGCGGGCTGATCCGCCGGCCGGGCATCAGCCGGCCCGTTCCAGCGGCGTGATCGCCAGCCCCGGATCGGCGTTGGGATGATCGTAGAGCTTGAGGATGATTTGCGTGGCGAGGGGAGGGGGCACGGCCTCGTCGCGAAGCATGTCGAACAGCGCCTCATCCTCCGCGTTCAGGTCCATGCCCTCGATGGCGAGATTGGCGCGGGAGTCCGCGTCATCCTCGCGCCACATCGCGGCTTCCGCAGGCGTGCCGCGTACATAGTCGAGCGCGCGAACTTCCGTCCGGAGAGCGTCAAGGTCGAGCGTCGTCATGCCACCGTCTCCTTGCCTTCCGCTTCCGCGTCAAAGGCCCGCTTGCCGCGTCGCTTCCAGAGCGCCACCATATCGCTGGCATCATCGCCGCGAGCGCGTCCGACCAGTTCGAGCAGCGCACCGTAAATGGTCGCGCGATCGTCATCAGCAAGATCGACCAGACCGGCCTTTTGGACGAGGCCGCCCAGCTCGATCAGGTGGCGGGTGCGTTCGCGCCGTTGCACGACCCAGCCCCGCGTATCAGTCCGACGCCGTGTCGCTTCCAGACGCTGGATCAGCGCCTGGTTGCGTGCCAGCGCTGTCACGGTTGCCGCCAGCAGTTCGCCCACCTTTGCGCCCGCGCCGCTGAAAGAAAGCCGCGCCCTTCGATCGCCACGCCTCCTTCGCTTCCGCGTTCTGTGAGGCGACGGCATCGAGTAGCACGCCGGCGAGTGTTTCCATGTCGAGTGAATCGGCACCCGTGGCGGTGACGAGCTGGCCGAGTTGTTCGACCCGGCGCGCCTTCAGACTACGCGCCTTGTCCTCCAGCGCTTTCAGCTCCGCGTTATAGTCCCGCACCTTGCGCATGGTGCTTCCTTTCTCCGCGTTTTTGACCGCAGCAGCCTAGCAAACCTATAGGGGAGGGCAACCCACATCAACAGCCAGCACCGAGTCAATCAGGAGATGCGAAGCAGATCATGAGTGCGCGCTTATACGTCGTTGCCGACGTGCGCTAAGAAAGGCAGTATAGCGG
>NZ_CADEGK010000361.1 GCF_902826855.1 uncultured Phenylobacterium sp. | reverse complement strand
AGGCGGCACGCGGAGGCGAGGGGCCGGCCGGCGCGGCCGCGGTCGATGCTGACGATCAGCGCCGCCAGACTGGAGCCGCGGGACTCGGCCATTGCGTCCAGCACCGCCCAGAACTCCGGTTCCAGCGCAATCGAGGTGGCGTGGCCGGAGAGCAGGACGGAGCGTTTCTTGAGGGTCGCCATACCGGCTGTTTACGTCCTTGCGACTAAACACGACCAGCCTCTTGCCAAAAGTTGACGGAGGCGTCATCTTTGACGGGAACAGCGATCGCGAAGGTCCACGCACAATGTCCATCACTGCAGACGGCGCCGACTTCCAGCCCGCCCCGCGGCCCGTTTCAACCAAGCTCGACCTGCCGCATGCGCTGCGCTCGCTCAAGAAGCTGCTCGCCGACAAGGAGGACACCACCCAGGTGTTCGAGATCATGCGGGCGCTGAACGGGGCCTCTACCGCCAAGGGCTATCACCGCCTGCTCGCCACGCCCGGCGGCGGTCGCATCGCCTACGAGCGGCGCGAGTTCGCTGACCGCCTGATGGACGACGCCTGGCTCGACAGCCTGCCCGCTGGAAGCGTCGGCGCCGCCTACCGCAACTTCATCCGCACCGAACAGCTCTCCGCCGAGGGCCTTGCGCAGGTCAGCCGGGAGGGGCGCTCCGACATCGAGGAGCCCCATCCCTACGCGTGGTTCGCCCGCCGCACCCGCGACGTGCACGACATCTGGCACATCTTGACAGGCTATCACCGCGACGCGGCGGGCGAGGCGTGCCTGGTGGCGTTTTCCTACGCCCAGACCCGCGGGCTGGGCTGGCTCCTGATCGCGTTCGGCGCCGTCTCCAAATCGATGGGGACCCGCTATCCCTTCGTGAAGGCCATCTGGCAGGGCTACCGGCGCGGGAAGGCCGCCAAGTGGCTGCTGGCCGAGGACTATGAGGCGCTGATGGCCGAACCTCTGGAGGCCGCCCGCGCCCGTCTGGGCCTGTCGCCGCCGACCATCTACGAATCGATCCCGGCCGACGTGCGTGACGGGGCGTTGCCGGCGGCAGCCTAAGCGGGATCAGTCGTCCCGCTTCTTCCCCTCGAGGTCCCGCCTCGCTCGCTCGGCCTCCAGCTTGGACGCCGCCTTAGCGCCCTTGGTCTGGCCGAAACGGACGCGATTCTCCGCCGCCTGGGCGTTGCCGACGGCGCGGGTCTTTGCCTTCTTCGCGCGATTCAGGTTGATCAGCTCGGCCATGTGAAACCCCGGCGCGGACGCGCCCGTTACCTCGTGCCAGTCAACACGAGGAGATCGTCATGATCCAGGCCTCCCAGATTACCGAGCACATGGAAGTCGTCGGCTCCGACGGCGGCCATGTCGGCAAGGTCGACCACGTGGTGGGCGATCAGATCGAACTCGCCAAGTTCGACTTCGGGTCCGGCTTCAAGCACCACATGATCCCGATGACCTGGGTGGAGACCATCCAGAACGGCAAGCTGTGCCTGAACAGGACGAAGGAGGCCGCCAAGGCCGCCTGGGTCGAGAAGCACTGAGATCTGACGGCGCTTGGCGCCCGCTTCGGGACGGGTACAACCCTGAGCCTGCCGAGACCCTCGGCGATCTGACGCCGAGGAGGTCCGGTGAAGTCGTTCTCTGCCATCGTGGCAGCGCTGGCCGTCGCGGCGTCGCCGGTCGCGCCGGCGGTCGCTGCGCCGAAAGTGTGCGCCGCCTGCGTCAAGGCAAACATGACCCGGCTGGCGTCGCCGAAAATGCGCGGCCGCAGCTGCGGCACCCAGGACGAGAACGCCGCCGCCCGCTTCGTCGCCGCCCAGCTCAAGGCCTATCGGGTCAAGGGCGGAGGCGACCGCGGCGCCTATCTGCAGCGGGTAGAGTTCCGCCGTCAGACCTATTCCGCGTCGCCGGTCCTGGAGGTTGCGGGCCAGCGTTTTGAGCAGGGCGGGCCGATCCCCCCGATCGATC
>NZ_CADEGK010000360.1 GCF_902826855.1 uncultured Phenylobacterium sp. | reverse complement strand
ATCGGGGCCACGTCCGCGGCCGGGTTCAACGCGCTGGCCTCCAACTGGCACATCCCCACGGACATGGCCGCCGACCACGGCAAGACCATGGACCGCAGCAAGTGGCGCCTCGTGGGACCCATGCACATCGCGCCCACGCGGGAGCAGGCGCTGGAGGAGGCGAAGTTCGGGCTGGAGAAGTGGATCTATTACTTCCGCGAGATCGCCAACCTGCCGGTCGTCCCCGAGGGCGACGATCCCATCAAGGCGATGACCGAGGGCGGCATGGCCATCATCGGCACGCCCGACGACGCAGCGGCCCGCATCCAGCAACTGGTCGACGAAAGCGGCGGCTTCGGCGCGTTCCTGCTGATGGATCACAACTGGGCGCCCTGGGAGGCCAAGAAGCGCTCCTACGAGCTCTTCGCCCGCTACGTCGCGCCGAGGTTCCAGCAGTTGAACGACAGCCGCCAGGCCTCCATGGACTGGGTCGGCTCCAACAAAGCGGAGTTCACCGGCCAGGTGATGGCCGCCATGGGCGCCCGCATCGCCCAGCACATCGCCGAGAAGGGCACGGCCGACATCAGCCCAGCGTTCACCGCGATGCTGGGAGGCGCGGCCCCGGAGCCGGCGAAGGACCCCGCGGAATAGCCGTGGACATCCAGGCCTACTTCGACCGCATCGGGTTCAAGGGGGCGCCCAAGGCCGACCTTGCAACCCTGCGCGCCCTGCATCGGCGCCATTCGCTGGCGATCTCATACGAGAACCTGGACGTCCAGCTGGGGCGGCCGGTGACGATCGATCCCGCCGCTGCTTTCGCCAAGATCGTCCACGGCCGGCGCGGCGGCTGGTGCTACGAGATGAACGGCCTCCTGGGCGCTGTCCTGGAGGAGGTGGGTTTCAAGGTCACCCACCTCGCCGGCGGCGTGCACAGGGCCGTCCGCGGCGACGAGATGGTCGGTAACCACCTGGTGTTGCTGGTAGAGGTGGACGGCGAGCCCTGGATCGCCGATGTCGGCTTCGGCGACGGGCCCCGCGATCCCTATCCTCTGCGCGAAGGCCCGTTCACCTGCGACGGCTTCGTCTACCGCCTCGAGCGCCTCGACGCGGACTGGTGGCGGCTGAACAACCACCCCGACGGCGGCGCGCCCAGCTTCGACTTCACGCTGGAGCCGGCCGACCCCGCGCGGCTCGCCGAGATGTGCGGCGTCCTCCAGACCGCCCCCACCTCGATCTTCGTGATGACAGCCATTGCGCAGCGACACCTGGGCGACGAAATCCGTCTCCTGCGCGGACGCGCCTTCCGCCGCCTGACCCCGGGATCGCAGGAAAACAGCCTGATCGACAGCGCCCCGGACTTCGTGGCGCTGCTGAAGCGGGAGTTCGAGCTGGACGTGCCCGAGGCCGCCACCATCTGGGACCGCATCTGCGCCCGCCACGATGAGCTGTTTCCGGCGCAGCCTGCCTAAAGGCGGCCCAGCTTGCCGAGGTTCACCTTTGGGATGGCGGCGGTGAACGGCCCCAGCGTTTTGGCCTTGTCCGCGGCGCGGTCCGCCCAGGCAGCCGCGAAGGTGAGCGGCGCCACGACTTTCGGGTCGGCAATGGCAAGGATCCAGGGGCGGCCCGCCAGCGCCGCGGCCAGCGCCGCGCGAAGGTCGAGATCCTCCGTGACGGGCTCCGGCGGCGGCTTCACCAGGGTGTGCAGCACGAGCGCATCCGGCCGGGGCGCCACGACGGCAGGGCCGATGCCGGGCGGCAGGTCCTTGATGGCCGCGGCCAGCGCAGCCAGGGCCATACGCGCCCGCGTGGTCTGACGCTCGCCGCCGGCCGCGCCCGTTACCTCGCCGTTGGCCCGCACGAGCGCCCAGCCGCCGTTCTTGTGCGCCGGGTCTTGGGTGGCGGCGATCCAGATCTTCAAGGTCAGCCCTGGACCACGGCGGCCATCAGCTCCTGGGAAAGGCGGCCGCTCATGCCCTCGGTGGAGGTGTTGGTCATCAGCACGTGGCTGGTCTCGCCCTCCGGATCC
>NZ_CADEGK010000359.1 GCF_902826855.1 uncultured Phenylobacterium sp. | reverse complement strand
CCATGGAAGGCCCGACCCCCGTCTCGGCCCTGATCCATGCCGCCACCATGGTGACAGCCGGCGTCTTCATGGTCTGCCGCCTGTCGCCGATGTTCGAGTACGCGCCGGTGGCCAAGGGTATCGTGGTCTTCATCGGAGCGATCACGGCGCTGTTCGCGGCCACGGTCGGCATGATGCAGAACGACATCAAGCGGGTGATCGCCTACTCCACCTGCTCGCAGCTCGGCTACATGTTCATGGCCGCCGGCGTGGGCGCCTACCAGGCCGGGATGTTCCACCTGTTCACGCACGCCTTCTTCAAGGCGCTGCTGTTCCTGGGCGCGGGCTCGGTGATCCACGCCATGGTCCATGAGCAGGACATGCGCCGCTATGGCGCCCTTGGGAAATACCTGCCTGTCACCTCGACCGTGATGATCATCGGCACGCTGGCGATCACCGGCATCGGGTTGCCGATGGAAATCCTGGGACAGGAGTGGGGCTTCGCCGGCTTCTACTCCAAGGACTCGATCATCAACGCCACCTACATCGCCGGCGCCGCGGGCAGCGCCATGGGCTACTTCGCCTTCGTGATCGCGATCTTCGTGGCGGGGCTGACCAGCTACTATTCCTGGCGCCTGGCGTTCTTCACCTTCAATGGCCACGCCCGCTGGACGTCCGAGGACCTCGAGCACCACTGGCACAACCGCGACCACGACCACGCCGATGCGCACGCGGATGACCACGCCAGCCACGCGCAGATCGAGACGCACAGCGAACCGGACGAGGCGCACGGGGCCCATGGGCATGCGCACCATGGCCCGCACCTGCCGCACGAGAGCCCGTGGACCATGCGCCTGCCGCTGATCCTGCTGGCCATCGGCGCCGTCGCGGCGGGCTTCGCCTACCACCACCAGTTCATCGGCCATGAGCAGCATGAGTTCTGGCGCGGCGCGATCTTCACGGCGCCTGACAATCACGTGCTGGAAGGCGCGCACGGCCTGCCGGCCTGGGTGCTGTGGTCGCCGCTGACGGTGACGCTGATCGGCCTCGCCGCCGCGTGGTGGGTCTACATCGCCCGAGAAGGCGTGGGCGCGCGGTGGGCCGCCAATGGCGGGCTGCTCTACCGGTTCTTCTACAACAAGTGGTTCTTCGACGAGATCTACCAGGCCACCTTCGTGCGCGCGACGCGGCTCCTGGGCCTGCTGTTCTGGAAGGGCGGCGACCAGCGGATCATCGATGGTTTCGGCCCGGACGGGGTCTCGGCGGTGTCCGTTCAGGTGGGCAAGGGGGCAGGGCGCCTGCAGTCCGGCTACGTCTACCACTACGCCTTCGTCATGCTGCTGGGCGTCGCGGGCCTGCTGACCTACGCGCTTCTGGCCTGGAACAGGGGCTGATGGGCATGCCGCTTCTCTCGCTCATCACCTTCGCCCCGCTGGCGGGCGTGGCCCTGATCCTGGGCATCCGCCTGACCGGCCGTCCGGACGACGCCCGTGGCCTGGAGGCCACGCGCTGGATCGCGCTGGTCACCACCCTGGTGACGCTGGCGCTCTCGGTGCTGCTGGTGGCGCGGTTCAACCCGAACGACTGGGGCTTCCAGTTCGTCGAGGAGACGCCGTGGTTCGCCGGCATCGTCTACCGCATGGGCGTGGACGGCATCTCCGTTCTGTTCGTGCTGCTGACCGCGTTCCTGATGCCGCTCTGCATTGCGGCATCCTGGAAGACGATTGAGACCCGCGTCCACGAGTACATGATCGCGTTCCTGCTGCTGGAGACCCTGGTGATCGGGGTGTTCTGCGCGCTGGACCTGGTGGTCTTCTACGCCTTCTTCGAATTCGGCCTCGTGCCGATGTTCCTGATCATCGGCATCTGGGGCGGAGCGCGCCGCGTCTACGCGGCCTTCAAGTTCTTCCTCTACACCCTGCTGGGCTCGGTGCTGATGCTGGCGGCGATCCTCTACATGATCGGGACCAGCGGCACGTCGTCGATCCCCGAGCTGATGATCTACGGGTTCGCGCCGGAGGTGCAGACCTGGCTGTGGCTGGCCTTCTTCGCCAGCTTCGCGGTCAAGATGCCGAT
>NZ_CADEGK010000358.1 GCF_902826855.1 uncultured Phenylobacterium sp. | reverse complement strand
GAAATATAATGGTCAGGACAGCGAAATCAGCGCCTTACTTGGGAAATGTGGGTTAAGGGGACAGTCGACGGTGCCGGTCTCACCTAGCTGAGCACTATTTCTCCGTTCGGTCCGGATCCAGGTGTCGGGCCGGCGTGGGTCTCCGCGATCAATCACGAAAACCTAGAGCGGGGCGGTCCGCCTCCGAAATCAACCTGCTTCGCAGGCGAGCCTTTAAGGGTCCCTCCCGTCTTCGGCGCGGCGCGCCTGCAGACCGGTTCCTCCCTGGCTCGGATGTCTCGGCGTCCCTTGCTCCCCGCTCAAAGCGGTCTCGTGATCGCGGGAATGACCCGCGAACGGCCGGGACTTCTCCCGGCTGGAGACGGAGAAAGACAATGCTCAACAAGGTTACTCTGATCGGCTTCCTCGGCGCTGACCCCGAAGTCCGCAGCCTCAGCGACGGCGCCCGGGTCACCAACCTGCGCCTGGCCACCTCGGAAAGCTGGAAAGACCGCAGCAGTGGCGAGCGCCGCGAGCGGACCGAATGGCACCGGGTCACCCTCTGGGGCGACGGCATCGCCAACTACCTGGGCTACGCCTGCAAGGGCACCCTGGTCATGGTCGAGGGCAAGCTGGAGACCCGCAAGTGGACCGACAACGAGGGCCACGACCGCTACTCCACCGAGATCGTGGTCAACCAGAAGGGCGGCGGCCAGGTGAAGATCCTGCGCGACGGGGTCGACGCCCAGCCGGAAGAGCCGGAGCCTCAGCCCCGCACCCGCGGCCGCAGGAAGGCCCAGCCGTCCGGGAACGCCTCGGCCGATACGGATGAGATCCCCTTCTGAATCGGAGCTGGGGCCCGCCCGGGAGACCGGGCGGGCCCCTTCGTGTTCACTTTGCCGGCGTCTTGCGGGTGCGCCGGCCGCCGTGCTGACGCGGGCGGCTTCGGCGACGGGCGAGCCGAGTTCGCGCCGCTCAGGCTCGGGGTTTCCGGAGCTTCGCCCCGGGTGCTCGGCCGCGCCGGCATCTGCTTGGTGGGCCCGCCTCAGGCGATGTGGGGTTGTCTTGCGGCAGCGAACTCAGCCGACCTTTGGCCGCGAGGCCGAGCAACGCTGCGCCCATGCCGCGACGATCGACTTCGACGGTCCTTCTTCCCCCCGCAGGTGGGCCTGACACGCGGGGGAGAACTCCACCCGTTGGCGTAACGAAGGTCACTCGGGTCCTTATCGCAGCGTTGGGCGCGTCCCTCCGGGACCGGGCTCTACTCGGTGCGGCGCACCTCACGAAGCCAGCGCCTGAGGGCGCCGTCTCCGCCGCCCAAACCGCCTCCTGAGCCCGCAAGCGGTCTCTTCCGGCTGGCGGTGACGATCCCTCGCGCGAAGATCGCATCCGACGCGGATGGTCCGCCTTGAGCCCCTGAGGCGGGGCGGGGCTTCTACGGGGCAAGCCGCGCGTTCCGATCTGCCGACCGGAGCGCCTCTAGGGCGTCGCGATCAGGGTCACGTTGAGCGCCCGCAGCGCATCGACGAAGCCGGCCAGGCGCGTGACCTCGATGACCGGCGATGCGCCAAGCCCGCCCGGCAGGGCGCGGTCGTAGACGCAGATGCACGTGCGGCCGGTCAGCCGCGAGCTGTAGACCAGGCCTTGCGCGTCGGTCTGGTCGTAGACCGCCTGACTGAGCTTGCGCCCTTGCCCCTGCGCCTTGCCGCGGGCGGCTTCGGTCGAGACGCCCAGGCGCACCAGGCCCGTGGTGCGCAGGTCGATCAGGGTCAGGGGCGCACTGGCGCTGACCTCGGTCGCGCCCCAGGTCGCGGCCTCGACGTCGAGGAGCTTGCGGGTCGCCTTCCCCTGGAAGCGGTCGCGGACCAGGGTTTCCGCCACGCTCGTGGTCAGGTCCTGGCCCAGGTAAATCACCCTGAAGGCCTGGGTTGGACTGGCGAAGCGGGTCACCCCAAAGCCCGCGCCCAGCGGCGTGGCGGCGTGCGTCATCGGCGTCACGCGCACATAGGCCTTGGGCGTGATCTCCACGGCGAGGTCGGCCAGGATGTCGGGATCGAGCGTCACGCGCCGGCGAAGTTCGA
>NZ_CADEGK010000357.1 GCF_902826855.1 uncultured Phenylobacterium sp. | reverse complement strand
GTGTGGCCCCGGACCGCACGGTCAGGGCCCTTTGGTTTGCCCGCCTGGGTCGGCCGCCCACGCGCGGCGTCTCCGGCCGCACCCGAGGGCCCGCGTCTGTCCGGGTGGCGGACTGACGGCCGCGAAGCGGTTGCGCCAGGCCAGACGGCCGCGCCGCGCAACCTTCACGTCTCCCGCGCGATTGGATGATCGTAAGGGCGCGCCGCAACGGCGCCGCCGCCTGGGAGGACCACCATGTCCGAGAACGCCGTCTACAAGATCGTCGAGCTGGCCGGGTCCTCGCCCGTGAGTTTCGACGACGCCGTCCGCACCGCCATCGACCGCGCCAATTCCACCCTGCGCCACATTCGCTGGTTCGAGGTGAAGGACATGCGCGGGCATGTGGAGGACGGGAAGGTCGCGCACTTCCAGGTGGAGCTGCGGGTGGGGTTCACGCTGGAGGATGACAAGGCGGCGTAGGAGACAGTCCTCGAGGTGGCGGATGGCTTTGCTGTGAGGCAAGGCCGCCCGCCCCCCATGGCCGATACGAAGTCCGCGGGGACTCATCCCTTCCGTCCCGAACGTCTGCGTCCCGGCCTGGCGCCCAAGGTCTGCTTGTGGCTGGAGCCCCAACGGAGAGAATCGACCTTTAGCGGACGTTGGCGACGTTTATTCTCTGGCGCTCCGCACCAGATCAACAATGCTGCTGTTTCCGGCGCTCATCGCAAGCTCAAGCGGGCTCCAACCGTCGTCGTTCCGTTCGGTAACTGATGCACCGCTTTCGATCAGCAGCTTGACGACCTCTGGGTGGCCGAAAGCCACCGCCCGGTGCAGGGCGGGTCGCCATCTTCCACCTTCAGGTGGACGTCGGCGGCGGCAGCGAGGAGCAGACGCGCCGCCTCAACGTCACCCCATCCGGCGACAATCGCGAGCGTGGAGTTTCCAAAGATGCCCGTCTGATTGACCGACCCAAGCGGTACGTCCGCGAACTCTACCACATCTTGGATGCGGCCCCACTTCCGATCAAATTGGAGTTGCGGCGCCTGCGGCCGTTCCGGAACCTGCGACCTGGGCTCTGATGATCGGCGGCTTCGGCATGGCGGGTGCGATGCTTCGCCGCCGCAAGGCCGTGCTTCCCTAGAGAAGATCTTCTGACAGACATGCGCCGCCGGTTTCAGGATCGGCGGCGTTTCTGTGTCTGGATTTGCGCTTGCGGTAACGACCGCTTCCCGCCCATGGCCGTCATTCCGGGGTCCGGTTACCGGCAGACCGGCGGTCCGGTTCGCGGCGTGCGACGATAACCACGACCGGCGATGTAGCTACCTACCCCTGAACGGTCTGCAACGGGACGGAAGTGCGCTATCCGAACTTCGCACGACCCGACCCCGGCGCGGTCAGCGCTCTTTTTGAGCCACGCTTCCCACCCGGCACGCTGCGGCGAGGCCACCCTTCTCTATTCAGAGGGAGCAGGTGTCGGGGCCTTGAGGGTCCGCACTTGTTCACTATTTGTTCTGATTTGCCATCGCCGCCGCCGGAGCTGTTCGCCATGCCGTTTGCCTATCCGGACAAGTGGGAGCTGGCGCGGCGGATCATGGCGCGGGTTCGGGAGGGGGAAACGCTGTCGGCGATCGGGCGTGAGGCGGGAATGCCGTCGCATGGGCAGATCTACGCCTGGCGCGGGAGAACGCGCCGTTCGGGGAGGAGCTGGCGGCGGCGAAGCGGCGCGGGGCGTGGATGCGGGCCTACGCCTTCGATGAGGCGAAGGCCGCGGCGCTGCTGGCGCGGCTGCGGGCCGGCGAGGGGGCGTGCACGATCTGGTGGGGACGCCGGGGATGCCGTCGTGGGCCAGCTATCGCCACTGGCGGCGGACCAAGGCGCCGTTCGCCGAGGCGCTGGGGTTCCTGCGAGACGAGCGGCACAGGAACTGGGGCGCGCGGTTCGGCGGGCGGCGCCGGGACTATACGCCGGCGCTGGGCGACAAGGTGCGGGCGAAGCTGTGGATGGGGTTCCGGCCAAGGGGCTGCGGGCGGTGGACCCTGCCCTGCCCGGCTACAAGACCCTGCTGCGCTGGCGGCGTGAGCAGCCGCAGTTCGACCGGCTGGTGACCGGCATGC
>NZ_CADEGK010000356.1 GCF_902826855.1 uncultured Phenylobacterium sp. | reverse complement strand
GCTCGGTTTGGCCTGCTTTCTCGCCGGTGTGTCGCGGATTGAGGATGACCTCGAGGCGATGGGCCCGCTGACCCTCAGCGAGGTCAAGGCGCTGGTTCGACGGGCTACCGAAGCCTATCCCGACGACGTGACCCTTGGAGGTGAATCCGTGGAGGATCGCCTCCTTCAGGTGGAACGGGCCGAGACCATCGCGGACCTCCTAGTGATGCTCGGCTTAGATCACTTCCGCGCCTATTGATCTGGCGCGAGCTGGCCATCGGTCGGTCGGTGACGGCATCAATCGAATGTTCGTATTGTGTTCTTGACACTCTCGCGCGTTTTTGGTAGGTTTCTGTCAGCGTTGATGAGTGCGCCCGCCGCGGCGGACTGAGCCTCCCAACGTCCTTCGCTTCCAAGCCATTTTCGGCCCGCCGTCCCGGGAGGGGCTGGGCCGCTTTCACCCGCCGGGCTCGCTCGCGCGGGCCTTCAGCCATGGGGCCACGCCTTGTCCGACGATGATATCCTCTCCGAGGCCCGCGAGGCGTTCCGGCTGGCCGCCGACGCCGAGGCCGAGAACCGGCGCGAGGCGCTGGACGACATCCGGTTCGCGCGCCTGGGCGAGCAGTGGCCGGACGCGGTGCGCCGCGCGCGCGACCTGGAGGGCCGCCCGGTGCTGACCATAAACCGGCTGCCGGCGTTCATCCGCCAGGTGGTCAACGACGCGCGGCAGAACAAGCCCGCGATCGCGGTGCATCCGGTGGACGACGCGTCCGATCCGGAGACGGCGGAGGTGTTCAACGGGCTGATCCGGCACATCGAGCAGAGCTCGGACGCCGAGGTCGCCTACGACACGGCGCTGGACTTCGCGGTGACCGGCGGCTTCGGCTACTTCCGGATCAACACCCGCTATTCCGCCGACGATGGCTTCGACCAGGACATCGCCATCGAGCGGGTGGCCAACCCGTTCACGGTGTACGGCGACCCGGAGGGGACGGCCGCGGATTCCTCCGACTGGAGCACCGCCTTCGTGGTCGACAGCCTGCCGCGCGCGGCCTTCGAGGCGCGCTGGAAGGGGGCGGAGGCGGTCGACTGGGCCTCGGACGAGTTGGGCGCCGTGGGCGGCCTGGAGAGTGGGGAGCGCGTGCGCGTGGCCGAGTGCTGGCGGCGCGAGCGGGTCACGCGGACGATCCTGGCGCTCAGCGACGGGCGGATGGTCGAGGAGGCGGTCTACAGGGCGCAGAAGGCGATCTTCGACGCCCTGGGGGTGACGGTGGTCGGGCGGCCCCGGCAGGCGGCGAGCCACAAGGTGACCCAGCGGATCCTGAGCGGCGCCGCGGTGCTGGAGACGGTGGACTGGGCCGGACGGTTCATCCCGATCGTGCCGGTCTGGGGCGAGGAGCTGATGGTGGACGGGCGGCGACGGCTCCGCAGCCTGGTGCGCGACGCCAAGGACCCGCAGAGGATGTTCAACTACTGGCGCACGACCTCGACGGAGCTGGTGGCGCTGGCGCCCAAGGCGCCGTTCATCGGGCGCACGGGGGCGTTCGAGACGGACGCGGCCAAGTGGGCGACGGCCAACGTGCAGAGCCACGCCTACATCGAATATGACGGGCCCGAGCCGCCGATGCGGCAGGGGTTCGCGGGCGTGCCGGCAGGCGCGCTGCAGGAGGCGCTGAACGCCAGCGACGACATGAAGGCGATCATGGGCCTCTATGACGCGAGCCTGGGGGCGCGGTCGAACGAAACCTCCGGGCGCGCGATCATGGCGCGGCAGCGGGAGGGGGACGTCTCCACCTTCCACTACATCGACAACCTCAGCCGCGCGATCCGGCATGCAGGGCGGATCCTGCTGGACCTGATCCCGAAGGTCTATGCGACCAGCCGCGTGGTGCGGGTTTTGGGGCCGGATGGGGCCGCGAAGAGCGTCGGCGTCGGGCCCGCCGGCCAGGCGGCCGGACAGGGCGGCGAGCAGCTGAAGGCGGTGGGACGGATCTTCGACCTGGGAGCCGGGCGATACGATCTGACGGTGCGCTCGGGGCCCTCGTTCACCAGCCGCCGCGAGGAGGCGGCGACGCAGATGATCGAGCTGATCCGCGCCTATCCGGCCTCGGCGCCGGTGATCGGCGACCTGCTGGCGCGGAACCTGGACTGGCCGGGGGCGGACGAGATCGCCAGCCGGCTGGCGGCGCTGGTTCCGCCGGCGGCGAAGGGCGCGGCGCCCGAAGTGGCGCAGGCCCAGGCGCAGCTGGGGCAACTGGCCCAGGCGCTTTCG
>NZ_CADEGK010000355.1 GCF_902826855.1 uncultured Phenylobacterium sp. | reverse complement strand
GTAGAGCTTGAGCGACTTCGACTCCACCAGCCAGGCGGAGGGGACATAGTCGATCACCAGGTGGGCGAAGTCCGGCTGGCCAGTCACCGGGCACAGGGCGGTGAATTCCGGAACCGTGAAGCGCACCAGGTACGCGGCGTCGGCGTGCGGATTGGGCACACGCTCCAGCACAGCCGCCTCAGGCGTTCCGGCTGCACGCGCCGTGCGCCCCAGCTGGGTGAGTTCGGTCTCTTCCATGCTGGCGGCATTAAAGGCTAGTAGGCCCCCGGACAACACACGGGAGAAGGCGCATGGCCGGGCAATACCAGGACTTCGTGGTGGTGGTGACCGGGGCGTCCACCGGCCTGGGCCGCGCTGTGGCCGTCGAGACCGCCGCCCAGGGCGCCAAGGCCGTGGTCATCAACTATGCACGCAACCGGGACGAGGCTGAGGAAACCGCCCGCCTGTGCCAGGCCCACGGCGCAGAGACCGTCCTGGTCCAGGGCGACGTCTCCCAGGACGCCGATTGTAGGGCCATCGCAGCGGCGGCGGAGCGGTTCGGGCGCATAGACGCCCTGTTCAACAACGCCGGCGCCACCACCTTCGCCGGCCATGCCGACATGGACGCCATCTCCGCCGAGGATTTCCAGCGGCTCTATGCGGTCAATGTGGTCGGTCCCTTCCAGATGGTTCGCGCCGCGCGCGCCCTGCTGGAGGCCGCGGGCCAGCCCGGCGCGGTGGTCAACACCAGCTCTATCGCCGGCGTCGTCGGCATTGGCTCCTCGGTGCCCTATGCGGCCTCCAAGGGCGCGCTCAATACGATGACCATCTCGCTGGCCCGGGCGCTGGCTCCGAAGATCCGCGTCAACGCCATCTGCCCGGGCTTCATCGACACGCCCTGGTTCGGCAAGGGCATCGGCGAGACCGGCGCGGAGCGGATGCGCGCCAACGCAGCCGCCAACACCCCGCTGAAGGTCGCCTCCAGCGCCGATGACATCGCAGCCTCCGCCGTCTTCCTCGGCTCGCCTGCCTCGCGCCACATCACCGGAGAGACGCTGATCGTCGACGCCGGCACGCACCTTGGGTTCGCCGCGCTGGTCGCGCGTTGACAACCCGTTAAGCGTTACCCTGCTCAATTCGCAGGCGCCGCCTGATCCTGGCGCTCATAATTTGTTCAGGCGTCGAGAGGCTTCGTCCGGCCCCGCCCCCCGCGTTGATCTGGGGGGCCAACAACCCAAGACGATGACCGCGCCCGCCAGCTCCGGCTTGGGCGGAGTAAGAGGGGATATTCAATGAGAAAACTAAACATCGCGCTGGCGGCCGCCGTAGGTTCGCTCGCGCTCGCCGGGGCCGCGCAAGCCCAGGACGCGGACAGCCCGTTCAAGCTCAGCTTCAACGTCGGCGCCAACACCGACTACGTCTTCCGCGGCATCAGCCAGACGGATGAGGACCCGTCGGTGTTCGGTGGCGTCGACGCCACCATCGGCAGCATCGGCTACGCCGGTATCTGGGTCTCCAATGTCGACTTCGGCCCCGGCAACAGCACGGACATCGAGTTCGACATCTACGCCGGCATCAAGCCGGTCCTGGGCGCGGTCACCTTCGACTTCGCGGCGATCTACTACGGCTACACCGACCAGCCCTCCGGATCTAACGAGGACTACTGGGAGTTCAAGGGCGCCGCCTCCGTGCCGGCTGGACCGGCCACGCTGGGTGCGGCCGTCTACTACTCGCCGGAGTTCTTCGGGAAGACCGGCGATGCGACCTATTTCGAGATCAACGCCGCCGTGCCGATCGGTGAGACCAAGTTCTCCGTGTCCGGCGCGGTCGGCCACCAGATGGTCGAAGGCCCGCTGGACTACAACACCTGGAACCTCGGCATCGGCTACGCCCTGACCGACAACATCGGCCTCGACGTGCGCTATCACGACACGGACGAGCACCGCTTCGGCAAGCTCTACGACAGCCGCGTTGTGGCCGGAATCAAGGCCGTCTTCTGACAACGGACTGATTTTTCGAACGCTTCTAGGAAAGCCGCCGCGGTCCCGCGGCGGCTTTTCCATTGCTTCGGGACCCCCTACTTCCTAGTTTCCCGCCACTACGCCGGGCGCGCACCGACCGCCTGCCGGCGTCATTCTGCGGAAAAACTCCGCCCGCCTAAGTTTTGCTGCTGGCCGCTCGTATGGGGGGGCCTAGGATTGGGAATCACTGGTGAGCGGAGTACGGCGCATGGAGCGGATGGCTGTCCGGGCCCAGACCGTCGTGTTCGATATCC
>NZ_CADEGK010000354.1 GCF_902826855.1 uncultured Phenylobacterium sp. | reverse complement strand
CGCGACAGCGCCCACATGGCCGACCAGCCGCTTGGGAAGGTGTTGTCGATGGGGGCGCCCTCCAGCATCGCAATGGCGAGCGTGGCGGCCGCGCCCGCCGTTCCGAAGGCGAGTGACATGGCGTCGGCCTTGTTCATTGGCGTCGCATCGAGCTCGCGGTAGCGGGCGTCGATCATCGCCTCCAACGGCTCGCGCGGCAGTTCATGCCGCTGGATCACGCCCGCCAGCGCCTGCGCCGTCGGATGGGCTCGGACCGGACGGCCCTCGTAGGCCTCGTCCAGCACCTCACGCCACCAGGTCAGGCGGATCTCGCCCAGCAGCGCGTTGGAGGCCACCTTCGGGGCGCGGGCCAATTCGTGGTCGTAGGCATAGAGGGCGATGACGTCGGCGCGCAGACCCGGGTCGCCGATGAACCGGCTGGAGAGCCAGCGGTCGGGGTCCATGCGCCGGATCAGGTCGTCGAGGTCGTCGCTCATGAGTTCGCGGCCAGTGGGATCTTTCAACGAAAAAGGCCCGCCACGCGGCGGGCCTTATCGCCGATCAGGGCGACCCTAGCCGAAGAGGGTCTGCGTCATGGTCATCGATGTGAGCATCGGGATCGACAGCAGGAGGTTGGTGCGCGAGCCAAGCATGGCCATGCGCGCCGCCTTCGCCTTGGTGTCGGCGTCGGCCTCGACGATGCCCAGGGCGCGCTTCTGGTTCGGCCAGATGATGCCCCAGACGTTGAGCATCATGATGATGCCCAGCCACATGCCGACGCCCAGCAGGGCGTAGCGGTTGTCGCCGACGCCATAGCCGCCGAACAGCCCGAAGGTCAGGGCCTCATGCGCATAGTCCGCGCCGCGGGCGTAGGCGACGAACACGCCCATCACCACCGTCACGACGGCCGCCCAGCGGAACCAGAACAGCGCCTCGGGGGCGATGTACTTGGAGACCGCGGGCTTCAGCTCGGCCGGGATCTCCGGCATCTTCCGGATCTGGACGAAGTTGAAGTAGTAGAGCAGCCCGATCCACAGGATGCCGAAGAAGGTGTGCAGCCAGCGGAACACGGCCTGCCAGAAGGCGGCGTCCGTCCCCTGCGGCCCTTGCGTGTAGGCGCCGACCATCACGAGCGCCAGGATGACGCTGACGATCAAAGTGTTGCGGAAATTGGCGAGCAAACCAGCCATGTGACGTCCCTCTGAGTCCTACCCTTGGACTCAGGTATAGGGCGTTTCGCCGCAGGCTCAAACCGCGATCAGGGCGGCCGCCAGGCGGCGGCCCTCGGCGGTGAGCACGTTGTACAGCCGTGCCGCGGCGGGGGTGTCCATGAACTCCAGGCCAACACCGACGGCGCGCAGTCCGTCGCGCACCTCGCGTGGCGGCAGCGCGTTTCGGGCGCCCGTCCCAAGCAGCACGAACTCCACGTCCGCGCGGCCCGCAGCCAGCACCGGCTCGAGGTCGGCCAGCGTCAGGTCGGCCAGGGCGCCGACCGCCCAGCCGCGCGGCTCGTCGCGCAGGATCAGCAGGGAGCCCTCGTGCCGGACGCCATCCAGCCGGAATCCGCCATCGCCATAGGCGTCGATGCTGGGGGCGACGCGCGCCAACAGGCTAGGGCCGGGTGCTGGCCGGCTTCAGCGGAACCGCCGGGTCGTCGTTCCGCTTCACGCCCCAGAGCAGGATGATCGGCAGGGCGACGTAGACGGACGAATAGGTGCCGATGACGATGCCGAACACCATGGTGGCCACCAGCGGGAACAGCACCGGGCCGCCCAGGAAGAACGCCCCGGCCAGCGCCAGGATCGCCGTCGTGCCGGTGATCAGCGTACGCGAGAGGCGCTCGTTCTCGGAGCGGTTGATGACCTCGCGCAAGGGCGTGACCTTGTACTTGCGCAGGTTCTCGCGAAGCCGGTCGAAGGTGATGACCTTCTCGTTCATCGAGTAGCCGATGACCGTAAGCAGGGCTGCGATCGAGGTCATCGAGAACTCGATCTGCGTGATCGACAGGAGGCCAAGCGTCAGGGCCACGTCGTGGAACACCGCCACCACCGCGCCGAGGCCGAACTGCAGCTGGAAGCGGAACCAGATGTAGATGAGCATCAGGACGAGCGCGATCCCCAGGGCCATGAACCCGCTGCGCAGCAGCTCGCCCGAGACCTTGGCGCCGACCACCACGGGCTGCTTGAACTCCATGCCCGGGAATCTCGCCTGCAGGTTGGCGCGGACCTTCTCGGAGGCGGCGATCGAATTGTCGTCGGTGCGGAAACGCAGGCCCGCCAGCTCGGGGC
>NZ_CADEGK010000353.1 GCF_902826855.1 uncultured Phenylobacterium sp. | reverse complement strand
CGATCTTGCGCAGGATGCGGCGCATGATCTTGCCCGAACGCGTCTTGGGCAGGCCGGGCGCGAACTGGATCACGTCGGGCGCCGCGAACGGCCCGATCTCGCGCCGCACATGGCCGCGCAGGTCGGCCTGCAGCGCCTCGGTCGCGTCGACCCCGACCTTCAGGGTCACGTAGCAGTAGATGCCCTGGCCCTTGATATCGTGCGGATAGCCGACGACGGCGGCCTCGGCCACCGCGGTGTGGCTCACCAGCGCGCTCTCGATCTCGGCGGTGCCCAGGCGGTGGCCGGACACGTTGATCACATCGTCCACCCGGCCTGTGATCCAGTAGTAGCCGTCTTCGTCCCGCCGCGCCCCGTCGCCGGTGAAGTACTTGCCGGGGTAGGTCGAGAAGTACGTATCGAAGAAGCGCTGGTGGTCGCCGTAGACCGTGCGCATCTGGCCGGGCCAGCTGTCGGTGATGCAGAGGTTGCCGTTGACGGCGCCGTCCAGCACCAGGCCCTCGGCATCAACCAGCTGCGGCATGACGCCCGGCAGCGGCATGGCGCACGATCCGGGCTTCAGCGCATGCGCGCCAGGAAGCGGGCTCATCAGGCAGGCGCCGGTCTCGGTCTGCCACCAGGTGTCGACGATCGGGCAACGGCCCTCGCCCACCACCCGATGGTACCAGAGCCAGGCCTCGGGGTTGATCGGTTCTCCCACCGTGCCCAGCAGGCGGATCGACTGGCGCGACGTGCGCTGCACCGGGCCGTCGCCCTCGCGCATCAGGGCCCGGAGCGCCGTGGGCGCGGTGTAGAAGATCTCCACCTTATGCTTGTCGCAGACCTCCCAGAACCGTGAGGGAGTCGGGTAGTTGGGCACGCCCTCGAACATCAGGCTGGTCGCCGCATTGGCCAGCGGGCCGTAGACCACGTAGCTGTGCCCGGTGACCCATCCCACATCGGCCGTGCACCAGAACACTTCCCCAGCGCGATAGTCGAATACCGTCTCGAACGTCCAGCTGGCCCAGGCCAGATAGCCGCCGGTGGTGTGCAGCACCCCCTTCGGCTTTCCCGTCGAGCCGGAGGTATAGAGGATGAACAGCGGATCCTCGGCGTTCATCGGCTCGGGGTCGCACTGGTCGGAGACGGTCTTCTTCAGGTCCGCGAACCACGCGTCGCGACCCTCGACCATGTTCACGTCGGTGGGCGTGCGCCGCACGACAATGACATCCGTGACGCCAGGGCAGGACTTCAGCGCCTCGTCGACATTGGCCTTCAGCGGCACCGGCCGCCCGCCGCGCAGGCCCTCATTGGCGGTGATCACGAGCTTTGAGTCGCAGTCCTGGATGCGGCCGGCGATGCTGTCGGGCGAAAAACCTCCGAAGACGACGGAGTGGATCGCCCCGATCCGGGCGCAGGCGAGCATGGCGGCGGCCGCCGCCGGAATCATCGGCAGGTAGATGGTGACCCGGTCGCCCTTCTTGACGCCCTTGGCCTTCAGGACATTGGCCCAGCGGCAGACCTCGGCATGGAGCTGGCGGTAGGTCAGCGCGTCATAGGCGCTGCCGTCGTCGTTCTCCCAGATCAGCGCAATGGTGTCGCCGTTGGACGCCAGGTGGCGGTCCAGGCAATTGACCGAGACGTTGAGCACCCCGTCGGCGTACCAGCGAATGCGGAAGTCGGCCTTCTCGAACGAGACATCCTTCACCTCGGTGAACGGAGCGATCCAGTCGAGCCGCCGGCCGACATCGCCCCAATAGCCGGCCGGATCGACGTCCACGCGTCGCACGGCCGCCTCGTAGGCAGCCGCATTCATATGGGCCTTTTTGGCCCATTCGTCGGGAACCGGAAAAACCTCGCCGTCGGACACTTCGACCTCCCAACGCATTGCTCTCTCGGAAGTAGCCGGAGAGGGCGCCTTGGTGCAACGCCGCACCGTCTTGCGGCCAGCTCCGAATGCGCCGAGGGTCCCGCGATGCTGCGTAGTATCGCCATAGTTACGCTGGCCGCAGTCGCTCTCGCGGCCTGCGGCCGCACACCGCCGCGCGGCGCCGCCGAGAGCGCCAGCCGCCTCCTCGCCGCCGCCTACAAGGGCGATCGCGTCGCCTTCGAGGCCCTGATCGACCGCGCCGCCGTGCGCGCCGACGTTCGCCGCCAAGTGGCGGAGCTGGCGCAGGGCTCGGCGCTGGACGTGGACGGCGGTCCTTCCGAATTCGCCCTCGACCGGATGATCAGCCCTCAACCTGCATTCCCCAAGTGGCGTGGCGTTTGAGGTGAAGATCGCCTGTATCCG
>NZ_CADEGK010000352.1 GCF_902826855.1 uncultured Phenylobacterium sp. | reverse complement strand
CGGGATGGTGGACCCCGACGGGATCGCCGAGGACGAGGAGTACGCCTCCGAGGCGAAGACCAACATCAAGCTGCTGGTGATCCAGATGGCCCGCGGCGCCAAGGGCGCCAGCGACGAAGAGTCGGGGGCCATCGAGGACGCGGTGAACACCGTGTGGGAGGCGCACGGCTCCAAAGGTTCGATCGACCTGGTGGCCGAGGCGCTGAAGGCCAGGCACGGCGAGCGTGGCGCCAATCTCTATCTCTCGCTCACGCCCTTCACGACGAAGGGAAACTACGGCCGGTTCTTCAACGGGCCGGCGAACCTGCAGATCGGCAACTCCTACACCGTCTTCGAGATGGAGGACCTGGAGAGCAAGCCCGAGCTGCGGGCCGTCGTGGTGCTGCAGATCCTCGGCCTGGTGCGCGAGCGGATGCGCAAGGGCGGCCGCCAGTTGAAGAAGGCGCTGATCATCGACGAGGCCTGGAGCCTGTTGGGCGACGGCGCGGCCGGCAAGTACATCGAAGGCTTCGCGCGTCGCTGCCGCAAGGAAGGCGGCGCCCTGATCACGGGCACCCAGAGCCTCGAGGACTTCTACTCGACCGCGGGCGCGCGCGCCTGCATCGAGAACAGCGACTGGTCGGTTGTCCTGCGCCTGAAGCCCGAGGCGCTCGAACAGTTCCGCAAGAGCGACCGCCTGCAGGCCGACCACGGGACCATGGAGTTCCTGAAGTCGCTGCGCATGGAGCCCGGCGTCTACGCGGAGATGCTCATCCGTGGGCCGGGCGCACGGTTCCTGGCCCGCCTCGTCCTCGATGCCTTCTCGGTGACCCTCTATTCCACGAAGGCGGAGGTCTACGCGGAGATCGAGCGACTGGTCCGCAGCGGCGTGGAGTTGCATGAGGCGGTGCGCCGCGTCGCGTTCAAGGACACCCCGCCGATCATGCTGGAGCATCAGCTCCGCGAGGAGATCGTGCGCATCCTGGCGCTGGACGCCGGCGCCACGGAGGTCCTGCGCGGCTACGCAAAGATGGGCGACCGGCAGCGTCGCCAGATGCTGAACGTGACCCGCAGGCTCGCCGAAGTGGAGCCCGCGGAATGAGCCTCGCCTGGTTCGATCACCCACGCCTCGAGCATGGCCGACGCTGGGTCTGGGCGATCACGGATCGTCTCGCCTTCGTGGTGGAGAGCGCCTGTGTCGCCAACGCCGTGTTCGGGTTCATCACCTTCGCGGCGTTGGGCTTCAGCTGGCGCACGACCGCCCACGAGTGGGGGAATTTCTGGACCCACTACGTCAGCGCCACGGCCTCGGCCCGCGCGCCTGTCGAACACGTGCTGCTGGGCGTCCTGGCGGCGCTGACCGCGCTCACGGCGTTCGTCCGCGCGCCCAAGGCCCGGCAGTGCTGGGCGCCGTGGCCGCTTGCCGCCGCCGCCGTCGCCGCCGCTGCGGCCGCCAATTCGAGGGAGCTTGTCGCATGACCGATCTTCCGCCGCCCACCGCCGCGCCAGCCCCGGCCGCCGTAGAGGCGGCCCCGGGTCCCGGCGCCAAGCCGGCCGGCAAGCGCCGGCGGCTGCCGTTCAGCCATGTCGAGGTCCTCACCCTGCTGCTGGCGATCAACACGATCGCCATCGTGGGCCTGGGCGTGCGGGTCTACCGCGGCGACAAGCCGACCGTGGTGACGGTGGGGATCACCCAGATGTCGCGCGAGTACATGGCCAAACTGGCCACGGCCCCGAACGTGACGCCCCAGGAGGCCAGCATCCGCACCCGCCTCTATCTGGCGGTCGCCCAGGAGGCGGTGAAGGACGCGGCCACGAAGAAGGGGATCCTCGTCCTGCCGCGCGAGTGCGTCCTGGCGGGCGAGTACAGCGACGTCACCGCCGACGTGAGCAAGGCGGTGAACGCCATGATGGACACGCGGCTGCGCGCCACGCCCGTCGCTGGACCTCTGCTTCCCCAGGCTTCGCTCGAAGGAGAAGGCCGTGCTCTCCGCTGACGCACCCGCGGATCCTCGGAGGCTATCGTGGCTGCGGCTGCTGGTCGGCGTCGCCGCACTTGGCGCCGCGCTCGGACTGAAAGCCTCGGGCGAAGCGCTGCACCGCTACCGCTTCGCCTTCAACGAAACGCAGAGCCTTCCCAATTGGGCCTTCCTGGCGGACCAGGCGCATCGGGTCCCGAAACGCGGCGACCTGGTCGTCTTCCTGCCGCCGAAGACCCGGTTCTACCCGCAGGGCATGGCCTTCGGGAAAATCGTCGGCGGCGGCGTGCCGCTCGCGGCCTTCGGCGGCCGGTCCGCGCTG
>NZ_CADEGK010000351.1 GCF_902826855.1 uncultured Phenylobacterium sp. | reverse complement strand
CTGCTGCACATCGCCGAGGAGGATCAGTTCGTGCCCAAGGAGGCGCAGGCGATGATCCTGGCGAGGCTGAAGAACCACCCTCAGGTGGAAATCCATAGCTATCCGGGACGCGATCACGCCTTCGCCAGGATGGGCGGCGAGCATTTCGACGCGGCCGATGCGGCCAAGGCCGGCGAGCGCACCCTGCAGTTCTTTCAGCGGAACCTCGGCTGATGCGGGCCGTCCAGTTCCGGGAGACCGGCGGACCGGAGGTGCTCCGGGTCGTCGAGATCGACACGCCGGCGCCGGGGCCGGGCCAGATCCTGATCCGCCACCAGGCGATCGGGATCAACTTCATCGACACCTACCACCGAACGGGCCTTTACCCGGTGAAGCTCCCGGCCACGCCTGGCGGCGAGGCGGCCGGGGTGGTCGAGGCGGTGGGCGAGGGCGTCACCCGCTTCAAGGTCGGCGATCGGGCCGCCTATTCCGGCGGTTTCGGGGGCTATGCCGAGGCCAACGTGGTGCGGGCCGACCGCGCGGTGCCGATTCCCGGGACGATCAGCACGGAGATGGCCGCAGCTATCCTGCTCAAGGGCATGACCACCGAGGCGTTCGTCCGGCGCACCTATCCGGTGAGGGCTGGCGAGACGGTGCTGGTGCATGCGGCCGTTGGCGGCGTGGGCCAGATCATGACCCAGTGGTTGAAGGCGATCGGCGCTGAGGTGATCGCTACCGTGGGCTCGCGGGACAAGGCTGACAAGGCTCGCGCCCTGGGCGCCGACCACGTCATCCTCTACCGCGAACAGGATGTCGCGGCCGAGGTGAGGCGGATCACCGGCGGCCAGGGCGTGCCGGTGGCCTACGACTCTGTGGGTAAGGACACGTTCGAAGGAACCCTCGCTAGCCTCAGCCGCCGCGGCCTGTTTATCAGCTTCGGGAACGCCTCCGGCCCCGTCCCGCCCTTCGCCCCGGCGCGACTGGCGCAGGGCGGCTCGCTCTACCTGACCCGACCCACCTTGTTCGACTACATCGTCACTACCGAGGAGCTGGACGAGAGCGCCGGGCTGGTCTTCGACATGGTCGCCTCCGGCAAGATCGACATCGAGATCGGCCAGACGTTTGCGCTGGCGGACGCCCGGCGGGCGCACGAGGCGCTGGAAGCGCGGACGACGGTCGGGGCGAGCCTATTGATCCCGTGAGCCGGAGTTTGGTCGGCTTGGACCCAGCGGCTGGAACGTCATAGCCGCGCCCAACGCGGCGGCCGGAGGCGCCCGGCAACGACATCCGTTGCACCCGCGGACGACCTCTCTGGGTGCGTCTCGGCGGGCGGGCAGCAGCCCAGGCGGGTGTTTCACGTGAAACACTCGGCAATCGAAGTTCCGGTATGGCCGGGCCCTACCTACAGGTAGGCCTGGTTGTCTACCCGACCGGCGTCAGCGCGACCCGGAGGCCGCGACCAAGGCCGCAGGGCGTGTAAGGGCGCCTCCTGCACGCTGGCAGACGCACAGGGCCACGTTTGGCGCGGCTTATTTCGCCACAGGGCCAATTTCGCAAACGAACGAGTCGTCCGCTCGCCGAAGCTTATGAGATCGCTAAGTTTTCCAGAGAACGCCGGTCAGGTGTTCATCGACTGGAAGAAGTCGTCGTTGTTCTTCGAGCTTCGCAGCTTGTCGAGCAGGAACTCGATAGCGTCCTGGGCGCCCATGGGTCCCAGGATCCGGCGCAGGATATAGGTCTTCTGCAGTTGCGCGGGCGGCGTGATCAACTCGTCCTTGCGGGTGCCGGACTTCAGCACGTCTATGGCCGGATAGATGCGCTTGTCGGCCACCTTGCGGTCCAGGACGATTTCCGAATTACCGGTGCCCTTGAACTCCTCGAAGATCACCTCGTCCATCCGGCTGCCCGTGTCGATCAGGGCCGTGGCGATGATGGTCAGGGAGCCCCCTTCCTCGATGTTCCGCGCCGCGCCGAAGAAGCGCTTCGGGCGCTGCAGCGCATTGGCGTCGACACCGCCGGTCAGCACCTTGCCCGACGACGGGACCACGGTGTTGTAGGCGCGACCGAGACGCGTGACCGAGTCCAGCAGGATCACGACGTCTCGCTTGTGCTCGACCAGGCGCTTGGCCTTTTCGATGACCATTTCCGCCACTTGAACGTGGCGGGTCGCCGGCTCGTCGAAAGTCGAGGAGATCACCTCGCCCTTCACCGTGCGCTGCATGTCAGTGACTTCTTCCGGACGCTCGTCGATCAGGAGCACGATCAGGTAGCACTCGGGATGGTTGGTCTCGATCGACTTGGCGATGTTCT
>NZ_CADEGK010000350.1 GCF_902826855.1 uncultured Phenylobacterium sp. | reverse complement strand
GATACAGGCGATCTTCACCTCAAACGCCACGCCACTTGGGGAATGCAGGTTGAAAGGCTACATTATCGACGTTTAGTTGATGTCGATCAAAGCGCAGCTCGGCAGGGCCGGGACACTGCGCGCAAAGAACCAGCGGGAGGTAAGGCGTGAACGTCTCCATCGCGGCCAAGGCCGAGCACTTCGACGTCCTGATCGTGGGCGCCGGCATCTCCGGGATAGGCGGGGCCTATCACCTGACGCAGCAATGCCCGGGCAAGAGCTTCGTGGTGCTGGAGTCGCAAGAGGGCTTCGGCGGCACCTGGCTGACCCACAAGTATCCGGGCATCCGCTCGGACAGCGACCTCTACACCTTCGGCTACCGCTTCAAGCCCTGGGTGGGTCCGCCCATCGCCACGGCCGAGGAGATCCTCACCTACATGGGCGAGGTGATCGACGAGAACGACCTCGCACGTCACATTCGCTACCAGCACCGGATCGTGCGCGCCGCCTGGTCGAGCGCCGACAATCTCTGGACCATCGATGCGGTGCGCACCGACACCAACGAGCCCAGGCGGTTCACCGCCAACTTCCTGTGGATGTGCCAGGGGTACTACCGCCACTCCGAAGGCTATACGCCGGAGTGGGCGGGAATGGACGACTACAAGGGCCGCATCGTCCATCCCCAGACCTGGCCGTCCGACCTGGACCTGAAGGGCAAGAAGGTCGTGCTCATCGGTTCGGGCGCCACCGCGGCGACGCTGCTGCCCAACATCGCCGACGACTGCGCGCACGTGACCCTGCTGCAGCGCTCGCCCACCTACTTCATCCCCGGGCGGAACGCCAACGACCTGGCCGACATCCTGCGCGAGCTGAAGATCGACGAGACCTGGATCCATGAGATCGTGCGGCGCAAGCTGCTGCTGGACCAGGACCTGTTCACCCGCCGGGCGTTCGAGGAGCCGGAATCGGTGAAGCAGGAGCTGCTGGCGGGCGTGAGCGCCCTGGTGGGGCCTGAGATCACGGCCCAGCACTTCACCCCGTCCTACCGGCCCTGGCGCCAGCGGATCGCCTTCGTCCCTGACGGCGATCTCTTCCAGTCGGTGAAGGCGGGCAAGGCGTCGGTCGTCACCGACGAGATCGAGCGTTTCGAGGCCAAGGGCATCCGGTTGAAGTCGGGCGACCTGCTCGAAGCCGATGTCATCATCACCGCCACGGGCTTCAACCTCAACGTCCTGGGCGATATCGACTTCGTGGTCGACGGCAAGCCGCTGAACTTCGCCGACACCGTCACCTACCGCGGCATGATGTTCACCGGCGTGCCCAACATGGTCTGGGTGTTCGGCTATTTCCGCGCCAGCTGGACCCTGCGCGCCGACCTGGTGGCCGACTTCGTGTGCCGCCTGCTGAACCATATGGACGAGCGGGGCGCCATGAAGGTCTCGGTGGCGCTGAGACCCCAGGACCGTGACATGCCGCTGATGCCCTGGATGGACACCCAGGACTTCAACCCGGGCTACCTCCTTCGCGGCATGCACCTGCTGCCGAAGCGCGGCGACAAGCCGGAGTGGCGGCACAGCCAGGACTACTGGCGCGAGAAGGACGAGCTGCCTCTGGTCGACCTGGACGACGCGGCGTTCGTCTACGAGGGCAAGGCGGCGGCCGACCAGGCCGCCTAGGACCTGCGCGAGGCGATCACGGCGAGGAACGCCTCGGCCGTGCGCCCGGCGCCGAGGCCGTCGCAGACCTCGGCGCTGGCGCGGGCCAGGTCGCGACGCAGGCCCGCGTCGCGCAAGAGGCGCATGAGCGCGCGGTCGAAGGCGGCCGCGAAGTCGGCGGCGGCAAGGTCGACCACCAGGGCCGCCCCGCACTCGGCCATGGCGCGCGCGGCGGCGCGCTGGTTCTCGGCCAGCACCACCAGCACCGACGGCAGGCCCAGGGTGCAACGCTCCCAGGTGGACGAGCCGGGCGCGCCGACGCCGATGTCGGCCTCGGCGGTCAGTCTCGCCATGTGCGGCGTGTCGACGTGCAGCGTCAGGCGGGGGTCGCGGCGGGCGACCTTGGCGAGGCCCGGGAGGCTGGGGGCCGCGGCGCCCAGCACGATGTCGAGGCCCACGTCGTCCACCCGGGGACGCAGGCGCTCGACGAGCCGGGCGGTGACGCCGCCCACGTCGGTGAGGCCCATGGCCACCAGGATCCGCTGCACCGGCTCGCCGCGCCAGGCGAGAGCGGGCTCGCGCAGGGCGGCGAATTCCGGTCGACAGGTATTCGCTGGTCTTGTGGCGCACCGCGATGACCAGGGCGCGGCAGCCCA
>NZ_CADEGK010000349.1 GCF_902826855.1 uncultured Phenylobacterium sp. | reverse complement strand
CGTTGCCCTTGCCGGTCTCGTTCGGCTCGAGCTTCAGCTTGACGCGGGCGAACTGGCCCGTGCCGCCGGTCTGCTTCTTGTGCGTGTAGTCGATGTCCGTGACCTTACCCAGGCTCTCGCGGTAGGCCACCTGCGGCGCGCCGATGTTGGCTTCCACCTTGTAGGTGCGCTTCAGGATGTCGACCTTGATGTCCAGATGCAGCTCGCCCATGCCCTTCAGGCGGGTCTGACCCGACTCCTGGTCGGTATGAACGGTGAAGGACGGGTCCTCGGCGACCATCTTCGCCAGGGCGACGCCCAGCTTTTCCTGGTCAGCCTTCGACTTCGGCTCGATGGCGATCTCGATGACCGGCTCGGGGAAGTTCATCTTCTCCAGGATCACCGGCGACTTCAGCGGATCGCACAGGGTGTCGCCGGTGCGGGTGTCCTTCAGGCCGGCCAGGGCGACGATGTCGCCGGCGTGGGCTTCTTTGATGTCCTCGCGGTTGTTGGAGTGCATCAGCAGCATGCGGCCGACACGTTCCTTCTTGTCGCGGGTGGAGTTCAGAAGGCCCATCCCGGTCTCGAGCTTGCCCGAGTAGATGCGGCAGAAGGTGAGCGAGCCCACGAAGGGGTCGTCCATGATCTTGAACGCCAGCACCGACAGCGCTTCCTCGTCGGACGCCATGCGAACCACCGGCTCTTCGGTCTTGTAGTCGAGGCCCGGCGTCGGCGGGATGTCCAGCGGCGACGGCAGGTAGTCGACGACGGCGTCCAGCAGCGGCTGCACGCCCTTGTTCTTGAACGCCGAACCCGCGAGGATCGGATAGAAGGCGCCGGTCAGGACCGCCTTGCGCAGGCACTTCTTGATGACCTCGACCGAGGGCTCCTCGCCGCTCAGGTAGGCTTCCATCGCCTCGTCATCGAGCTCGACCGCGTTCTCGATCATGTAGTGGCGCGCTTCCTCGCACGCCGTCTGCATGTCGGCCGGGATCTCTTCGTCGTGGTAGTTCGCGCCCAGGCCTTCGCTATCCCAGACCACGGCCTTCATGCGGACCAGGTCGACGATGCCCTTCAGGCTGGATTCGGCGCCGATCGGCAGCTGGATCGGGATCGCCTTGACGCCCAGCCGCTCGCGGATGGTGCGCAGGCACATTTGGAAATCGGCGCCGATCTTGTCCATCTTGTTGACGAACACGATCCGCGGAACGTTGTAGCGGTCGGCTTGGCGCCAGACCGTCTCGGTCTGCGGCTCGACGCCCTGGTTGCCGTCCAGCACCGCGACGGCGCCGTCCAGCACGCGCAGGCTACGCTCGACCTCGATGGTGAAGTCCACGTGCCCGGGGGTGTCGATGATGTTCAGCCGGTGGCCGTTCCAGATGGCGGTGGTCGCGGCCGACGTGATCGTGATGCCGCGTTCCTGCTCCTGCTCCATCCAGTCCATCGTCGCGGCGCCATCATGGACTTCGCCGATCTTATGGCTCTTGCCGGTGTAATAGAGGATCCGCTCGGTCGTCGTCGTCTTGCCCGCATCGATGTGGGCCATGATGCCGAAGTTGCGGTAGTCGGAGATTGGGTGGGCGCGGGCCATCGTGGACGCTCTTGAAAAAGGGCTTTTCGTAGGGGGCCTGAACGAACGGCGCGGGCGGTTTAGCTCAAACCGCCCGCGCCGGAAAGCTCAGTGTAGGAGGGCTTACCAGCGGTAGTGCGAGAAGGCCCGGTTGGCTTCCGCCATCTTGTGGGTGTCTTCGCGCTTCTTGACGGCGGCGCCGCGGTTCGAGGAGGCGTCCAGCAACTCGCCGGCCAGCTTCTCGGTCATGGTGTTCTCGCCGCGCTTGCGCGCCGCGCTCACCAGCCAGCGGATCGCCAGCGCCTTGCGGCGTTCGGGGCGGACTTCCACCGGGACCTGGTAGGTGGCGCCGCCGACGCGGCGCGACCGGACTTCGATGGCCGGAGCCACGTTGTCCAGCGCGGTGTGGAAGGTCTCCAGTGGGCCCAGGTCCTTGCGGCGGGCCTCCAGGATATCGAAAGCGCCATACATGATGCTTTCGGCGACGGCCTTCTTACCTTCGTACATCACGTAGTTCATGAACTTGGTGACGACGAGGTCCCCGAACTTCGGGTCCGGGAGAACTTCACGTTTGTCTGCGCGACGGCGACGGGACATCTCTTATTTCCTTACTTCGGCCGCTTGGCGCCATAGAGCGAACGACGCTGGCGGCGATCCTTGACGCCTTGCGTGTCGAGCACGCCGCGCAGGATGTGGTAGCGCACGCCGGGAAGGTCCTTCACGCGGCCGCCGCGGATCAGGACCACCGAGTGTTCCTGGAGGTTGT
>NZ_CADEGK010000348.1 GCF_902826855.1 uncultured Phenylobacterium sp. | reverse complement strand
CCTCGTTGCGAACTGCTCTGAAGTCGGGGTCCTCGGTCCTGTCGCCGGCGTCATCGGCACATTGCAGGCGACCGAAACGATCAAGGAAATCCTTGGAATTGGCGACAGTCTCGTCGGGCGCCTGCTGATTTACGACGCGTTGGCGAGCCGTTTCGATACGATCGAGATCAGCTGGGATGAGCAGAATCCGCTGACCGGCACGAACGCGACACTTAAAGATCTCAGCAGTCACAGCGCGGCGGCCAGTCCGGCGTGCGCTGCCGAATAATGCTTGGCTGTTCCGCGCGGAACTGAACCTGAGCGGCGTTTCGCGCGACAACAAACTCAAATTGACCGCGTTAGATTTTAAACCAGCCGCGCCGGCATCAATTATCAACCTGGGAAGGATGGCAATGACGCCGGCGCGGCGATTTTTGTCGCGATGATCCAGAAAAGTAAAAGGCCAGTCTCGCGACTGGCCTTCATGAGTTTACAGCATCGCCGGGTGAACACGATCGGGCGGCGCATGGCCGTCAGCAAATGCTTTGATATTGATGATGACCTTCTCGCCCATGTCGATGCGGCCTTCGATTGTCGCAGAACTCATGTGCGGCAGCAGCACCACGTTGGTGAGCTTCTTCAGCTTCGGATTGATCGCAGGTTCGTTCTCGAACACATCGAGGCCAGCGCCGGCGAGTTCGCCCTTTTCCAACATGCGCGCCAGAGAGCCTTCATCGATCACTTCACCGCGCGCCGTGTTCACGATGTAGGCGTGCGGCTGCAGCAGCTTCAGCCGGCGGCCCGACAGCAGGTGGAAAGTGGCCGGGGTGTGCGGCGAGTGCACGGAGATGATATCCATCCGCGCGATCATCTGGTCCAGGCTGTCCCAGTACGTCGCCTCCAGCTCGTCGGAGACGACGTGGCTGACGGGTTTGCGATTGTGATAGTGGATCTGCAGGCCGAAGGCCCGGGCGCGGCGCGCGACAGCGGTCCCGATCCGGCCCATGCCGATGATCCCCAGCCGCTTGCCGGTGATGCGCCGGCCCAGCATGGCGGTGGGCGCCCAGCCGGTGAACTGGCCCGCGTGCACCAGGTTGGACCCCTCGATCACCCGTCGCAGGGTGACCATCATCAGCGTCATGGTCAGGTCGGCGGTGTCTTCGGTGAGCACGCCGGGGGTGTTCGTGACCGCGATCCCGGCGGCGTTGGCGGCGGCGACGTCGATGTGATCCACCCCCGCCCCGAAATTGGCGATCAGCTTGAGCTTCTCGCCCGCCTTGGCGATCAGGCCGGCGTCGATCTTGTCGGTGATGGTCGGCGACAGGACGTCGCATCGCCCAATGGCGTCGATGAGCTGTTTCCGGGTCATCGGCTCGTCGGTGACGTTGAGCTCGGTGTCGAACAGCTCGCGCATGCGGGTCTCCACCGAGTCCGGCAGTTTGCGCGTGACGATGACTTTCGGCTTGCGGGTGGGCATGTGCCTACGGGAAAAAGGTGCGTTTCCTGCGCCGTGTGGCGGCGCTGACTTGGGGACTCCTTAGCAGGGGCCCCCGGCACGGCCAAGGCGAGGCGCGAGATTGGGAGTGCGGACGGGCAAGGCGCCGGCGATTCTCGCGCTGATCATGGCCGTCGGGTTCCTCGGCGGCTGGGCTCCGGCCGAACGCCAGACCCCGTCCGGCTATCCCGTTCCGCGCTACGTCACGCTCAAGTTCGCCAAGGTGAACGCCCGCGCCGGGCCGGGAGAGGACCATCGGCTCCGGTTCGTCTACCGCAAGCGTGGCCTTCCCGTGCAGGTGGTGGCCGAGACCAGCGACTGGCGCCGCGTCTGCGATCCGGAAGGCCAAGTCACCTGGGTGCACAAAAGGGTGACCGACGGCCGGCGCAACGTGATCAACATGGGCGCGCGGCCGGCGCCTCTCTACCGCGCGCCCAGGTCGGGCACGGAAACGGCCGCCTACCTCGACGTTCGCGCCCTGGCCGCCCTGGTCCGCTGCGAGAAGGGGTGGTGCAAGGTCAAGGTCGGCGGGACAACCGGCTGGGTGCGGGAAGGCGCCCTCTGGGGCACGTCCGATGCCACGCAGTGCCGGCCGGGCCGCGCCTCCCAGGTTCCGCAACGCCATTGAGGCGTCAGTGGCCGGCGTGGTAGGCCGCACCCTTCTTAAGATCCAAGGTCCCCTCGATGAACGATGTCGCGACCCGGCCCGCCAGCTACTCCTTCGACGAGCTCATGGCCCGCGCGCGGGGTGAGATGTTCGGCCCAGGCAACGCTCAGCTGCCTGCGCCGCCGATGCTGCTGTTCGACCGCATCACCCACATCGACGATCATGGGGGCCCCCACGGCAAGGGCTATATCGAGGCGGAGTTCGACATCAATCC
>NZ_CADEGK010000347.1 GCF_902826855.1 uncultured Phenylobacterium sp. | reverse complement strand
GCGGGCACGTCCCGGTGGGCGTCCCGCGCGTAATCTTTGTCATCAAGAGGCCCGGGTCGTGTGGCCGCAGGGCACCCGTATGCAGATCGACAACGCCACCCGGCGTATTAAGCAGCCACGGATCGGCATCGAAATCGGCTACCAACGTCGCATGTCGGCGATCTGACGCTGCTAGGCGTTCGACTGCCGCGACGGCCGCAGCCTTCGTTAGGTTTGACTGATCCGTCTGCCTACAGCAAGTCCGCACGAGATCAAACACTGCCAGCGTCTTGTCCTCCGCCCAACGTGAACCTCTCTATCCAAGCCAGCTTTTGTTCTGGTGGCAGTAGCGAAGCGTATCCGCATAGCGTTGGCTGAACATAAGCGCAGCTACATCCTCAGTGACGCGCGCTTTATCACTCCGCCTCTCCGTGCGCTCATCACCTTTTCCCGTCAATTCGTCGTCGGCCCTGCTGGTTAGAGATACGTCTGTATTCTTCCAGCACCATTCCCAATAGCGCGCCGACTGTTCTTGGCGCTGCGGATCCTTGCTACCAAACGGCCAGTCCCACAGCAGATCAACCGTCTCTCCGAAATCGAAACCGCATTTTCTCAGCATCGACACCATGCTGAAATCCATGGCGCTCCCGGATTTATTTATCTTTCAGCCCGTCAGTACTGCCTTCAAAGCGGACCTTAATCTTCGGGTGCTTCGCGAGCACTTCGCGGAAACGAACTCCCAGGGGGCGAGCGCCCGGTTCGGGCTCTACATTTTTAACGCCCGGTTCATTGAGAATAGGCGCGTCCCCCCCGCGCATGGGATTGGTTTTCGCGTCGATTCTGGTGGCAAGTTCCCTGATCTGCATGGGCGTGTAACTGCGCTCAATATCAATGAACAGAACGTGCGCCATGCTCGGCGTCCGGGGATACCCCTTCGAGAGTTTTTTTGAACTAGATGTTCGCGGCTGAAGTCACGAGCCGCTTGCGTGTTGATCGCACGGGGATCATAGTAAATCGATCTTTAGAGTTGGAGTCGTTTATGGGCAAAAGATCGGTGGCCATCGCGGTAACGCCTCGGCAGAGTGCGATCCTTGAGGGATTCATACGGACCAAGAAGTCGGCGCAACAGTTGGTGGAGCGTTGTCGGGTGGTGCTGTTGTCGGCAGCGGGTCGACACAACGAATCGCAAGCGAGCGAGCTTGGCATTGATCGCCAGCGAGTTCGTCGGTGGCGGCATCGCTGGGCGAAGGGGATGGCCTCGTTGCGTGCAGCGGAGACTGCGGGCGCGAAGGACCTCGATTTGGAGAAATTGGTCCTCGGTATTTTGACGGACGCTGCGCGCAGTGGTGCGCCCGCGAAGTTTGGCGCTGAACAGATCGCCGGGATTATTGCGCTGGCCTGCGAGCCGCCCTCGGACAGCGGGCTGCCAGTGTCGCACTGGACGCCTGCGGAGCTGTCGCGAGAAGCGATCAAGAGGGGCATCGTCGAGAGCATCTCGCCACGACAGGTCGACCGTTTTTTAGCGCTGCGGACCTGCGACCGCACAAAAGCCAATACTGGCTTACCTCGCGGGACAAGCGTGAAACCCCCGAACAGTACCAAGCGGATGTCGAGCGGATCTGCGATATCTACCGCACCGCGCCGGCGCTTGCCGCGGTTGGCGCGCACGTCGTGAGTGTGGACGAGAAAACCGGCATGCAGGCGCTGGAACGCCTGCATGAAACCAAACCTGTTCGGCCTGGTTTAGTGGAGCGTAGAGAGTTCGAATATCGCCGCCACGGTACCTTGTGTTTGATCGCGAACTTCGATGTCGTCACCGGAGAAATCCTCAGCCCTACGCTCGGGCGGACGCGGACTGCGGCGGATTTCGCCGCCCACCTTGAAGCGACTATCGAGACCGATCCTGACGCGACCTGGATATTCGTGGCCGATCAACTCAATACCCATCACTCGGCAACCCTGGTTGAGCTAGTGGCCAGACGCTGCGGCATCCAACAAGCACTCGGCGTCAAAGGCCAGAGCGGGATTCTCCAATCGAAGCAAACGCGCCGCGAGTTCTTGCAAGACCCCACCCATCGGATCCGCTTCGTCTATACCCCACGGCACTGCTCGTGGCTCAATCAAGTCGAGATCTGGTTCTCTATCCTCGCGCGACGACTGCTCAAGCGCGCCAGCTTTACCTCGCTCGACGATCTTCAATCTCGCGTGCTCAATTTCATCCGGTACTTTAACCATGTCCTCGCCAAGCCTTTCCGCTGGACCTACACAGGCAGGCCCCTCCAGGCGTGAGGTGGCCATGCGGATCGATACTTCAGTCGAGCACATCTAGTCACCAGAGCAGGCGTGAGCGCGGGGATATCGTTCCCGGTGCATCCGCGCCGCACTGGCAATTTCAAGGGGAGCCCGCCTTGGTATCTGAATCC
>NZ_CADEGK010000346.1 GCF_902826855.1 uncultured Phenylobacterium sp. | reverse complement strand
TCGTGGTGGTGGCCGCCCAGTGGGTCTTCTACCTGTTCTTCTTCGGCCTCTACCTGGTCTCGCCCAAGACCGCGCACCGGGTGGTGGGCTATTTCGAGGAGGAGGCCGTGATCAGCTACACCCACTATCTCGCCGAGATCGACGAAGGCCGCTCGCCCAATGTCGCCGCCCCGCAGCTTGCGATCCGCTACTGGAACCTGCCGGCCGAGGCGACCCTGCGCGATGTGGTCGAGGTGGTCCGCGCCGACGAGGCCCACCACCGCGACGTGAACCATGGCTTCGCCAACGAGCTGGCCGGCCTGGCCGAACCCCAGCTGATCCCGGCCGTCTGGCCCCACGAGCAGCTGCAGCCACACTGGCGCGACGCGGCCTGAGCCGCGCGACGGTCCCGGCCGCGGCGAGGCCCGGCCGGGCGTTCGGCAAGGCGCGACGCCGTTGCGCCTCCTGGTCCGACCACACTACCGCCCCTTATGGTAGAGTTTGCCGGGGGTGCTCATGACCAGCATTCGGGTTGCGGAACTTGGCGACGCGGCGGCGATCGCCGCCATCTATCGGCCCATCGCCCGCGACACCTGGATCTCGTTCGAGATCGATCCACCCTCGGCGGACGAGATGGCGGGACGGATCGCCAGGACCTTGCCCAACTTCCCGTGGCTGGTGGCGACGAACGGCGACGACGTCCTGGGCTACGCCTATGCGTCATCCCGCAGCGAGCGGGCGGCCTACCAGTGGTCGAGTGATGTCACGATCTATCTGGATGAAGCGGCCCGCGGGAAGGGCCTGGGCCGGCAGCTTTACCAGTCGTTGTTCTCCGTACTGCGCCGCCAGGGCATCCGAAATGCGTTCGCGGGGATCGCGCTGCCGAACGCCGCAAGCGTGGCGCTCCACGAGAGCGTCGGCTTCGTTCCCCTGGGAGTCTTCGCGGACGTCGGCTTCAAGCTCGGCGCCTGGCGCTCGGTCGGCTGGTGGCAATGCCGCCTCGCCGAGACGACCCGGGCCCCGCTGCCGACCGTTCCGTTCGCACGACTTCGGGAGCGCGCCGGTTTCGCCATCTGAAGCCCCGTCGCCTGCGCCGTGGCGATCAACTCGGAATGATCTGCCTCTTGCGACGGTTGTGAGGCATCGACACGGGTGGGATTTGCCGCTTAAAGGCGCTCAAAGCACGTACGGCCGTCCTCCCGGGCTGGCCGCGTTTGGGCGTGCTTTGCGTGAGAGGAACGATGCGTCCGCCTGAGCGACAAGGCCTGTACGACCCGCGGAACGAGCACGATGCGTGCGGCGTAGGCTTTGTGGCCAACATCAAAGGCCGCAAGTCGCATGAGGTGGTGCAGTCGGGCCTGCAGATCCTGCTCAACATCGACCACCGTGGCGCGGTGGGCGCGGATCCCCTGGTGGGCGACGGCGCCGGCTGCCTGATCCAGATCCCCGACCGTCTCTACCGCGCCTGGGCGCAGGACGAGGGCGTCGATCTGCCGCCGGCCGGCGAATATGCGGTGGCCATGTGCTTCCTGCCGCAGGACGCGCTGACCCGCGCGGCGGCGCTTGAGCAGTTCGAACACTTCCTGCGCGTCGAGAAGCAGCCCCTGCTCGGCTGGCGCGACGTGCCCGTCGACACCACCGGCCTGGGCGAGGCGGTGCTGGCCTCGATGCCGATGATCCGGCAGGCGTTCGTCGGCCGAGGTCCCAACGTCAAGGACCAGGACGCGCACGAGCGGAAGATGCTGGCGGTGCGCAAGCAGTTCCAGAACCCGCTGGCCGACCTGGCCAAGAAGCGCGGCCTGCCGTCGCTGGCCGACGTGTACCTGCCGTCGTTCTCGACGCGGACGGTGGTCTACAAGGGCCTGCTGCTGGCGGGACAGGTGGGCAGCTTCTACAAGGACCTGCAGGACGAGCGCTGCGAGAGCGCGCTGTCGCTCGTGCACCAGCGGTTCTCCACCAACACCTTCCCGTCGTGGAAGCTCGCGCACCCCTACCGGTTCATCGCCCACAACGGCGAGATCAACACGGTCCGCGGCAACGTGAACTGGATGAACGCGCGCCGGCGCACGCTGGAGAGCGAGCTGCTGGGCCCCGATCTCAACAAGATGTGGCCGCTGATCCCGCACGGCCAGTCCGACACGGCCTGCCTCGACAACGCGCTCGAACTCCTGGTCGCGGGCGGCATTCCGCTCGTGCAGGCGATGATGATGCTGATCCCGGAGGCCTGGGCCGGCAATCCGCTCATGGATTCCAAGCGCAAGGCTTTCTACGAGTACCACGCCGCCTTGATGGAGCCGTGGGACGGGCCTGCCGCGGTGGCCTTCACCGACGGCCGCCAGATCGGCGCCACGCTCGACCGGAACGGCCTGCGGCCCGCCCGCTTCGTCATCACCGACGACGACCTCGTGATCATGGCCTCGGAAGTGGGCGTCCTCGACGTTCCCGAGGCGCGCATCGTCCGCAAGTGGCGCCTCCAGCCCGGCAAGATGCTGCTCATCGACATGGAAGAAGGGCGCATCATCGAGGACG
>NZ_CADEGK010000345.1 GCF_902826855.1 uncultured Phenylobacterium sp. | reverse complement strand
TCCAGGAACTGGTCGTCACCGCCCAGAAGCGCGAAGAGAACATCCGCGACGTCGGTATGTCGATCCAGGCGGAGTCGGGCGACCGACTCAACAAGCTCGGCATCCGCGACACCAACGACCTGCAGAAGATCGTGCCCGGTTTCCAGGCGACGCCGACCTACTACGGCACCTTCGTCTTCACCATCCGCGGCGTCGGCTTCCAGGACACGTCCCTGGCCGGCAGCCCCACCGTCAGCGTCTACGTCGACGAAGCGCCGCTGCCCTTCTCCTCGCTGACCAACGGCGCACCGCTCGATCTGGAGCGCGTCGAAGTGCTGAAGGGCCCGCAGGGCACCGTGTTCGGCAACAACGCCACCGGCGGCGCCATCAACTACATCGCCCGCAAGCCCACCGACCACTTCACCGCCGGCGTCGACGCCAGCTATGGCCGGTTCAACGACGCCGACATCATGGCCTTCGTCAGCGGCCCGATCAGCGAAACCCTGTCGTTCCGCGCCGCCGCCCGCATCAACCAGAGCGGTGAGTGGCAGAAGGCTTACTTCAACCGCAAGGGCGAGGGCTTCGGCGGCAAGGACGTCCTCACCGGCCGCCAGATGCTGCAGTGGGAGCCGACCGACTATTTCAAGGCCGTGCTCTCGGTCAACGCGTGGCAAGACCAAGGCTATAGCCAGCATGGCCAGCTGTTCGGGCTCGCCATCCTGAGCCCGCTCGCACCGCTGGCGCCCGCCATCGTCAACTATCCGTTCGCGCCGAAGAACAACCGCTCCGCCGACTCCAACGTCTGCGTCAACAACTCGCCGTTCAACCCGATCCAGAACCAGCAGCTCGGGGCCACGGTCGCCAGCGTGAATCCCACGTTCCCCGTGCCGCCGCTGTCGCAAGGCCCGGGCTCGGTCGTGCAACTCGGCGGGCAGCCCACGAGCTGCCAGCCGGCGCGCAAGGACAACACCTATATCAGTCCGTCGCTGCGCATGGAGTTCGACCTGGGCAACGACATGACGCTCACGACGCTCTCGAGCGCGCAGAGCTTCAGCCGCATCCAGGCCATCGACGGCTCGGGCATCGCGATCCAGGACTACCAGAACGTCCAGCACGGCAAGATCGAGAGCTTCTTCCAGGAGGTGCGCCTGTCCGGCACCTTCGGCGGCAAGGGCTCCTGGCTCGTCGGCGCCAACTATGAGTACGACGAGACCTGGGACCAGTTCCTGCAGACCTACAACGCCTCGACCGCCAGCCCGACGGTGTTCGCGATCGACCCGGTCACCGGTGCGTTCACGTTCGCGCTCGCGCTTGGCCCGACGAAGCCTACCGACATCCAGGAGACCGACACCTACGCGGCCTACGCCCACGTCGAGTACCCGATCTTTGAGAACCTGCTCGCGGTCGGCGGCATCCGCTACACCGAGTACAGCAAGCTGGGCGGCGTCTGCGGCAACGACGGCGGCGACGGCACCTGGGCCTTCGTGGCCTTCACGCTCCAGTCCTTCCTCGGCAGCACCAACCCGGTGCTCTCACCGCCCGGGAGCTGCGCGTCCACCGGCCCCGGCCCGACGTTCAACTCGCCCGCCAACGGTGAGCTGTTCTATTCGCGCCTGAAGGAGGACAGCATCTCCTGGCAGGCGGGTCTGAACTGGAAGTTCGCCGATGAGCAGCTGGCCTATGTGAACATCTCCAAGGGCTATAAGGCGGGCTCGTTCCCCACCGTGGCCCTGGCGACGATCCAGCAGACCCTGCCGGTCGTCCAGGAGTCGCTGCAATCGTACGAGGTGGGGACCAAGCTGCTCGGGCTCGACCGGACGCTGCAGTTCAACGCCGCGGCGTTCTACTACGACTATAAGAACAAGCAGATCCTCGGCGCGGTCAGCGACGTCCTGTTCGGCGCGCTGCCCTCCCTGGTGAACGTGCCCAAGTCGCGGGTCCTCGGCTTCGAAGTCTCGGCGGTCTATGCGCCGGACTGGATGGAGGGCCTGACGCTGCGGCCGGCCGTCAGCTTCCAGGACACCAAGATCCTGAAGTCGGGCAAGAACACCTGCCTCCCGCCGCCCGCCCAACTGGTGTCCGGTCAGCCGGGCTTCGTGAACTGCGTGGCGGGCAACTTCTACAACTTCGACGCCTTCAACCAGTACGCCGACTTCACCGGCCAGTCGTTCCCGCTGGCGCCGAAGTGGCAAGGCTCCGTCGATGCCGAGTACCGCTGGCCGATCAACGACGACATGGCCGCCTACGTCGGCGGGTCGGTTCAATTCCTCTCCAAGACGAACAACTTCTTCGTCAACGAGAACCCGATCCCGTCCTTCCGGTCCGGTCCGGGCGGCGCTCCGATCTTCCTGACCTGCGGCGGCGCCGTCTCGCCGACGCCGGTGGGCCCCTGCCCGCTGAACCGCCCGAACGACCCGCTGAAGCTGCCCAGCTATGCGCTGGTCGACCTCCGGGCCGGCGTGGACGCTGGCGACTGGACCGTTCAGGCCTGGATGCGCAACGCCACCAACAAGCACTACTGGACCTCGTCGCTGCACGTGAACGACGTGCTGCTGCGCTACACCGGCATGCCGCGGACGTACGGCGTCACCCTCACCTACCGCTTCGAGTAGGGAAATTGG
>NZ_CADEGK010000344.1 GCF_902826855.1 uncultured Phenylobacterium sp. | reverse complement strand
CTCACTTTTGGCTACCCCAAAACTCACGCGACTCGACCCCAACACTCACTTTTCGAGGCGATTTTCCCTGGTTTTCTGCGGGTTTGTGGACCCCTGAATCAAGAATCTAAGAAGAATCTTTGAATTAGAACGCCAACGGTGAGTTTTGGGGGTGGCCCTGCCTGTGGATAACTCCCACCGAGCCGAACGGAGAGCGAGAGAAAGAAGAAGCACCGCCTCTTGGGGGCTTCGCCCCCGCCGGCTCGCGGCCTTTGGCCGCCCCGGATCGCTGACGCGATCCTCCCACCCGGCATCCCCCGGATACGAATGTGTCGGCTACGCCGACGAGTGTTTGTTGCGCACTTGCCCCCCACCGTCCCCCCTTCTCCCTCATGCTCACCCCCTAACCCAACCGTCGAATTGGCTTTCCAGAAAAGCCATGTGGAGAAGGCAGCGCTTCATAAGGGAGGGCACGTCACGCGGAGATGGCGGCGCTGGGGGTCGATTTCGGAGCCGCTGGGCGCGATTCTGGACATCAGGCAGGGCAGGGGAAGGTTTTCGCTGCCCGCACGTCCCTGGCCTTCCAGGGTGTCGATCCGCCGAACCTAGATCCCCGCGCCGATCGAGGCCGGCCAGCTCGTCGGCGAACGGTGAGCCCATACCCCAAAACTCACCGCTCGCGCGCCAGGCCGCGCCGGAGCCCGCCGTGGCGCGAAGATGAACCCACTCGGCGATTCACGACTGCGCGCGGAGTGATATACAAATGATAGCGATCGAGTAGCGGCGAGCATGGCCACGCGCCGTTTAAACGGCTTTACGCCGGATCGAACTCGCGATCGGCAAAATAGCGCAGCTTGGTCGCGATGATCGGCCGTTGTCCGGCGAGGAACAGCAATTCCAGATCGCCGGGCGGCGCGCGGACCTCATCGGGGGTGAGCAGCGGCCGGCCGACATGTTGGGTGCCGAACGACAGGCCGGTTTCTTCCGCGTCGAGCGCGCGGCTCATCGTCTTGAACACGACCGTTTCCTGCCCGAGCAGATCGGAGACCAGTTTCGCACTGTCATGGTCGTTGACGCCGAACACCTGTAGGACGCTGGCATTGGACAGGAAAGTACCGGCGCGGAGCTGGTGAACGTCTTGCAGGATCGGCCAGAGCTGGATGCCGTAGCCGGCCATCAGCCCCATTGCGCGTTCGACCGGATCGAGGCGGCCAAGAGCACGCCGGCCGCCTCGCGAGCAGACTTAGCCGAATGGCGGTTGGCGGCGCGCGCGACCAGGCCGTCGACGCCCTGCATAGCGGCAAGCAGGGCTGTGAAGCTCTTGCCGTCGAGCGTCAGATGATCGCGCAGCGTCGCGAGGTTGCGCCGCGTTGGCGGTATCGAGGCCGGCCGGGTCGATCCGGTCGAGCGGGTTGAACGCGGCCGAGGGCTGGCCCGTCACCCCGAACGGAGCGAGGACGTGGTCCGGGCCGAACTGCCCGTGTCGGCGTGCCGTCACGCGCGCGTTCTCGCCCTTGGGGTCGATGCAGATCACCGAGCCCGGATAGGTGAGCAGGTTGGGGATGATCGTACCGACGCCCTTGCCGGTGGATTCGGCGTCGGTCGCGAAGCGGGTCGAGCCGTGGGTGGCGTCGCTATCGTCATAGCCGTAGCGCATGATGAGGGGTTGAAAGAGCGCGCGCAGGCCGACGAGGATGACGACGAGCGCCGTCAGCGTCATCACCGTCTGATAGATGTTGGAATCGTGCGGCAGGCCAAGCAGCGAGCCGAGGACGAGCTTCATCCCCAGCCCAGCACGGTACCGACGATCAGGAGCAGGAGCGCCACGCTTAGCAGATGGCGGATCAGCTTGATGGGGGCTGAGGGTGAGGGCTGTGATCGCCCATACCGGGTTCTGGCGCGATATGCGCGCCAGGTTGCGGAGCGCGCGGCCGAGCTGGCGGAATCATTCCATGTCAGTCCGCCCCGATCGGCAGCGGCGGGATCGCGAGCGCCGGATCGGCGTCGGGATGGCCCAGCAGCTTCAGGACGATCGCGGTGGCGAGGGGAGGTGGCACGGCCTCGCCACGCAGCATGTCGAACAGCGCGTCGTCGTCAGGTGTGAGCGCCATGCCCTCGATCGCGAGATTGGCGCGGGCGTCGGCATCATCCTCGCGCCACATCGCCGCGTCTGCCGAGCTGCCCCGCTCATAGTCGAGCGCGCGGACCTCTGCCCGTATCGCCTCGACATCGAGCGTGCTCATTGTGCTTCGCTCCCTTCCGCTTCCGCGTCGAAGGCCCGCTTGCCGCGCCGCTTCCAGAGCGCGAGCGCGTTGCCGTCGTCGCACGCCTTGGCCGCGAGTTCGAGCATCGCGCCGTAGAGGGTGGCGCGATCGTCGTCAGCGAGATCGACCAGGCCGGCCTTCTGGACGAGACCGCCCAGCTCGATCAGGTGGCGGGTGCGTTCGCGGCGTTGCACAACCCATCCTCTCGTATCGGTGCGGCGCTGCCCGGCCTCAGTCCTGCGAGCCGCCTGCGCCAGCTTCGCCTGTGCCGCCGCCGTTGTCCGCAGCGCCTTTTCCAGCTTTGCGGGGGCGTTTGCGGGAGGGGGCGGAATCCTACGCCAAGCTCGCCCAGATAGCCG
>NZ_CADEGK010000343.1 GCF_902826855.1 uncultured Phenylobacterium sp. | reverse complement strand
CGACATGGGCGCTGCCGGCGCGTTCGAGACTGATCCGGAGATCACGGCGGCCGGATCAAATCTGATCTTTGGCGACTACCTGTTCGGCTGAGTGGAGGCCCCGCTCTTACGCCCAAGGTCATAGAGCCGGGACGCGCCTCTCGGCCTTCGCGCTGAGCGAGGGTCACGAGCGTCGCGCCTGTCGTCTCGTTCCGGGAAGCCGCGCTGTCATGCGCTTCGCGCGAAGCGTAAGGATGAGGCGGCGTCGACGGCGGAGCCCGTCGGACGCTGTGATAGCAGGTGATGGAGACGCGAAGATGGAAGACGCCCACCACAAGTCGATGGACCCGAAGATGATATCCCACCAGTACATGATGCTGGGGGTCAATCTCGCGCTTTCCCTAGCGATCATGTATTTCGCCATGTTTGCGATGATCTATAGCTGGGGAGAATTTGTTCAGAACATCAACTTCTTCTACATGGCTCTGGTCATGTGGGCGCCGATGGCGGCCGTCATGTTGCTAACAATGGGTTCGATGTACCCGAACACCAAGATCAACATCGCGCTCTACGCGCTGTTCGCGGCGGTGTTCATTCTGTCTCTGGTCGGCATCCGCCAGCAAGGACTGGTCGGTGATCGCCAGTTCGTGCGCTCCATGATCCCACACCATTCCGGCGCGCTTCTGATGTGCAACCAGGCGGCTCTCCGCGACGCCGAGCTCCGCCAGCTCTGCTATGGTGGAGACGGAATCGTCGCTTCCCAGAAGCGAGAGATCGCCCAGATGAAGGCCATCCTGAAGCGTCTGTAGCTGGAGCCCCTCCAGGCGCCGGTCCCTTCGCCACGAAGCTGCGCGCCTTCCCTTCGCCAGGATAGCTCGCTCACCCGATTGCAGAGCGGGCTCGGGCGCTCACAGATCGTCTCAAGGGAAGGACGCGCGCGGCGCGTATTCAATAGACGGAGGCCCTTCAATGAGCATACCGCACTGGCTGCGTGTGATTTGCCTGAGCGCGTTGATTGGCGTCTCAGCACTCTCCTGGCCTGCGGCCGCTCATGAAGGACATCCCAAAGCTGCGAACGCGGCTCCCGCAGCCGACCCAGGCGGTCCCTACCTTCAGCCCCAGCACTCCGCGGGCGCGCCGTCGTCTCCCGAGGCGCAGATGGCGGCGGAAGGTCATGCGATGGACGAGGCGCCTCCCAAGACCTTCGGCGGTCGCCTCGTGAACTGGCTCGGCAAGTGGCACCCGAGCCTGGTCCACTTTCCTATCGCGCTCTTCCTGGTGGCAGGCCTCCTGGAGGCCCGCGCCGTGCTCCTCCGCAAGGCGCGGCTCAGTGAAGCCACGCGGATCATGGTAGGCCTGGGCGCGCTTTCCGCCCTCGCCGCCATCGTCCTGGGCTGGATGGCTATGGGCTGGACCTATGGGCGATATGATCGCCTCCACACAGCGCACCAGACACTCGGCACCTCCATTGCGCTGCTGGCGCTGGGAACCTGGTGGGCGCACGAGACCTGGCTCAAGGGGCAGGGGCGGGCGATAGGCTGGCTCTACGCGCTGCTGCTCACCGGCACGGTCGCCGCCATCGCGATCAATGGTTTCATGGGCGGCGCCCTCGTGCGCGGTCTCGACCATCTGAATTTCTGATGAGCGCGCTCATGGCCTCGCCCGCTTCTCCCCGGCCTTACCGGAATCCACCTGGAGCCTCCCTGATGCACGTACCCTCGCTGGCGCCCCTCGGCGTCGCTGCCGCCATCGCGTCCCTCGGCCTTGCCGCCCCAGCCGCCGCCCATGACTTGTTCCTTCTGCCGAGCGACTTCACCCCGGCGCTCGGGCAGACGGTGACACTCGATGCGACCGTCTCAGCGGGCTTTCCAAAGCTGGAGACTGTGGTCGCGGTCGATCGGATGGGAGCACGGCTGGTGAGAGTGGGAGGCTCCGCCAGCCAGCTCACGGCTACGGGGACCGGGACTGCCGCGCGCCTGTCTTATCGCCCGCAGGGGAGAGGCGATGCGGTTCTGACAGTGGCGATGCCGCCGCGGGACGTGGAGTACCCGCACGACCGGATCGGGCTGATCCTTGCGGAGTACCACCTGGAAGGCCCGGCCGCCGGCGCCGCACGGGCGCTGCCGGCTTCAGCCGCCCTTCAGGTTAGTTCCACCCGCTTCGCCAAGACGGTGCTTTGCGTCGACGCCTGCGCCGAGACCGACGACCTGCGCCGCCCCGCTGGCCTGGACCTGGAGTTCGTGGCCGGCGAGAGGCCTGGAGAGTATCTCTTGCTTGCGCAGGGCCAGCCTGCGCCGAGCCACCCTGTTGCGATCGTCGACGCGAGCGGCAAGCGCCAGCAGGCGCGTACTGACGACAGGGGTCGCTTGAGCCTGACGGAGAGCGCCCGAGGCCGGACCATGCTGTTCGCTGCAGTCATGGCGCCGCCGCCACAAGCCGGGGCCCGCTTCCGCCTCGACCTGACCACACTGACATTCGAGCGTTGAGCAGACCCGTGCCCTCACGCCTCGCCCTTTGCCGCCGGATCGCCTGCAAGAGCGCGAGTAGACCCTGATGCTCGGGCAACTGAGCTCGGCGGCAGGCGTTGCCAAAAGATACGAAGGGACGACCTCATGAACCCGACC
>NZ_CADEGK010000342.1 GCF_902826855.1 uncultured Phenylobacterium sp. | reverse complement strand
ATACCGGCCGACGAAGCCCAGCGCGATGATGGCCGACGTCTGATACACCCAGGCCGTTCCCGGCTGGTTCCAGATCGCCGCCAGGCCGACACCCAGCAGCGCGCCAGGCGCCACAAAGGCCAGCAACGCGATCCGGTCGAGGTGGCTCGCAACGCGATCCCTGCGGCTCAGCAGCGGGCCGAGCACCACGCCGAGCACCACGATGGCGGACGCGGCCCAGCCCGCCGGGACGAGGCTGTTCCAGACCCCGCCGCCGATCCAGAGCGGCAGCTCCGCGAAGCCGTCGAAGCCGGCGCGCCAGCCGAGCGCGACGAGCGGCGCGACCGACAATGCGGTGACGCTCCAGCAGAAGGCCGCAGCCGGCCACCGCCATCGGCCAAGCGCGAACGGTGCGCTCCGGAAGCTGCGCAGGCCCAGGACGGAGAATGAACGACGGCCGACGCTGCGTCGCTCCACGGCCGCGAGCCCCAGCGCCACGACCAGGACGGGCAGCAGGAGCACGAAGGCCTCGGCGGGGGCGAAATCGACTCCGCCCAACCGGGCGAAGACCGCGGCCGCGTAGGTGGGCACGCGCAGGAACATCGGCGCGCCCACCTCCGACAGCGTCAGCGCGATCACGACCACCGCGGCCAGAGTGATCGCGGGCGAGATCGCCGGCAGCAGGATTCGCGCTACGATCCGTGGAGGCCGCGCGACGAAGCGCGCGGCCTCCTCCTGCGACGGATCGACGTTCCAGAGGGCGAGCGCGGCCAGCGAGGTCACGATCGGTGCGAACGTGAGCCCGAGCACCAGCACGGCGCCGAGGTCGCTGAACAGAAGGCTGGCGGAGGTCTCCCCGCCGACCAGGCCATTCCGGCCAAACAGGTAGAACCAGCCCAGCGCCGGCAACAGGGGGGGAATGAACATCGGCGTGGCGTGCGCGACGAGCGCGATGCGTCGCCCCGGCGTGTCCGTCCGCGCAACCAGGAAGCCCATGGGAAGGCCTATGGCGAGCGTGACGGCCAGCACCGCGGCCGTGAGCGCCAGCGTGCGGGCCAGCAGCAGCCACGGCTCCGCGGTCAGGAGGGGGGCGAAGCTGGCCCCGGCCTCGTCGACCACTCCGCCGAAGATGGCGAACAGGGGCCAGAGCAACGGCGCCAGGCAGGCGACGACCACCACCACCCCAGCCGCGCCGAGTGCAAGGCCTCGCGCGCTCACGCGCGCCGGGACTACAGCCCGGACCATTTGCGGAGCTGCGGCTGAATGCGATCCATGGCCGCGGCGAGCGCGGCATAGTCGATGTTCATCGCGCGGAGGCGTCCCACCGGCACCACATGGGCGGGCGTCGCCACATCGGCGTGCAACGGCATGTGAGCCGCAGCGTCGGCCATCATGCGCTCCGCCTGCGGCGAGACCAGGTAGTCCGCCAGACGCCGAGCCGCCTCGGGGTGCGGCCCGCCGCGGATGAGCACGACGCTGCTGGGCATGACGAGCGTGCCGTCGCCGTCCTGATCCGGATAGACGATATCCACCGGGGCGCCGCTCTTGACCGCGTCGAAAGCGTCGTCGGTGTCGGTAAGGCCGAACGCGACCTCGCCCGAAGAGACCAGCCGCTTGACCTCGCCGTTGGAGCTGGCGATCCGCACGTCGTTGGCCTTGAGCGCATCCAGGAAGCGTGTGGCCTCGGCGTCTCCCCATGCCGTGAACCAGGCAGCGACGTGCATCGTCGTGGTGCCGTAGAGCGGGTTGGCGATGGCCGCCTGGCCCCGCCAGCGCGGATCGGCCAGATCGCGCACGGATCGCGGCGCCGGGCGGCCCGCCAGCCGTTCGCGGTTGACCAGCAGGACGCGGGCGCGCGCCGCTGACCCGGTCCAGAGACCCTTCGTGCTCTTGAAACCCGGCGGGATGGCGGCTGCGTTCGGTGGCGCGTACGGTTCGACCAGGCCACGGCCAACCAGCAGGAACGGCCGGACCGGATCTCCTGACCAGAACACATCGGCCTGCGGATTGGCGCGTTCGGCGATGAGCCGGTTCAGGACGCCCGTGCTCTTCGTCTCCTCCGTGTCGAAGACACTGCGCACCCGCATGCCGGTGTCCGCCTCGAAGCGGCGGAACACGGGCTCCGAGAACACCTGGTCCACGGATGTGTAGACCACCACCTCCGATTTGCTCGGCGGCCTTTCCGAACAAGCGCCGGCCGCGACCAGCAGCGCGACCGCGACGAGCATCCGAAGAGGGTGGCGCATGAGCTGTTCCCTTGTCAGCGTGGTGCTGTGTCGAGGCTGGCGATCGAGAGGTCGTCGAACTGGGTCACGCTGTCGGCCTTGGTCCACAACCCGACCTTGCCGGCGTCACGGAAGGTGACGTCCTCGACCTCGAAGAGCTTGCGCCCGTCCAGGTAGACCTCGAACAGGGGGCCACGGGCCGTGACCCGCAGCGTGCCCCAGGCCTGGCGGGGCACGTCGGCGTCGACCCCGTAGGTCTTTCCGCTCACGCCCTTGACGGGCAGGTCGATGCGTTTGCCGTTCTCGACCTTGTAGAGGACCACATTGTCTTCCAGGGCGTTGGCGCGCACCACGTAGTAGTTGTCAGGACCACGGTACCGCCAGACGAGACCTGCGGCCT
>NZ_CADEGK010000341.1 GCF_902826855.1 uncultured Phenylobacterium sp. | reverse complement strand
CGGCGATAAGGTGGAAGCGGTGATCGCGCTCGACCCGATCGGTCACGTCACGCGTCACCGCCACAATGAGGGACCGGCCGTCGGGGCCGGTTGTCCGCCGGGTCGAGATCTCCACGCAGACCTCGACGCCGTCCTTCCGCCGCATCGGGACAAGGTGGGTCGCAGACGAGCCTTGGGCTTGCCCGCCCGCCTTTGCGGCGGCGGTCCGGCCGTGACCGTGGCCCTTGGCGGGGACCAGGTAGGTCGCCTGTCGGCCGATCATCTCGGCGGGCGCATAGCCCAGCACGCGCTCGACCGATGGAGAAATGTATTCGCAAGCTCCGTCGGGGCCGTAGACGCTGACGATGTCGCTGACATTGTTGGCCAGCAGCCTGTGCCCCTCCTCCTCGCCGTACCGTCCGTTCAAGCCCTCCGCGTGGAGCACGACGCAGGGGGCGAAGCCTTCCTCCTGGATGACCTCGCAGGAAAGGCTGACCCAGAGGGTGCTGCCGTCCTGGCGGCGCCAGCAGGCTTCCGCGCGGTTGTCGGAGGCCAGCGCATTGGCGCAGAGGCGTTCGACGAGAGTCTGGACGCTGGCGCCCTCGCCGTGGGCGAGGGTCTCGATGCCCTTGCCGTCAAGCTCCCCCGCGGCATAGCCCGTCAGATCACGGAAGCTGCGGTTCAGCCGCAAAAGGCGGCCGTCGCCGCCCAGCACCGCCAACGGCGCGGGGGCGTTCTCGAACGCGATCTCAAACAGTCGCGGCCCGCTCGACGCGCCAGGCGAGGGTACTCTGGAGGAGGTCACGCTCGATCCCATCAGTCCGGACCTAGTGGATGGCACGACACCTCCTTTCGGAGGGTTAATCGCCGGCCTGCGACCAGTTGTCCCAGGTGATGGACAGAGCGCGTGACCATCCCATTAGGAACGGCCGGAACGATGCCTAGGCGAGCTCGAAACCCTCGTAGCCCTTGGCGGCGACCTCGTCGCAGCGAACCTTATAGCCTTCGCCGACGTAGGGCATGAACACGCGTGGCTTGCCCGGTACGTTGGCGCCCATGTACCAGGAGTTCGCCTTCGGGAAGAGCGTCTGGTCCGCCTGTTCGTTGACGTGCCGCACCCAGGCCTCCTGCGCCTCGGGCTTGGGTTCCATGGTCGACTTGCCGCTCTTCCGCATGTGCTCGATGGCGCCCATGATCCAGTCTACGTGCTGCTCGCACGAGGTGATCATGTTCGACAGCACCGAGGGGCTGCCTGGCCCGGTGACGGTGAAGAGGTTCGGGAATCCGGCGATCTGGAGGCCCAGCAGGGTCTTCGGGCCGTCCGCCCAGGCCTCGCGGAGCGCGCGGCCCTGGCGGCCCCGGATATCCATGTTCAGGAGCGCCCCGGTCATGGCGTCGAAGCCTGTCGCATAGACGATGACGTCGACGTCGTACTGCGCGCCGGTGGTCTTCACGCCGGTGGCGTTGACCTCCACGAGGGGTGTCTCGCGCAGGTCCACCAGCTCGACGTTGTCGCGGTTGAAGGTGGCGTAGTAGTCGGTGTCGACGCAGGCGCGCTTGGTCCCCAGCGGAAAGTCCTTGGGCGTCAGCTTGTCGGCGAGCTCCGGATCTTTGACGATCTCCTTGATCTTGGCCCGCACATAGTCGGCGCCGATCTTGTTCACGCGCTCGTCGCGCGTCAGGTTCGGCAGGACCGCGAGCGACAGCAGCCCGTCGCCGCTCCAGAGGTGCTCGGCGGCTTGCCGCAGCTCCGCCTCGCTGGGCGCCCAGCCCTCCGGCGGAAGCGGAATGCCGGGGCTTCCGGTCGCCAGCGCTTCCTTGTAGGCCGGATAGCCGGCCATGAACTCGGCGATTTCCTGGTCGGTCAGTTCGCGGTTCTTGGCCGGCAGGCTGAAGTTCGGCGTGCGCTGGAACACGGTCACCTTCGCCGCATGCTCGGCGATCAGAGGCGTCGACTGGATAGCGGACGAGCCGGTGCCGATCATGGCCACCCGCTTGCCGGTGAAATCGATGCTCCCATGCGGCCAGCGCGAAGTGGAGTAGCTCTCGCCCTCGAAGCTGTCTGCGCCCTGGATATCCACGGCCTTCGGCTGCGAAAGGCAGCCGGTGGCCGTAACCACCCAGCGGGCCTCGATCCTGTCGCCGCGGTCGGTTTCCACCAGCCAGCGCTGCTTGACCTCATCGAAGGCCATGCGGATCACCTTGGTCTCGAACAGGTAGTTGGGCCGCAGGTCGAACCGGTTCGCCACATGGTTGGCGTAGGCCAGGATCTCGGGCTGCGGCGCGTACTTCTCGCTCCAGCGCCACTCGTCGCGCAGCCCATCGTCGAAGGTGTAGGAGTAGAGGAGCGAAGGGATGTCGCAACGCGCGCCCGGATAGCGGTTCCAGAACCAGGTGCCGCCCACGTCGTAGCCGGCTTCGATCCCCTGTACCGACAGTCCGGCCTGGCGCAGCCGGTGGGTCATGTAGAGCCCGCCGAAACCGGCGCCCACGACCACTGCATCCACGGCCTTGCTTACCGCAGCCCGCTCCGAAGTCTTGTTCTCGGCCACTTGGTGTTCCCCTTACTCACGCGCCGCCACATACAACCCTGCATTCCCCAAGTGGCGTGGCGTTTGAGGTGAAGATCGCCTGTATCCGAG
>NZ_CADEGK010000340.1 GCF_902826855.1 uncultured Phenylobacterium sp. | reverse complement strand
TTGCCGCCGGTCTTGATCACCGCGTACATCGTTCGCGCCTTCGGAATACTAGAGTTTGTGCAATACCAAACGCGCCCGCAGGAGGGCCCGCGGGCGAGAGGTGGGCGGTTATACAGGCGGGGGGATGTGAGTCAACGGCGGGGGTGGGGAGCGTATGAGCCCTTGTGACTCAACTGCGACCTCGGGAAGGTCGGGTTTCTGGGTGCTGCGTTGAGGCTCGTCCGTAGATCTGGAGCCGGTCGACTCCTTCCGACCGCAGGTTGCGACCAAGGTATTCAACCTCGTAGGCTGAGCAACACCCTCTCGATTGAGTCGACCTGCGATGGCCCATACCTTTCGACTAATACGAGCCGGCGGTGCAGCGCCCGATGGCGGATTACAATTGAGGGGCAGTCTGCCTCCGACGGTCATCTTCTCTGATCCGAACGCGCCGGGTGGGTCGGAATGCAACTATTCAATTATCATCGGCAACAATGGATCAGGGAAGAGCCGCCTGCTCGGTAATATCGCGAGCGACTTCGCGAGCATGTACCGCGGCGGGTCCGGGCGCGACCGCTATGCTCGACTTGATTGCCTTGAATACCTCTGCGATGGGACCCGCGTTGCTTTGCGCGGCCACCCGACTGAATCGCTGACGCTCGAAGATCTGGAAGCACCGACGCCGCTCCCCACTCGGGTGATCGCCGTGGCGCTCACTCCAGTCGACAAATTCCCGCTGGAGCCGTCTAGCGACGGCGACGACATCCCGCTCGGGAATATTGAGCAACTTCGCGACGGCGTGTCTTTCTACCACTACATCGGCATGCGCGATCGCACGAACCGCGCCTCAATTGTGGCCTTGCTTTATCGCGCCCTGGAAGGGCTAGGGGGCCAGCGGAGCGCCGCCGAGGCCGTTCGGCTGCGCGGCGTGTTCGAATTGTTGGGATACGCACCCCGCATCCGCGCGAAGCTCAAGGCCACGATCGGGCGTGATGTGCAGGCATTCCTGCAGGGCGGTGTCCACCTTGATGACGCCAAGGAAGACGATACGAGGCTTCTGAAGCGTCTCCGGAACGTCGTAAGATCAGGGGCCCTTAGCGAAGCCTCGCTGCGCGAAATACTAGCCGGCGTCACGCCGTTCTTGGCCAAGCAAGGTCTGGAGCTTGATCTGCGGTTTGGCGATGGGACGCCGGCTTTGCCGTTCGACGTCGAAGCTTTGCGACTGCTCCGCCGCCTTGGCGCGCTCACTCTGTCGTCGATCGATGTGTGGAGGTCTGACGGAACCCGCCACGATTTGCGTGAAGCCAGCTCTGGCGAGATCAGTATCCTGACGGTGTTTCTCTCGATCGCTGCCCACCTACGCGATGGAAGCCTCGTGCTGGTAGATGAACCGGAGACGAGCCTGCACCCAGAGTGGCAGAGCAAATATGTCCACCTGATGCGCGAGGTGTTCGCAACCTACTCGGGCTGCCATTTCATCTTTAGCACCCACAGCCCCCTCATCGTCGCCGACTTGCCAGAAGGGTCATGGGTCTACTCGATGGACCGCGCTAGCAGCGTGTCGACCGACGAATTGCTCGGTCGTTCACCGGACTACGTGATGGCTAGAGCCTTCGACGTCATCAGCCCAGCCGCCTTCGCGGTACCAATGTAGAAGGCAACATAGGGAAATCCCGCGACATGATGGCCGCCGAACCCTCCCGCATTGCAGCTGGCAACCGGGACCGCGCCCAGAGCTGATAGAGCGAGCGTGGCCGCAGCCGTGCCAAGGTCGAGGTCCCAGATCGCGTCGAGTTCGTCGAGGGCGTCCGCACGCTCTTCGTCGAACCGCTCTGCTTCTTGATCCCGGTCAACAGCGGCGGCAAAGCGCTCAAAGAGCGCCGCTTCCCGCTGGAGGACGTCCGCGACGTCGTCCCAGCTGAAGCCCCGCAAATCGCGGTAGTGCAGGTTACCCGCGAGGCAGTCCTCTTCCCCATTGTCGAGTTCCTCGGCACTGGGGTTGATTAGCGCCGCGGCGGGAAAATTGCGGACCAGCTCAACGGCGTAGGTTTCCATCGGGATACGGCGTTAGAGGTTGACTTTAATAGAAATTGGAACAAAATAAGAACTATACCTGGCGTCAGCGTGGCGCCATGTTAGCCGATTCGAAAACCGCCACCGTCAGGTCGCTAGACCGGATCAATCTGCGCCTGCCGGCGGAAACATTTGACGCGCTTGACGCCGCTCGGGCTGCACGACCAGGTACCGTTTCTCGTAACACTTGGATAACCGAAGCAATAGAAGAGAAGCTGGCGAGAGATCGCCTGCGTCGCACACAAGGGGAAGGCGGCGAACATGCCTAGCTTTTACGAATTCTTCGCCGGCGGGGGCATGGCGCGAGCGGGCCTAGGCTCAGGGTGGAGCTGCCTGTTCGCGAACGACTTCGACGCGAAGAAAGGCATGACCTACCAGAGGAACTGGGGGACCGGCGGCGAGCTGCTGGTCGGCGACGTCGGCCAGATCAAAGCCGATGCTCTCCCTGGTAGGGCTGATCTCGTCTGGGGATCGTTCCCCTGCCAGGACCTCTCGCTTGCCGGCGGCGGTGCCGGCCTAAGCCCACATTTCCCAAGTAAGGCGCTGATTTCGCTGTCCTGACCATTATATTTC
>NZ_CADEGK010000339.1 GCF_902826855.1 uncultured Phenylobacterium sp. | reverse complement strand
CCCTGCAGCTCACGCGCGCTCTCTTGCAGACCTTCGCCACGCAGATGTCGAGGAGGGCCGCCTGATGCCCGACAAAACGCGCCTCAGCTTCACGCTCAATGGCCGAACGCAGGCCGTGGTGGCCGAGCCATTCGTCTCACTCGCCGATACGCTGCGCGAAGGCCTGGGGCTCACGGGCACCAAGGTCGGCTGCGAGGCCGGCGACTGCGGCGCCTGCACCGTGCTCATGAACGGCCGGCAGGTGTGCGCCTGTCTGGTGCCGAGCGTGCAGGCCGACGGCACCGAGATCCACACCGTCGAAGGCGCCGGCCCCGACGGCGTGACCGATACGCTGCGGCGCGCCTTTCTCGCGCATGGTGCCGCCCAGTGCGGCATCTGCACGCCCGGCATGCTGATGGCTGCCACCGATCTCCTCGTGCGCACGCCTGCGCCCAGCCGCGGCGATATCGAGGATGCGCTCGGCGGCGTGCTGTGCCGCTGCACGGGCTACATCAAGATCATCGAGGCGGTGGCGGACGTCGCCGCCGGGTCGACGCTCACGGCACCCTTGGCGGACGCAGGCGCTGCCGTCGGCGCGCGCATCGCCCGCGTCGATGGCTTCCCCAAGGTTGCAGGCACCGACCGCTTCGGCGCCGACGACGCGCCCGCCGACGCCCTGTGGATGCGTATTGTGCGCTCGCCACATGCCCGCGCCCGCTTCACGCTGGGGGATCTCGACGGCCTGAAGGCGCGTGTGCGCAACATCGCGTTCATCAACGACCGCGTGGCCAATGTGCGCTTTACCCGCACGGTCCAGACCGAGACTGACCAGCAAAGCAGCGACTGGATTGCAACGGTCACCTTCCGCTACACGAACGCGCCGATGGCGGAAGGCGATCGTTACCGCAATCCGCTCGGTTTTCAGGTCGAGAATTACCGCGCCGACCCGGAGGTGGTGCGATGAAGCGGCTGCTCTCCCTTGCAGCTCTGGCCGCGGCTCTGAGCACCCCATCTTTCGCCGAGGACACGCCACGCGGCGGTCCCGCCGATGCCCGGGTCAAGTTCGTCGAATATCAGGAAACACAGGTCTACCGCATCGTTGGCACGTTCCGAACAGCGACACAGATCGTGCTCGGCGGTGACGAGACGATCGAGCATGTCGCGTTGGGCGATACGGTGTCCTGGGAGGTGGCCGTCGCAGGCCATATCCTGTTTCTGAAGCCCCGCGAGCGCGCCGGTCCGACCAACCTCATCGTTACCACCAATAAAGCCGGCGAACTGCGCAATTATGCCTTCGAACTGACCGCGCGGCGCGGTCCGATCGGCAGCGCGAGCGCCAATACCTTCTTCCAGGTTCGCTTCCGCTATCCGCGAGATGACGCAGAGCGCGAGGCCCGGCTCGCCGCAGCCCGCGAAGCACAACGGGTCGCCGCTCTCCAGGCGACGGCCGTGCGGGGCGCTCTCGACCACGGCGTGATCGAAGGTCCGCGCAACCTTAATTATAAGGTGCAAGGCGCCGCTTCGCTTCAGCCCTCCGAGATATCCGATAACGGGCAGTTCACGGTGATGCGCTTTCCGGGAAACCACGAAATCCCGGCTATCTATCTTGTACGGCCCGATGGCTCGGAAACCCTGGTGCCTTTTGACGTCCGCGACGAATTCGTCGTCGTCCATATGGTGGCTGCCCAGCTTCGATTGCGGCGCAACCGCGAGGTGCTGTGCATCTATAACCAGGCTCAGACGCCTTATGGTGTCGATCCGGGTACCAACACCGCGTCGCCTCATGTTGAACGCACCATGCAAGACCCGAAGGAGTGAGCGTCATGGACGAACCCGTAGAGGGCGTACGCCGCCCGATGGGCGATCCTACGCCGGAGCGCGATGAAATCATCGCCGAGCGCGGCATCGATCCGATCGGTGGGATGACGGTCGCCAAACGCAACACCGCGTTGATCTTCGCCGGCACTGCCATGGTGCTGGGGATCCTCTGGGTAAACTCTGGCCCCAGCGGCAAGTCGGCCAGCAGTTTGATGGCAAAGCCGGAGGCTACCGCCAAACGTCCCGACCTCGCCGCGCGCGAGACCGTCGCCTATGATGCAGTCGCCGCGCGGCCCAAGCCGCTCGGCACGGGTGTCGATCCCAACGCGCCGGCCCTCAACCCACCTGCAGGTAGCGCGACCGTCGGCCCGGATGGCCAGATCGTGCCCGCCATGCAGCCCGGCGCGGCGCCGTCAGCGGGCGCGCAGCCCGCTCGCGAGAATATCGCGGACCAGGCGCGGCGCTCGACACTGATCGCTTATGGTGGGCGCCAGCCTCTCCAGGGGTCTGTGGCCGGTCGCGCATCGGCAGGCTCTCCCCAAGCGACCCTCGGACCCGATGACGCCGATGTTGGCGCCAAGCCTAACGCACTCGATGCGCTGCGCCAGAGCTCCGCCGTCGGAGAAGCGCGAGCATCCATGCTGCCCAACCGCAACTACCTCGTGACCGCAGGCACTCTCATCCCGTGCATCCTCCAGACAGCGATGAACTCGGCCCAACCAGGATATACGTCCTGCCTCATCCCGCGCGACGTCTATTCGGAAAATGGCCGCGTTGTCCTCATGGAGAAGGGCACCAAGGTTCTTGGCGAATATCATGGCGGCATCCAGCA
>NZ_CADEGK010000338.1 GCF_902826855.1 uncultured Phenylobacterium sp. | reverse complement strand
CCGCCACGAACACCTTGACCATCTTCATCACGCCGGGCGGCAGCTCGTCGCCGCGTTGCAGCTTGTCGACCTTATCCTCGAAGCGGCGGTCCAGGCGCTTGCGGGCCTCGTCGAACTGGCGGCGGAGCGCCTCCAGCTCGGCCATGGCCTTTTCGTCGTCCAGAGCGATCTGCCACCACAGGCCGGGCGCGATCTCTTCCAGCTTCTCGATGGCGATCTCGCCGCGGCCCAGGCCCTTCGGACCCGAGACGGCGACCTTGCCGACCAGCAGCTGGCGCAGGCGCGAGGTCATGTTGCGGTTCAGGATCGCGAATTCGTCGTCGCGGTCCTTGCCCAGGCGGTCGATTTCCGCCCGTTCGATGGCCAGGGCGCGTTCGTCCTTGTCGACGCCGTGCCGGTTGAACACCCGGACCTCGACGATCGTGCCGGCCACGCCGGGCGGAAGCCGCAGCGAGGTGTCACGGACGTCGGAAGCCTTCTCGCCGAAGATGGCGCGCAGCAGCTTCTCTTCCGGGGTCATCGGGCTTTCGCCCTTCGGCGTGACCTTGCCGACCAGGATGTCGCCCGGCATGACCTCGGCGCCGATCGCCACGATGCCCGCCTCGTCGAGGTTGCGGAGCGCTTCCTCGCCGACGTTGGGGATATCGCGGGTGATCTCTTCCGGACCCAGCTTGGTGTCGCGGGCCATGACCTCGAACTCCTCGATGTGGATCGAGGTGAAGATGTCGTCGCGCACGATGCGCTCGGAGATCAGGATCGAGTCTTCGAAGTTGTAGCCATTCCAGGGCATGAAGGCGACGAGGGTGTTCCGGCCCAGGGCCAGTTCGCCGAGCTCGGTGGACGGGCCGTCGGCGATAACGTCGCCGGCAACGATCCGGTCGCCCACCCGAACCAGCGGACGCTGGTTGATGCAGGTCGAGGTGTTGGAGCGCTGGAACTTCTGCAGGCGGTAGATGTCGACGCCCGGCTTGGTGGGGTCGGTCTCCTCCGTCGCGCGAACCACGATCCGGGTGCCGTCGATCTGCTCGACGATGCCGGGACGGCGGGCCACCACGACGGCGCCGGAGTCCACCGCCACGATGCTCTCCATGCCGGTGCCGACCAGCGGCGCATCCGACTGGATGAGCGGCACGGCCTGCTTCTGCATGTTCGAGCCCATCAGGGCGCGGTTGGCGTCGTCGTTCTCGAGGAACGGGATGAGCGAGGCGGCGACGGAAACGACCTGTTTCGGCGACACGTCCATTAAGTCGACCTGGTCGCGTTGCAGCAGGCCCGGTTCGCCGTTGATCCGGCCGGGGACCAGGTCCTCGACGATCACGCCGTCCTTCAGCTTGATGTTGGCCTGGGCGATGACGTGCTTCGCCTCTTCCATGGCCGACATGTAGACGACCTCGTCGGTCGTCTTGCCGTCCTTGATGCGCCGGTACGGGCTCTCGATGAAGCCGTACTTGTTCACCACCGCGTGGGTGGCGAGCGAGTTGATCAGGCCGATGTTCGGGCCTTCCGGCGTCTCGATCGGGCAGATCCGGCCGTAGTGGGTCGGGTGCACGTCGCGGACTTCGAAGCCTGCGCGCTCGCGGGTCAGGCCGCCCGGGCCAAGCGCCGAGAGACGGCGCTTGTGGGTGATTTCCGACAGCGGGTTGGTCTGGTCCATGAACTGCGACAGCTGCGAGGAGCCGAAGAACTCCCGCACCGCGGCCGCGGCCGGCTTGGCGTTGATCAGGTCGTGCGGCATGACCGTGTCGATATCGACCGAGCTCATGCGCTCCTTGATGGCGCGCTCCATGCGCAGCAGGCCGACGCGGTACTGGTTTTCCAGCAGCTCGCCCACCGAACGGACCCGGCGGTTGCCGAGGTTGTCGATGTCGTCGATCTCGCCGCGGCCGTCGCGCAGGCCCACCAGGGTCTTGAGGACCGCCAGCACGTCGTCCTTGCGCAGAATGCGCACGTCGTCAGGGCAGTCGAGCTCCAGGCGCATGTTCATCTTCACGCGGCCGACCGAGGACAGGTCGTACCGCTCGCCGTCGAAGAACAGCGACTTGAACATGGCTTCGGCCGCTTCCACCGTCGGCGGCTCGCCCGGGCGCATCACGCGATAGATGTCGAACAGCGCGTCCTCGCGGACGGTGTTCTTGTCCACCCGCAGGGTGTTGCGGATGTAGGAGCCGATGGACACGTCGTCGATGTCGAGGACGTCCAGGGTGTCGAAGCCCTGTTCTTCCAGGGCCGCCAGCAGCACCGGGTCCAGCTCGTCGCCGGCTTCCGCGTAGATCTCGCCGGTCTCGAAGTTGACGAGATCGCGGGCCAGGTACTTGCCGGTCAGCGCCTCGGGGGCCAGCAGCAGGGTCTTGAGGCCCGCGTCGGCGAACTTCTTGGCGTTGCGTGCCGAGATCTTGGTGCCGGCCGGGGCGATTTCCTCGCCGGTGTCGGCGTCGATGACGGGGAATTCCGGCTTCACGCCACGCCAGCGTTCAGGCTTGTAGGCCGTGGCCCAGCCGCCGGCCGCGCCCTTCTTCTCGACGCGCTTCTTGTAGGAGATGGTCTCGTAGAAGGTGGAGAGGATCTCCTCCCCGTCCATGCCCAGAGCCATCAGGAAGGTCGTCGCCGGCAGCTTGCGGCGGCGGTCGATGCGGACGTAGACGATGTCCTTGGCGTCGAACTCGAAGTCGAGCCACGAGCCGCGGTA
>NZ_CADEGK010000337.1 GCF_902826855.1 uncultured Phenylobacterium sp. | reverse complement strand
CGGCGGGATTGTGACGTCTGGCCTCGCGATCTACGACACCATGCAGTACATCAAGAGCCCGGTGATCACCCTGTGCCTGGGCATGGCGGCCTCCATGGGCTCGTTCCTCCTGATGGCCGGCGAGAAGGGCCAGCGGATCGCGCTGCCGAACTCGCGCATCATGCTGCACCAGCCCTCGGGCGGCTACTCGGGCAAGGCGCAGGACATCCGCCGTCACGCCGAGGACATCATCAAGACCAAGGCGCGGCTGAACGAGATCTACGCCAAGCACACCGGCCAGCCGCTTGCGGTGGTCGAGGAAACCCTGGACCGCGACCACTTCATGACCGCCGACGAAGCCAAGGACTGGGGCCTCGTCGACCATGTCTGGGACAAGCGCGACGGCGACGACGCCTAGAGGTTTGGAAGCCGCCCACGTCTTGGTGGTGGGTGGAACGGGCATGCTGTCCGGAGTCTGTGAAGCGCTGGCCGCCGAGGGGACGCGCCTGACCCTCCTGTCGCGGCGCGCGAGCGCCTGGCGCGGCGCGGTGGTGGAAGCCTTCGACTGCGACTACCGGGACGAGGCCGGGTTTGCGAGCGCTGTTGACGCCGCCGTCGCACATTCCGGCCCCGTCGATGTGGCGGTGGCGTGGTTTCACTCGGTGAGGCTGCCCGCCAATCGCCGGCTGGCCGAGCGGATCGGCGCAGGAACGCTGGTTCAGGTGCTCGGCAGCGCGACGGCTGATCCGGCCCATCCGGACAGGTTGGAGACCGCGAGGGCAGTGGCCGAGGGCCTGCGGTGCCGCTTGCGACAGGTCGTGCTCGGCTTTCAGGTCGAGGCTGGCCGCTCGCGCTGGCTGACGGACCGTGAGATTTCCCTGGGCGTCCTGGGCGCCGTGCATCGGGATGATCTGGTTACCGTCGTCGGTTCGGTCGAACCGTGGAGCGCCCGGCCTTAGACTAGGCCAGTCGCTGGCGGGCCGCGACGAGCAGCTGCCTTTGTCCCGGCTCATGCGTCACCTCGATCCGCTCGAAGTCGCGGCCGCCCGCGTCCCGCACGTCGGCGAACAGGCCCTTGGGGTCCTCGTGGAAGTGCAGGAAGGCTCGGCCCTTCAGGTAGAAGGTCCCGCGCGATTTCTCCCTGAGGCTCGGCAGCGCGCGGATCTGGTCCAGCAGCGGCTCCAGCCGGTCTAGGGCAGCGGCGGTCGCGTGCTTCACGGGCGCCCGCTGAAGACCCTGAAATAGGGCTCCTCGGCTATGGCCAGCATCTCGGTGTCGCCGCTGGTGTCGCCGTAGGCCGCCTTCAGCCGCACGTCCGGGCCGTACGTCGCTCTCAACCGTTCGACCTTCTCCGGACCCCGGCAGTTGGCCGAGCCGAAGGCCCCGCTCACCCGGTCGCGGTCGTCGTAGGCCAGGTGGGTGCCCAGCAGGCCGTCGGCGGCCAGGCCCCGGGCGAAAGGCGCCACCACCTCCTCCGGCGAGGCGGTGACGATGATCAGTTGCACCTGTTGCTTGCGCCAGTTCTTCCATGCCGCCACCGCGTCTGGCCGTAGCAGGCTGCGCGAGAACTGCGCGGCGAAGGCGATCGCGTCGGCCTCCAGCCGCTCGCGGCTCACGCCGGCGAGGAACACCTTGGTCGCGTCCGCCTTTATCCTTCCGCGGTCCCGGTGGATCAGGTAGGCGAGGGCTGCGGGAACCAGCCGCAGCGCGCCCAGCACCCAGGCCGCGGGTGGCGTCCGCCACTTCAGGAAGGCCGTATAGCTGTCACGCACCGTCAAGGTGCCGTCGAAATCGAAGGCGACTATGGGTCGGTCCGCATCGTCCGCCGTACGATCCGCCGCCGGCGGCAGGTCCGGCTCACGCTCTTGTGCCATTGTGGCGCGTTTCCCATTTGCTAAGGCGTGGCGCCTAGGGTCCAAGCGACGCGCCTCACATTGTCGCGATACAGCGCGAAGGCTTGTGATCCCGGCGCGGATCGGGGAATGTCAACCCTTGGACAACCCGCGGCGCGTATTCTGCAATGTCAGGGCGCAGATGCCCCGGGACGGGGCGGGTCAGACCACCGGCCGGCTTCGTCTAAACAGTGAGATGTGACCATGACCAAGGCGGCCAGCGGAGACTCGAAGAGCACGCTTTACTGCTCTTTCTGCGGCAAGAGCCAACATGAGGTCCGCAAGCTTATCGCGGGCCCCACCGTGTTCATCTGCGATGAATGCGTAGAGCTGTGCATGGATATCATCCGTGAAGAGCACAAGATTTCCTTCGTCAAATCTAAGGATGGCGTTCCGACGCCCAAGGAAATCCGGGAAGTCCTCGACGATTACGTGATCGGACAAGATCACGCCAAGAAGGTGCTCTCCGTCGCGGTGCACAACCACTACAAGCGCTTGAACCACGCCACGAAGAACAACGACGTGGAACTGGGCAAGGCCAACATCCTGCTGATCGGGCCGACCGGCACCGGCAAGACCCTGCTGGCCCAGACGCTGGCCCGAATCATCGACGTGCCGTTCACCGTCGCCGACGCCACGACCCTCACCGAAGCCGGCTATGTGGGCGAGGACGTCGAGAATATTATCCTCAAGCTGCTGCAGTCCGCGGACTACAACGTCGAGCGCGCCCAGCGCGGCATCGTCTACATCGACGAGGTCGACAAGATCAGCCGCAAGTCCGACAACCCCTCGATCACCCGCGACGTGTCGGGCGAGGGCGTGCAGCAGGCGCTGC
>NZ_CADEGK010000336.1 GCF_902826855.1 uncultured Phenylobacterium sp. | reverse complement strand
TGGCTCAATCCGCCAAAGGCAAGTTCGGCGTAAGGTGTTGGATCCTCACAGGCGAGCTCTCCACGCTCAACGCCGCGCTTTAGAATGCGGCCGAAAAGGTCGATCACGGGATCGTAGACGCGTTCGCGGAATGTCTCCGCCAGCTCCGGGAAGTTGCCCAGCTCAGCCTCGACGACCCGCATGAGCGAGGTGATCCGCTCCTCTTGGCAATGCTCCCACCACAACAGCCCGAGGGTCTCGAGAAGCTCGGCAGTCGTGCCCTGGAAGCCGTCGATCAGCGCAACCACCTGATCCATTTCGGGCTCGGCCATCCGCTCGACCACGCCGCGGAGCAGCGCCTCCTTCGTCGGAAAGTAAACGCCGACCGTGCCATGGCTCACGCCTGCGCGCTTGGCCACATCGACAAAGCGCGTCCGCTCGAAACCGCGTTCGGCGAAGAGGTCCATAGCGGCGTCCAGTATCTCGGGTGCGCGCGCGCCGGGGCGTCTTCTGAAACTAGGCTCCATAGTAATCCGCTCCGTTCTTATTGGATGGACATCCATCTATTAACATTATATGCGGCCGGCCGAGCCGGGGAAACCCGCTGAACCGGGATCATAGCGCATGCGTCAACTCCGCGTCTCCGCCTGGGCAATCACCAACCCGATTCCGGTCGTCGTGATCTTCGCCGCGCTGACGCTGGCGGGCCTAGTTTCCTATCTTCTGCTTCCGGTGAAGCAGTTTCCGAACGTCAGCTTTCCCGCGGTGACGGTCACGGTAACGCAGAACGGGGCCTCGCCGGCCGAACTCGAGACGCAGGTTACGCGTCCCGTGGAGGACGCCGTGGCCGGGATAAGCGGCGTCGACCACATCCAATCGTCGGTGACGCTCGGCACGTCCACTACGACCATCAACTTCAAGATCGGCGAGGACGAGCAGCGGGCGATCGACGAGGTGCGCTCGTCGGTCGACCGGATTCGCGCGAACCTGCCGCTCGAGATCGACGAGCCGACCGTCAGCCGGCTTGATTTCGAGGGAGCCCCCATCCTGACCTACGCCGTTGAGGCTTCGGACATGAGCGAGCCGGACCTTAGCTGGTTCATCGATGACGCGCTTACCCGCGCGCTCTCCGGTGTGCCGGGAGTCGGTCAGGTGCAGCGCGTCGGCGGGACCGACCGGGAGATCAACGTCATCGTCGATCTAGAGCGGCTCGCCGGTTACGGCCTGACCGTCCCTCAGCTCAACGACGCGCTTCGCCAGGTCAGCGTCAACGCGCCGGGCGGGCGGCTGGACGTGGGCGGGCGCGAGCAGACGATCCGGATCGTTGGCCAAGCGGACACCGAGGAACGGCTGCGCGCGCTCACCATCCCGCTTGCAGGCGGTCGCTACGTCCAGCTCTCCGACCTCGCGCAGATCGGGTTGGGCGCAAGCGAGGCGCGGCGGTTCGCCCGGCTCGACGGCCGACCGGTGGTCGGGTTCCAGGTCCTTAAGACCAAGGCGTCAAGCGACGTCCGGGTCGAGGACGCAGTCGAGCGCGCGCTGACGAAGCTGCGCGCAGCTCGTCGTGACGTCCGCTTCACTAAGGTCCTCTCGACCGTCGACGACACGCGGGCGAGTTTCGAGGCGACCGTGCACGTCTTGATCGAGGGTATGGTCCTGGCGGCGCTGGTCGTGTTCCTGTTTCTTCGCGACTGGCGCTCCACCGCCATCGCCGCAGTCGCCATGCCCCTGTCACTGGTGCCGACCTTCGCCGCGATGCTGCTCTTCGGCTTCAGCCTGAACGTGGTCACGCTGCTAGGGCTGACGCTCGTGATCGGCATCCTGGTCGACGACGCAATCGTTGAGATCGAGAATATCGAGAAGCGGATCGAGCGCGGGGAGCGACCATACCAGGCCGCCATGGAGGGCGCGGACGCGATCGGCTTGGCCGTCGTCGCGACGACAACGGCGATCGTCGTGGTCTTCGCCCCTGTCTCCGCCATGCCGGGCATCGCGGGGCAGTTCTTCCGCGAGTTCGGCGTGACCGTCGCGGTCGCGGTCATCGCCAGCCTTGCGGTCGCGCGCTTCGTCACCCCGCTTATGGCGGCCTATTTCCTGAAGCCGCGCCGCGTGACCCATGGCGGACCGAAGATGAAGCCCTTTTACCGTCAGACCCTCGGTTGGGCGCTCGATCATCGCTGGCTCTCGATCCTAGGGGCGACCCTGCTGTTCGTCGGATCGGTCGCGCTGCTCGGGCAGGTCCCGACCGGGTTCGAGCCTGTGCAGAACAACGATTATGTGCTGATGAACATCCAGGGCGCACCGGGTGCGACAGCTGCGGATGTGACCCGAGGTGTCGCCGAGGCGACCGAGCTCCTGCGTCGTCGCCCGGAGGTCGCACATGTGTTCGCCAGCATCGGTGGCGCGAGCATGGGCGGCGGCCCGGGCGGAGCGGGGCAGTCGGGGGGCGACCTGCGCTCTGGCGTCATGACGGTCGTGCTGAAGCACGAGCGCGACCTCACCGCCGAGCAGTTCAAGGAGGCCGCGCGACCGCTCCTGCGCGCGGTGCCAGACGCGCGGTTCAGCTTCCTCGGCGTGACGCAGCAACCTGACGTGGTGGTGACGCTGACCAGCGAGGACGGGCCGGCGCTCGACCGGGCCGCCGCCGAGCTCCGGCGGCAGATGGGCGGGCTAAGCGCGGTCCGCGACCCGCGACCCGCCTCGCTTCCGGCCGGACCCGAGATCCAGATCGTGCCCCGCCCGGCCGAGATGGAGCGGCTCGGCGTCGACTCGCCGAAGCTCC
>NZ_CADEGK010000335.1 GCF_902826855.1 uncultured Phenylobacterium sp. | reverse complement strand
GTCGGGGGAGATTGGGCAGAGGCTCGTCCGGAACAGGTGGAAACGGACACGCTGGTCCTGCGCGATTCCAACGAAAATCACGATCGGCAGCTTCGCGAGCAGGAAGGCGTTCACATGAGTCTCCGGAGGGAGTCGCGGCGCCCTTCTAGACCGATCATCCGGGCGATTCAAACAGGCCTTGTGCGGCGCGAAATGACATCGGGTGAATGCCTCATGCGCCAAGCCTGCGCACCATCAGCGGCAGGCCGCCTTGGGGCCGCAGGGAGACGTCGGCGTGCGGCCGCACAGCGTGTCCCGGCGCCGGGGCGAAGCTGAACTCCGCCACCCACCGCGACAGCAGGATCAACGCCTCGGCCTGCGCGAAACCCTGGCCGATGCAGATGCGCGGCCCGGCGCCGAACGGCAGGTACTGGAAGCGATGGCGCCCACGCTTGCCTTCTGGATCGAAGTTCTCAGGGTTGAACACCTCCGGTTCGTCCCACAGCCGCTTGTGTCGGTGCAGCACCCAGGGCCAGACGGTGACAACTTCGCCCCGGCGCACCCGCGCCCCGCAAACCTCGTCGTCATCCAACGCCTCGCGGTCGATGCGGTGGACGGGGGGATAGAGCCGCAGCGTCTCGTCCCAGACCATCCGCAGGTAGGGCAGCCGCTCGAGCAAGGCGGCCGGGTCGCTGCCGGCTTCGGCCCAGGCCGCCCGGGCTTCATCCCGCGCCCAGGCCTGCGCCTGCCGGTCGCCGCTCAGCAGGTAGAGCGCCCACGCCAGCCCGTTGGCCGTCGTTTCGTGCCCGGCCACGAAGAACGTCATGGCGTTGTCCAGGGTGAGTTGCATCGCTTCGTCGCGGGGGTGCTCGGCCAGGAAGGCCTTGTAGAGCCGCGTCACGAAGTCGTCCGGCGGATCCGGCTCATCGGCGCGCCGGTGGATGAAGGCCGCCATGCGCGAGATCAGCACCCGACGCGCCTGTCGCGCGCGGCGCTGCCGCGGGGCCATATCCAGGAAGCTCATTCCCAGCATCAGGCCCAGGGTGACCTCGGTCCCACCGCCCGCGAGGGCGCGAACCAGATGCGACGTCTCGTCGAACGGCATTCCCGTCTGGCCCGAGAACAACGCCCCGTCGATCACCGCCAGCGTCGCCCGCGTGGTCTCCTCGTGCATGTCGACGACCTCGCCGTCTCCCGCCAGCCGTTGCGCAGCGCGCGCGGCGGCTTCGGCGAAGAGCGGGACGAAGGAGGCCACGGCGCTGGGGAGGAACGCCGGCGCCATCATGCGCCGCTGCGCGCGCCAAGGGTCGGCCTCCGCCAGGAAGAGCCCCTCCCCGATTGACGGGCTCAGGATCCGATGGACCAGGCGCGGCCGCCTATAGTTGGCGGCGTTGTCGACGAAGACATGCTTGATCTGGTCGGGATCGCTGACGCCGTGGAAGACGAAGTTCAGCGCCCGCAGGCGGCGGTATGGGACTTCGAAGGCGTCCTTCGTGACCGCCCGCAACGGATTGCGCCCCGCTTCGCTCGTCAGCAACTGCCAGAGGGTTGGGTCCCGCTCCAGCGGCTCGGGCGCGGCGGGCCGGAAGCGCTGTGGCGCTATGGCGAGGCTGTGGGCGGTCATGGCGGGGCTCCCCGGTCGACGCCGGGGAACATCGTTCGATTGCGGCGCCGCACAAAACGATATAACCGCGCTCTTCTTGTGAGCTGAGATCACAGGACGGAGCGACCGTGGACCGGCGCCACCTTCCACCGCTGACCGCGCTGCGCGCCTTCGAGGCCTTCGCCCGGCGCGGCCGCATGACGCTCGCCGCCGACGAACTTTTCGTCACCCACGGCGCTGTGAGCCGCCAGATCCGGAGCCTCGAGGAGGCCGTCGGCCTCGCGCTCACCGAAGGCCCCCGCCACAGGCTCAAGCTCACCGAGGCGGGCGAACGCCTGGCCTCCGCCCTCTCCGCCGCCTTCGATCAGGTCGAGGGGGCCCTCACCGACCTGAAGATCGCCGTCGACGTCGAGGTCCACCTCTCCTGCGTCGGCACCCTGGCGATCCGCTGGCTGATCCCGCGGCTGTCGGCCTTCCACGCGCGCCCCCCGGACGTCCGCGTGAAGGTCACCGAGTCCTACGCGCCCGTGGACTTCGCGCGCGACCGCTTCGACGCCGCGATCCGGGTCAACGAGACTGCGCCCATCGTCGGCGCAGAAGCCGTGGCCTTCCTGGAGAACTTCCACGGCCCGGTCGTCGCCCCGGCCATGGTCAGCGACGGACCCACCGGCCTCGAGGGCCTGACCCGCCTCACCACCGGCTCGCGGCAGACCGCCTGGGCCGAGTGGGAGGGGCATTCGGGCGTCACGCTTCCCACCCCGCCCGACACCCAGGGGTTCGAGCACATCTTCTATACCCTGGAGGCCGCCGCCGCCGGCCTGGGCGTGGGCCTGACACCCTGGGTCTATGCCGCCGGCGACGTGGCGGCCGGGCGCCTGGCCGCGCCGCTCGGCTTCGCGCCGACGCCGTCGCGCTTCTGGTTCCTTACGCCGGTCGGAGCCCGGAAGCCGGCGGTGGCTCAGTTCCGCGCCTGGCTCATCGAGGAAGCCGCCAAGGTCCCGGCCCCGCCGGGGGTGGTTCGTCGCTGATGGTCGCATGCGCGCGCACCGGACCACTCTTCCGTTGACACGATTCCGACCCGCCCCTATCAGACCCGCCTTCGCACGGCCGGAAGGCTCTGCGCGGGTGTAGCTCAGTTGGTTAGAGCGCCGGCCTGTCACGCCGGAGGTCGCGGGTTCGAGCCCCGTCACTCG
>NZ_CADEGK010000334.1 GCF_902826855.1 uncultured Phenylobacterium sp. | reverse complement strand
CGGCTTCGTCGCCGTGTTCGGGCTGGCCGGGCTCGCGATCGAAGGGGCCTCCCTGGCGGTCGGCGAGTGGACACCGTGGATCACCCTGGGGATCGGCATCATCATGATCCCACTCGGCATCGCCATGGTGACCGGCAAGGCCGTGAAGGTGAACCTGCCCCGTCTGCAGCGCGGCGGCAAGGACGGCAGCCTGGCCAGCATGGGCCTCTTCGGTGCCTCCTATGCCACCGTGTCGCTCTCGTGCACCCTTCCGGTGTTCCTTGCCGCCGTCAGCGGCTCGTTCCGCAACGGCAACATACTTGGCGGCATGGCAACCTACCTGGCCTACGCGGTGGGCATGGGCCTCGTCATCGGCGTGCTCACCGTCGCCCTCGCCCTCGCCCAGGACGGAGCCGTGCGCAAGCTGCGGTCGGTGCTGCCGCACCTCAACCGGATCGCCGGCGGGCTGCTCGTCATCGCCGGCGCCTACGTCGCCTGGTACGGCTACTTCGAGATCCGCACGCTCCGCGGCGACCGTATCGCCGGCGGGCCGGTGGACTGGGTCACCGACTGGTCCGCCCAGCTCAGCAACCGCCTCGACACCATCGGCGCCACCGCGCTGGCCGCCGCCCTCGCCGTACTGACCGGTATCGGCCTGCTGGCCAGACGGCGCCGCAGCCACCGGATCGCCGCCTCGCATCCGACCACCACCCGCGATCACGACACCATCTCCATCGGAAGGGATTGATCATGAACCGACCAGCACGAGCCGCCGCGCTCATCGCAGCGACGGCCATCACCGTCGCCGCCTGCGGCGGCTCGACGACCGGCTCACCTACCACCGGCACGCCACCGGCCGGCTCGCCCACCACCCCCGCATCGACCACCGACACGAGTGCCGAGGGAGCGGGCGCCGGCGGGACGGGCGCCGGTGCCGGCGGTGCGAGCACCTCCGCCTCGAGTGCCTCGGCCACACAGGCGGCCACCCCCGCCGACACCGGCCCGTCGACGGGCACCAGCCCGCTGCCCGAGGTCGAGGTGCTCGACGTGGTGAGCGGCGAGACGGTGCAACTCGCCGGCTACCTCCCTGCGGCCAAACCCACTCTCGTGTGGATGTGGGCGCCGCATTGACCCGTCTGCCGGGCTGAATCGCCCGCCGTCGAGCAGTTCGCTCGCGACCATGCAGACAAGCTCACCGTCATCGGGCTCGGCACCCAGGACGACCTCGACTACGCCCAGGACTTCGTCGAGAAGGGCGGGATCACCTTCACGATGCTGTGGGACGAGAGCTTCGAGTCCTGGATCGAGCTCGGCGTGCGGGGTCAGCCCGCTGCCATCCTCTACGCCGCCGACGGAACCATGCTCGAGAGCTGGGTCGGGCCGTTCGACGAGTCAGAGGTGCTCGGCCTCATCGAGGCCTGATCGCTCGGCCCCCCGCCAAGGGGTGCCGGCCGCGTCCGACGCGGCCGGCGCCCTGGATCCCCACAGCGGTGCTCAACCGCCCACACCAACCGACCGGCGGACCCTCCGGTACACCTACCAGGTCACCGAGCTGCGGTGGAACCTCTCGACAGAGGCATTTTCGCCAGACCGGCGGCGCAGCAGTTCCGAATTGGCACGGAACACGATCCTCCACATTTTATGGAGCTATCCCGGGCCCCGGCGGTGTATGGTGACATCCGGCACCGTCGCGTCGGCTTTCGCGGTGCCCTCGCCCGAGGGGGGACCAATGGATGCGAGGTACGAAGCGCTCATCCGGGGTCGCACCGTGCGCACGTCCCGACCGGCCGCCATCGAGCTCGGGCCGGTCACGGCTTCGGTAGCGGAAATCTCCCATCGCGGGGAGCCAACCGCGCGGCACATCGCCGAGGTAGGAAGAAAGCTCAGCGGGATCGAGGCGACCCCGGCAGATTTGGCTTCCGCGAAACTCAAAAAAATCGAGCACGGAATACAACTCGTCTTCGCCCGCGATCTGCGATCCGCTGCTCATGCTGAGCGTATACGGCTGCGGCTTGCGGCGGCGCCCGGACACGGGGCGTTCATGGCGCGTGATCAGGTCGAACGCTACGGCGGCGCGCGGGCGCAATTCGATCCATTCGCGGAAGGCGGCTTCGGCCTGATCGCCGCGCCCGATCTCATGCGCGACGTGGAAAGCCGCAGGCATACCCACGACGCTGGAGATCGCGGCGCCGCACAGCAGCCATTTTACCCGGCCTTTGCCGTCTTTAGTCGGCATCGTTGCGCCCCCGCATTCAAAATCGACTCGCCCGCAGGAGAGGATTTTATCACGGAACCGAACGTGCGGGGCCTGCGCGATGTCGCCGTTTGCAGCAACGGGCGCGCACGCTTCTATCGGCGCATGAACGCGAGTGCGCTCACCAAACCGTGCTCGGGCTTGTCGTGAACGCGCGCGACTTATCGACGTCGGCAACGAACGCATTCCAGAGAGTGCTGCCAAGCCTCTTCGAGCAGAACGCGCCCGCCATTGCCAAGAATGCAGCGAGCACTTTCTCCAAGTCAGCGACGTAGTTGGCGAGAAGCGTTTCAACGCTTGATCCGTAGCTGAGATACAAGGCTTCTCGGTAGTTCGCCTTGCCACGGTAGCGGATGGCTTGATGCATGAATGAGAGCGTTCGCTTATCGAAGCGAGCATCGCGCAAATCGCGGGCGGCTTTCGTTCGAAAGTTATCTACTTTGAGATCTCGAAACTCACGGGACTGCCGAAGGTCTTCTTCGACGGTCCAGCGCCACCAATCGGCGGTGCCGGAGAGATAGGCGCAAGCCGCGCCCAATGCTTCATCGTGATTGCTCGCTGGTGAC
>NZ_CADEGK010000333.1 GCF_902826855.1 uncultured Phenylobacterium sp. | reverse complement strand
TTGAGGGTCCCATCTGAACGGCGATAAGGCTGTCACCAACAAAGGTTCATCAGGGGAACGCCATGAAGGCCGCCGTGCTGCGCGAAGTGGGTAAGCCGCTTCAAATCGAGGACGTGAAGATCTCCAAGCCGGGCCCGCGCGAGGTGCTGATCCGGACCGCCGCCGCCGGCGTCTGCCATTCCGATCTGCACTTCATCGAGGGCAAGTATCCGCACCCCGTGCCGGCGGTCCTGGGCCACGAGAGCGCCGGCGTCGTCGAGGCCGTGGGCTCGGAAGTCCGCACCGTCAAGCCGGGCGACCACGTCATCACCTGCCTCTCGGCCTTCTGCGGCCACTGCGACCACTGCGTGACCGGCCACATGGCCCGCTGCGTGTCGCCGGAGACCAAGCGCCGCGACGAGGACGAGCCGCGGCTTGCGGGCGCCAACGGCCCAATGTTGCAGTACCTCAACCTGTCGTCGTTCGCCGAGCAGATGCTGATCCATGAGAACGCCTGCGTCTCGATCCGCAAGGACATGCCGCTGGACCGCGCGGCCCTGATCGGTTGCGGCGTGATGACCGGCGTCGGCGCCGTGTTCCACACCTCCAACGTCCGGCCGGGCGACACCGTCGCCGTCATCGGCTGCGGCGGCGTCGGCCTGGCGGCCGTCAATGGCGCGGCCATGGCCGGCGCCGGCCGCGTCATCGCCATCGACATGTCTCCGGGCAAGGAGAACCTGGCCAAGTCGATGGGCGCCACCGACTTCGTCCTCGGCGGCGACGACGTGGTGAAGACCGTCCTGGAGATGACCAAGGGCGGCGTGCAGCACAGCTTCGAGGCCATTGGCCTCGCCAAGACCGCCGAGCAGGCCTTCAACATGCTGGCCCGAGGCGGCACCGCCAACGTCATCGGCATGATCCCGGTCGGCGAGTCGGTCAGCCTGATGGGCGCCGCCTTCCTGGGCGAGAAGCGCATCCAGGGCTCGCTGATGGGCTCCAACCGGTTCCCGGTGGACATGCCGCGGCTGGTGGACGCCTATATGGCCGGCAAGCTGCACCTGGACGACATGATCTCCCGCCGCATCCGCCTGGACCAGGTGAATGAGGCCTTCGAGGAGATGAAGACCGGCGCGGTCGCCCGCTCGGTGATCGTGTTCGACTCCTGAGGCGGTCGGCCTGGAGCCACGGAACGCCCGGCCTTGCGCCGGGCGTTTTCGCGTCCGGTCAGGCGTTCTTCGGCGTCATCACCAGCCAGGGCGTCGGGAAGCTGCGCCATTCCCAGACGGCCAACAATTGGTCCAGATGGCCGAGCCCGTTCAGCCAGGCCGGGGCGTCGAACACCTTGCCCGCCTGGTCGACGCGCACGATGTGATGCGTCGCCTCGAAGCGTCGCGTCAGCGTGGCCAGCGCGCCGGGCCGCAGGCCGTCGTGGGTCTCGACGATGATCCGCATGCCGCTGAGCGCCGGCGCCCGGTCCGGTTGCAGGATGTCCAGTTCCGCGCCCTCGGTGTCCACCATCACCAACGCCCGGCGGCCGGCGAACCGCTCGAAATCCTCCGGCTGGAACTCGCCGCCGATCACCACACGCTCGGCCACCCCGTTCTTGGCGGCGAGCTCGGCGCAGCTCGTGCGCGCCTTCGCGTCGATGTCGTGAGCGTGGACGGTGACGCCCGGCATCTGCCGCGCCAGGCCTACGGCGTAGTAGCCCTCCGCGCAGCCGACATCGATCACGCAGTCCAGTCCCGCCCGGGCGAACGCCGCCAGGTGCGGGTGCAGCTCGGACTCGTAGGTGCCCAGCAGGCGCGGGACGAGCGCGCCCTCGGTGGCGCTCCTCACATAATCCATGCCCTGGAAGGGGCCGCTGTAGATGATCGTCCCGTGGTGGCGGAAGAAGGTCTCGGCCAGGGCGTAGCCCCGCCACTTGCACAGGAGGCGCAGGACTCCGTTCAGCTCGTCCATCGATGGCGGGCCTGCCCAGCGCGCCACGACCGATTTGAGTTGGTTGGCGATGTTCGCGCGCACCGCGGACATCAGAGCAGGCCCAGCACCAGGTCCGCCGGGCGGCAAAGGGCGGCGCCCTTGGGCGTCACGACGATGGGCCGGTTGACCAGGATCGGCTCGATGATCATCGCCGCGATCAGCGCCTCGTCCGAGACGCCCGGGTCGGTCAGCCCCAGCGCCTCGGCGTTGGTGCCCCGCACGCGGAGGATTTCGTGCGCGCCGACCGCCATACGGGCCAGAAGGTCCTCGAGCTGGGATCGGGTCCAGCCGGCCTTCAGGTACTCCACCACCGTGGGTTCGATGCCCTTCTGGCGCAGCAGCTCCAGGGTGTTGCGGGACGTGCCGCAGGCGGGATTGTGATAGATCGTGACGCCGCTCATGGCGCCGGGATAGCGGCTCGCGGGCCGATCACCAAGCGTAGGCGCGGCTTCCGGTGATGAACGTCGAGTCGGAGTTGTCCCACGCCATCAGGTCCGAGGGGCGCGGAGAGAGGGACGCCGCCCCCTCCGGCCATCGCTCCACAGTCGCGATGTAACGGACGTCCAGCCGGCCGGGCGCGCTCGCCTTGATCGCCAGGTCTAGCCCGTCGCCTGGCGCCTGCCAGTGGACGGTGACCCACTTGCCTGGCGCCAGCGCAACCTCGAGGGGTACGCCGGCCAGGCTGGTGATCCGCGCCGCGGTGCTGGACTTCAGGCGCACCTCCAGCGTGCGCGCGCCGGGCGGCGGCTTCGCGGTGAAGCGCAGGGAACCGTCGGCTTCGCGCACCAGGGCGGTGGCCGGCGGCGCGGACGGCAGAGGCGTGGCCGCCGCTGCCATCACCGGCCGCCGCCAGGCCCAATGCGTGC
>NZ_CADEGK010000332.1 GCF_902826855.1 uncultured Phenylobacterium sp. | reverse complement strand
CCAACCAGACTGTACACAGTTTACATGGACATTCGCGGTACTGGTATTAACATAAGATATATTATCAATCTGAACGGTCTCTGCAAAATAGAGATGTCACCGCTCAACCATTTGCACTGTTGTTTGCTTGGTCGAGCAGGTCCATGAACGTTCGCGCCGCATCGCGGTCGCGCTCGTCCTTGAAGGCGACATCGAGGTCGGGTGCCGAACCCAACATGTAGAGCAGCGACCACATCGCGAACTTGCGGCCCTTGTCGGTTTCCAGACCGAACTCGACCTGCATTCGCTCGACGCCGCTGGCTAGAGCCGCAGGCGAAACCGCTCCGAGATCATCGGTCCCGAAGAAGCGCCGCATCTGGTCATCGAATTCCATTCGAGGCGTCTCCTCAATCCGCTTTTCGCCTGGCCGACAGCCCTTGCGGGCTAGCCGGCCGCATTGATCCGCGCCTCGAGATCCGCGAGGCGGGACACGAGTTCCTCGAAGGTCGGCGGCTCTTCCATGAACATTTCGGCCATAGCGGCATAGTCCGCCGCTAGTTCCTCGCGCATCGAGCCCGTCACCGAGAGCCGCAATGTACTGAGCTGCGCCGTCCCATAGGACGCCTTGGCATCGGCAAAGAGCAGGCTCTTGTTCCTGACGACCTGCTCGAGCAGGTCTCGTTCGGCTAATGCCCGCTCCGTGATCCCGGCAGCATCGAGCATGAACACGTCGTAGTAGTGCCGCGAAAGACCTGGCCGCAATTTGCGGCTGTGGTGCAGCGCATGCAGGATCGTCGCCTTCTCCCAGTATGTCCGCTCGAGCGCCAGTGTCGGTATCGCTGTTGCCGCGTCAGGAACCTCGCCCGGAAAGTCCTCGGCGACATAGGGTAGAATGTCCCGCCGCTCGACGGGTTCGGGATCGCCCCGCGCCCCGAATTCGAGTTTGATGCGCGGCTGAACATAGCCGGTGCGCCCGCCATAATTGTTGCCGTAGTCGAGACCATAGCCTGACGAAGCAGGGTAGTTGAACAGGACTGTCTGCCGATCCCCGTCATCGGGGTCGGGTTCGATGCTCCAGCCTTCGCGGGTGCCCAGGGCCTCTCCGATCGCTTGTTCGAGCGTCGGCAGGAGAATTGCCGCAACCCATTCTTGGGCGGCCGCGCTGAGCGCCTTGCCGCGGCGTTCGCGTTCCTTGCCGCTGATCTCGCTCGCCATCGGCGAAGCGACCTCGCCGAGCAGCGGTGCAGCGCGATTGATGGTGAGATCGATGTCCTCGGAGAAGCGCTTGATGATCCCAAATGCCTTGGAGAGCGAGGTCCCCCCCTTGAAGGTTAGAACCCCAGCCAGTTCGGGGACGCCCATCAGCCGGCGCAGGGTCCAGCAAACCCAGAAGTCTTTCTCGACAATGAGCGGCGTGAGATCGCGGCGCGCAGCTGTTTCGGCAAAGAACGCCCGCCGTTCATCGACAGGCCGCCGGGCAAATTCATCCATGATGCGCCGCTCCGATCTTCAGCACGACATCGCCCATCCACCCCGGCATCTGCGCGCGGCCTTTGAGCAGTGCCTGCACGTCCTTGTCGTCGAGCCGGGCGGCGAGCTGCGAAATCGCATCGGCATCGACCTTGTCGCGCCCGAGCCCGGCCAGGAACTGGACCACACCGTTGGCAGCCTCCGAGGCGTGACCCAGCACCGGCGCACGGCTGTGCTTGAGCGTAACACTTCGGCCTGCGGCCTTGCTCACGCGGGTTCGTCCCGTCGTCGCATAGCTCGTTCTCGCCGGCACTTGCGTTGAAAGGCCGAGTCTGTTCGCCGCCGCGGCGGCTGAGGGCGCAAGTCTATCGCCGCTTTGCGCCGATACGGCCTGCGCGATCATATCGGCGTCCGGTGTCAGTGCGCCCAGCTTGTCATGCAGTCGCGGATAGTCATAGAGACCGCGTCCGATCCTGCGGATCTCGCCCGCTTGCGCGAGGCGCGACAGTGCCATGTCGACCGAGCCACGCGTGCCGAAGTCGATAAAGTGCTTGGGCGTGAAGACCCACCCCCGCCCTTTAGCGCGAACGCGCTTCATGATTTTGTCAGCCATGGCGGACATGATTCGAGTGCTCCTTTCGTTAGAAACTAGCACACATATTTCTAACAAACCATATCCTCCGGAAAGGCTCCCTGATGACGATCATGATCATCGCCACCGCCTGCCCGCCGATCATCAACATTGGGCATTCCAGCGACGGATATGCCTATCATCGGCGGGGTGCCAGCCAACGCGGGTCCGACGAGAAGGAGCGGCCCCGCCAAGATTGTCGCACTCGGTCCCGCGCGACCTTTTGGCCGCGCTCCTGCGGGTGCGAAGTTCCTCACATTGGGCCGCCGGCACTCTTGCACTCCGCCTCCGTCGCCGTCCCGAGCCCGTGCGATGCACCGGGCCACGGGCCGACTGACTGGCTCCGGCAAGGGGTCCGTTTTGGTTTAGGCCGCGCCACGTTTGGCGCAGCCAAGGCGCCCCGCTTCGGGTCTGAGACTTACCTCGTTCGGGGCATCTGGCGGGGCGCAGAGGAGCGGTGTTTTGCGGTTAACCCCGAACGCCCAAAAGGGGTTCGGGGGCAAAACCGTAATCTCTCTCTCATCTCGGTGGCTGAGCGAAATCAGCATCGCCATAGCATGACGCCTGGGAGATTGGCGGCCGTCAAGGATCGCGGGTGCCCCCCGATTTTGGCCTGCGGCGCCTAGCGGCTTGCGAGCAAAAATCGGCTCCCCCCGCGCCCGCTCCTCGCGGCGGCAGCGCGTGCGCGCCGCCGTCCCTGACTGCCTGACTCCGGCGTCCCTCCGATGGGCATCTTTCATCAGCGTGATGAGAGACAATTCCTTTTGGAGGTTATCATGACGGACCGTTTCTCGAACTTCGCCGACCTTGCCGAACACTATGCGCGTGAAATCGC
>NZ_CADEGK010000331.1 GCF_902826855.1 uncultured Phenylobacterium sp. | reverse complement strand
TCTCTTGTTGGGGCCTCCTGTTCATTGGCGGAGCGGGAAACTGGTGGTCAGCCACAGGTTTATCCCGACGTCGGGGGCGGCGGGGGTGAGGCCGACGTGGACGCCCGTCCGAAGGTCGAACCGTCCCAGATCGTATATCAAGCCCGCACCCACCCTTACGTCGGTCCGGCCGCGGTTCGAGTCCCTGGCGAACAGCTCGACCCCGAAGCGGTGATCGCCGCGCGGAATCTCGGCGAGTGCGCTCGCACGCCAACCCGACTCCGCCAGGCCGGCGCGCGGGTCGTGGAAGCCGCCGGCATTGAGGTGCAGCTCGTAGCGGTCCATCCGTATCGTCGCGAGCAGCGTGCTCTCGACGCCCACGCCACCGGTCGAGCGGCTGACCGGCGCCGACGCCAGGGTCTCCACGCCGATGCTGAGCGTGTCCGAGACGGGCGCCGCCCATTTGGCCCCGAGCGCTCCGTCCTTCAGCCCCTCGCCGCGTGGCGAGTATTCCAGTTCGGAGATCAGCTCGAAGCCGTTCGGCAGGCCGAGATTGGCCTGCAACAGCGGGCTGAGAAGCTCGGTCCGACCTGAGTCGCGTTCGATCTCGCCGAGACCCAGGCGCAACTCGACCTCGTGCGGATCCGCCGTTCCGGCATCCGTCGAGCGGTACGGCGGGAAAGCGTACGCGGACGCGGGCATGCCGACGACGGCCGCGATGAGTGCGGCGCACGCCCGCACTGGACAGGCCGCGGTTGCCCTCATCATGCGCCGACACTTCTCCCTCAAGGACCGCCGCGAACGGGCCGGCGGATATCCCTAGTAGCTGATCCAACCCGCCAGGCCCGCTGCCAGGACGATCACCACGACGTTGAGCTTGCTCTTCCACAGATAGAGCACGGCCAAAGCCACGGCGAAGATCGCCAAGGCCGGCCAGAGCGAAGGAACCCGCCCAGCCGTCGCCTGGGCGAGTTGCAGCGTGGTGGCCGCGATCAGCCCGACGACGCCGGCAGCCACGCCTTCCAAGAGGGCGTGCAGCGCCTTGACCTCGAGCACGGCTTCGAGGCGATCGTACAGCACGAGGGAGAAGGCGAAGGCGGGCAGGAAGATGCCGACGGTCATGGCAACCGCCCCGAGGGGGCCTCCCGCTACGTAGCCGACGAACGTGGAGAAGATGATCAGCGGCGCCGGAAGCACGCCGGAGAGCGCCAGTCCGTCGAGGAACTGGCCGTCGCTCATCCAGCCGCGCCCGACCGCGTCGTTGCGCAGGAACGGGATCGCCGTATAGGCGCCGCCGAAGGTCAGCAGGCCCGCCTTCAGACCGGACAGGAACAGGAGCAGCGGCCCGGCGCGCGCCTGGTCCGCGAGGCCGGCCACGGTGACGCCGGGCTGGGCCGTGGGAACCCACAGCACGACGGCGGCGGCGGCCGCAACAGCGATGCCCGCGGCGAGGACCGCCAGCCCCCGGCGGCGCGAGGCGGCCAGCGCATAGATGACGCCCGCGGCGGGCAGGGTGATCCAGAAGCTCGCGCCCAGGAGGGCGGCGACGCCGCAGCCGATGGCCAAAGCCCATAGCCAGCGATCGTTGAGGACGTGCTCCCCGATCCGGTGGACGGCGCGCACGATGAGGGCGATCACCGCCGCCTGCACGCCGAGGAACGCGGCGCCGAGCCCTGACCCGGCAAGGTCGATGGCGAAGTAGAGCCACGACAGCGCCAGCATGAGCAGAAATCCCGGCAACATGAACGCGAGCCCAGCCAGCACGCCGCCGAGCCGGCCCTTCGCGCGCATGCCGAGATGAACGCACAGCTCGTGCGCTTCGGGTCCCGGCAGGACCTGCATCACCGCGAGCAGCCGGTTGAACCTCGCACTGGAGATCCAGCGCTCCTCCTCGACCAGTTCCTTCCGCAACATCGCAATCTGGGCGACAGGGCCGCCCCAGGCCATCAGCCCGAAACGCAGGAAGCGCAGGAAGAGCTGAGGATAGGTCAGCGCCGGCGGCTGTGGCTCGGCGGCCGACGGGGCGTCGCTTACCACCGTCGCGGTCATGCGGCCGCTCCTGTGAGGACGACCGGGACCGAGACACGCGGTCCACCCGGCTCCATGCGATAGGTGAAAGACAGTCCGACCATTCGCGCACGCTCCAAACGCCCAGGCACGAGGCCTGAGGGGAGCGGGTCTTGGACGGACATCCGTCTATGGGCGGGCGCCCGCATGGCCCGCGCAGGGGCGTATATCATCCAGATCCGGCCGGTTGAAGTCTCGCCGCCGGCATATCCTCCGGCAAGGGGCCGATGCCTGAACCGTGCGGAACCGTTAGGCTTTCCTGACCGCCGTCCGCAGCGCCCCACAGCCGCCATTCTCACAGGCCTGACCACGTGAGCCCCTCCGGGATCTCGCGGACGAGCGGCTCGGGCGAATTTCGCAATGCATCGACCGCACCCACCGCCACCAAGCGTCCGGCGTTCATCACCGCGATGCGGTCGCCCAACGCCACGGCCTCGCGGATGTCATGGGTCACGTAGACCGCCGTCATCCGGCGTTGGGTGAAGAGCTTCTTCAACAGACCCAGCAGCTCTCGCCTAAGGCGGAGGTCGAGGTTCGACAGCGGTTCGTCCAACAGCACCGCGGCCGGCTCGGTCACGAGCGCACGCGCGATCGCGACCCGCTGGCGTTCGCCGCCCGAGAGCTCCCCCGGATAGGCCGCGGCGCGCTCCCGCAGCTCCACCTGTTCGAGCGTCCGGGCGATCCGCTCCTCCTGCTCCGGCCTGGGCACGCACACTGAGCTCAGCACGAAGCGCAGGTGGGCTTCGACTGACAGATGCGGCCAAAGCGCGAGGTCCTGGAACACCATCGCCAGTCGCCGGCGCTCAGGCGGCACCAGGACGCGTCTGTCGGCGCTGAGGCGGGTCGCGCCGGCCCAGACCGTCCCTCGCGTGGGCGCATCCAGT
>NZ_CADEGK010000330.1 GCF_902826855.1 uncultured Phenylobacterium sp. | reverse complement strand
CAGGGGAGTGGAAAGATGAACACACGTCGTCCAGCTATCGCCGTTCGAGGTATTTTCAGCACACTTCAGTAGCGGTGGGGATGGCAGCCCTTGGCCTGGCATCGCAAGCGCATGAGCAGGAAGACCAGCGGCGCGCCGGTACCGTATCGGAAATCGTGGTCACCGCCGAAAAACGCAGCGCCAGCATCCAAGATGTACCGGTCGCCGTGACCGCCTTCACCGCGGAGATGCGTGAGGAGACCGGCATCCTCTCGGCCCAGCAGCAGCTGAACTTCACCCCCGGCGTCACCTATGAAGGGCCCGGCGGCCGGGTGACGATCCGCGGCATCGGCCAGGCGTCGCTCGGACCGTTCGGACTTGATCCCGGCGTCGCGGTGTACCAGGACGGCTTCTATGTCGCCGACGCGCAGTATCTCGGCGGCTCCACGCTCTCGGTGGAACGAACCGAGGTTCTGCGCGGTCCCCAGGGGACACTCTATGGCCGAAACTCAATCGGCGGCGCGCTCAACTCCATCTCGCGTCGGCCCGATAAGACGCCTGGGGGCGAGTTTCGCGTCGGAGCCAACAACTTCGAGGGGTATAATTTCGAGGGCCGGGTGTCCGGCCCGCTGACAGACTACCTGCGCGCCTCCTTGCGCGTCTCCGCGGACCACCAGAACGAAGGCTACTTCACGAATCTGGCCGGTGCGGGAGACGAAGGCGGCAACGGTCATGGTGCGTCGGCGGAGGCGCAAGTCTCGTTCGACGTGGGCTCGTCGATCGAAGGCTGGGCGCGCTATCTGACGCAACGCCGCACGTCGCATCCTCGCGCCAGCACCGCCGTCTCCAACCCCGATCCCCGCAACACGCCAGGCGGCTTCGCGGGGCTAGGCAACCAAGGCATTCCGAACGTCTTCTTCAATATCGGCCCGCAGTACGGGAACTGGGGCTCGCGCGATTTCAGCACCAACCGTCAGGCGAAGACCAAGCTATCCGACTTCCACCTGTTTACCGGGGAGCTGATCTGGCACGCCTCGGACGCCTTTGACGTCAAGTATGTCGTTGGCGCCAATAGGTATAAGTCACTGGCCACGATCGACCGAGACGCCACCGCGAACCTCAACCTGATCTATCCGCGCGATTTGAGCTTCGGCGCCTTCCCGGCCAATTTCGACACCAACCCCGCCACGGCGCCGGCGAATGGGGGATTCAACCTATCGGACCCCAACGTCGAGGCTTCGTTCATCCCCTTCCGCAATGACCTGCGGGGCAAGACGGCATTCGATTTCGACTCGTTCAGCCATGAGATCAATGTGATCTCGACCCACGAGGGTCCGCTGCAATGGTTGCTGGGAGCGTACTACTACAGCCAGGACTCCGGGTTCCTGGTTACGGACGGGTTCGCGGATGAACCGTTCTACACGGGCATTGTCCCCGATTCAGATTTCGTGAAGGACATCGGTCACCTTGAAACCCGATCGAAGGCGGTCTTCGGTCAGGTCGATTACCAGGTCACGCCGGAGTGGAAAGCCACACTCGGGCTGCGCTACTCCCATGACAAGAAGCGCGGCGTCGAGGGCTTGATCTACACGGGCTTCATCCCGGGCGGCTTCGTCGCCGGGGGGGTCTTCTTCCCGTTCGACGTGTACTTTGCAACCTGCGGCGCTGTCACCTGCGGTCCCGGCGCCGACGGCTCCGTGGCGGCGGCGGCGGACAACACCCTGACCACGCGATCATTGAAAGACAGCTGGAGCGCGGTCACCGGCACGGCGGCCCTGCAATGGACGCCGAATGACGACACCAACGTCTATGCCCGCTACAGCCGTGGCTACAAATCTGGCGGCTTCAATCTCGGCAACGTCGCCGCCGATCCCAATGTAGACAAGGAGACCATCGACACCTACGAGCTGGGCTGGAAACAGAACATCGGCCAGTCTCTGCGGCTGAACAGCGCGATCTTCTTCTACAAGTACCAGGACATGCAGCTGTCCAACGCCGAGATCATCAACAACCTTCAGGTCACGTCCCTCGTCAACGTCAAGCAAGTCGAGAACCTGGGGGCGGAGTTCGAGGCTGCCTGGTCGCCGTTCGAGGGTCTCTACCTGCAGGCGAACTACGCCTATCTCCGCTCGAAGATCACCGACGGCTGCTGCTTTGTCGACAGCTCCGATCCGGCCGGTCTGCAGCCCGGCGCCCAGCCCGTAACCCCTGCGATCATCGTCGCCGGCCAGACTGTCCGCGGCCAGAGCCTAGTGGGCAACAGTGTGCCCGGCACGCCGAAGCACAAGTTCGGTCTGAACGCGACCTACAGCTTCGACCTGCCGGTGGGATCGGCGTCGGTATCGGCAACCTATGTTTGGCGCGACGGCTATTATTCCCAGTTGTTCAATACGCCCAACTGGTCGGTCCCGAGCGGGGAGACCGTGGACCTGCGCGCCGTCTGGCGCTCGCCCGGGGAACGCTTCAGCGTCATCGGCACCGTGAGCAATCTGTTCGACGAGGATGTGCCGATCAGCATCTTCACCGGTACGCCGCAGCAGTCGAACTTCCAGGCCATCACATTGCAGCCCCCACGCGTCGTCAGCGTCGAGCTGCAATACCGATTCTGACGTCCCCGCTTCTTGACCGGCAGGACTTGCTGGGCGCGTCGCTTCTTGGGCGCGTGCTGTCTCGAAGATGCATGGGCGCGCGGATGACGGGAGAAGCGAGATAGTGGACCGAGCTCAAACGCCTGACGGCCGTGGTGACCGGCGGCGGCAGCGGCATCGGCCAGGCCATGTGCCGCAACTGGGCCCAGGCGGGCATGAACGAGGTGGTCGCCGACCTGGAGGGCGCGCGGGCCGATGAGACCGCCCGCGCGATTGAGGCCGCCGGCGGCCGCGCTGTGGCCGTCGCCTGCGAAGTGGGCGAGGCCAAAGCGGTCGAAGGGCTCGTGGAGCGGGCGTAAGACGCCTTCGGCGCCGTCAACGTGGTCTGCAACAACGGCG
>NZ_CADEGK010000329.1 GCF_902826855.1 uncultured Phenylobacterium sp. | reverse complement strand
GGTCATTGCCGGCGCCCTGTTCGCCGCGGCGGGCGTGGCCGGTGGTGTCCTGCTGGTCCGCCAGGCGGCTCGGCCGGCCGTCGCCGCCGCGCTGGCCCTCGCGATCGCCGGCCACACCGTGCTCGCCGCCGCATTCGTCCCGAAGCTGGAGCCGCTGTGGCTCTCTGCGCGGGTCGAAACGGCCCTGGAGCGCGCGCGCCTATTGCCGCGCCAGGGCGTGGCCGAAGCACCGATCTCCGTCGCCGGCTACGCCGAGCCCAGCCTGGTCTTCGCCCTGGGCGCAGCCACCCAGCTGGACGGCCCCGCCGAGGCGGCCCAGGCGGTGGTCGAGAACCGACCCGCCGTCGTCGAGGGCCGCGAGGACGCCGAGTTCCGCGCCCACCTCGCCGCCCTCGGCGGCCAGGCCCGCGAGGTCGCCCGGGTGGACGGGATCAACTACTCCAAGGGCGACGCGATGACGCTTCGGGTCTATGTCGCCCCCAATGTGAAGTGAGGACGGGGTGAAGTGAGGACGCGATGAGCCGCCGTATCGAGATCGTGGAGGTGGGCCCCAGGGACGGCCTGCAAAACGAGAAGACCCTGCTCGAGGTCGATCAGAAGCTGGAGATGATCCACCGGCTGGAGGCGGCCGGCGCGCGCCGCATGGAGGTGGTCTCCTTCGTCAACCCCAAGCGCGTGCCCCAGATGGCCGGCGCCGAGGAAATCATGGCCGCCCTGCCACACGACCCTGCGCGCTCCCGCATCGGCCTGGTGCTCAACATGCGGGGCTGGGAACGCTGCGTCGAAGCCGGCTGCGACGAAGCCAACGTCGTGGTCTGCGCCACCGACGGCTTCGGCATCCGCAACCAGGGAGCCTCGGTGGAGGAACAGGTCGCCGCGCTCGCCAACATCATGGGCGTGCGGAAGAAGGAGGATCCGCCGGTCTCGATGACGATCTCCGTGGCCTTCGGTTGCCCGTTCGATGGCGAGGTCCCGCAGGACCGCGTGGTCGACATCGTCAGGCAGGCCGCCGACATGCGCGTGGCCGAGATCGCGCTCGCGGACACCATCGGCGTCGCCGATCCTTGGACCGTCCGCCGCCGCGTGGAAGCCGTACGCAAGGCCGCCGGCCATATCCCTTTGCGCCTGCACTTCCACGACACGCGCAACACCGGCCTGGCCAACGCCTTCGCCGGCGTCGAGGCGGGCGTCGACATCCTGGACGCCAGCGTCGGCGGCCTAGGCGGCTGTCCCTTCGCCCCCAACGCCACCGGCAACATCGGCACCGAGGACCTGGTCTACATGCTGGAACGCGCCGGGTTCGAGACCACCTACGACCTCGGCAAGCTCATCGAACTCGGCAATTGGGCGTCCGGTCTGGTGGGCAAGGCGCCTGCCGCCTCGGTCAGCCGCGCGGGTGCGTTCCCTGTCTCGGCGACCTAGACCAGGTTTGCCCAGCTTAGGCAGAGGGCCGCCCCTGAGTCAGGTGACCAGCCCGGCCCCACCCTCGTGGACGATGGACACCTTATGCCCTGGCTGGCTGTCAGAGACTTGGACGTCCGCCTGCAGTTGCTGTGCGAGCGCCGAGACGATGCTTGTGCCCAGGCCAGCCTTGGCGCTCGCCGCGTCCGCCGGCATTCCGACGCCGTTGTCGCCGACCGATAGGGTCCAGTCGGCCCCATCGGCGTGATAGTCGACGCTGATCTTGCCTTTTCGGCGGCCTGGGAAGGCGTGCTTGAGGGCGTTGATCACCAGCTCGGTGACGATCAGGCCGAGGCTTACGGAGACGTCAGCGGCGGCGAGGGTGTCATCCGACGTCACCTCTAGCTTGAGTTGATTGTGGTCGCGGATCATCGACGCGCCGATGCTTTCGCAGAGCTCACTGAAATAGCCGCGCAAGTCGACATCGCCGAGGGTGGTCGCCGCCAGTTGGCGTTGTACGGCGGCGACCGACATCACCCGCTGGTGCGCATCATAGAGGTGTGTGCGCGTTTCGTCGGAGTCCACGCGCTTCGCGCTTTGCAGAAGGACGCTGGCGATGATCTGCAGGCTGTTGGCCACACGGTGCTGCAGTTCCTGAAGTAGGATCGCCTTCTCGCGGACCAGATCGTCCTTCTGCCGAAGCACATCGTCTTTGAGTTTCCCGGCCAGGCGCGCATCGGTCACGTCTGCGACCGCAAGCAGAAGTCGAACGTGGTCGGTATCGCCATAGTCGAGGTTCTTGACGTTCAGGACGAGTCGCCGGGTCACTTGGCCCTCCCGCGCCAAGTCCATCTCGTAGGCGTCAATCTGTGCGTTCCCCGCGGCCGTGGCCTTGAGCAAGGACCGTAGCTGGCGGACGTCCCATTCCCCGCCGCCCAGCGCGAAGATTTCGAGGCCAGCCGCGTGGGCAGGGTCGATCTGGAACGCGCGATAGAAGGAGCTGCTGGCCGCCACGACCGCAAAGCTCCCGTCCAACAGCACGAGCGGCGCCGTTGAGGAAGCGATGACCGCCAACGCGAGATCGGCGGCGGCCTCGCCATGAGGCGGTTGCGAAGTCATAGAGCGCCCACCTTCTTGGAGGGCCGGAGGCTCGCGAAGCGAAAGCCAACCCGGCGACGATGACGGCCGGATCAGACGGGCCGGTCCGGCCCCGCCAAAGCGTGTTCGTCGATCAACCCTAACATGGAGCAGGGTGGTTGGATAACCTCTGCTAGAAATTTGCGAACTCACCTTCAGAGCGTGCGGGGAACCCCCCGAAGCCCGAACCGTTGAAGAGTTTCGGATACCCGACGCAAACTCCGGGGGGAGCGCCATGTCTGATCCAAACGCACCTTTGGTTCTGTACGTAGAGGACGACGCCGCTGTCCTCGATCTGGGCGTGGCGGCGCTGGAGGACGGCGGCTTTCGGGTGGAACCTGTTCACACTGGCCCTGACGCTCTCGCTACGCTTGAGAATCCAGACGCGGACGTCCGGGCCCTCGTGACAGACATCGACCTTCCAGGGGGC
>NZ_CADEGK010000328.1 GCF_902826855.1 uncultured Phenylobacterium sp. | reverse complement strand
CGCCAGCCGCCGACCACCAGCAGGAGGCTGCCGATCAGCGGCGCCAGGATCGGCGCAATGCCCATGATCAGCATCATCAGGCTCAACATCCGCGCCGTCTCGGTGTGGCTGAACTGGTCGCGGACCACCGCGCGGCTGACGACCCCGCCGGCGCAAGCCCCGAGGGCCTGAACGAAGCGGCCGACCAGAAGCTGGTCGATAGTCGCCGCCATGGCGCAGCCGATGGAGGCCAGCGTGAAAATGGCGATGCCGGCCAGGATCGGGATCCGCCGCCCGACGCGGTCCGACCACGGTCCGTAGAAGATTTGTCCCAGCGCCATCCCGGCCAGGAAGGCCGCGACGGTGGCCTGCGCCTGCCCCGGGCTGGCCCTGAGGGAGGCGCCGATGTCCGGCAGGCTCCCCAGGTACATGTCGATCGCCAGCGGGCCCATGGCGGTCAGCGACCCGAGCAGGATCACCAGGCCCCAGGGCGTGGGCGGACTTGCGGCAGGGGGATCGTTGGCGGACGTCACGGCAGTCATGCCCTACTGGTCGCAACGCACCAGGGAAAGGGACCATGCCGATGTCGGCGCTCGAGACGATGATGCCGCCGCCCAAGCGGGCCAGCGTGAACGGGATCGAGATCGGCTACTACGAGGCGGGTCCGCGCACGGGTGTGCCGGTAATCCTGAGTCACGGCTTCCCCGAACTTGCCTTTTCGTGGCGCCACCAGATCAAGGCGCTGGGCGACGCTGGGCGCTGGGTGATCGCTCCGGACCAGCGGGGCTACGGCCTGTCGACGAAGCCCGGCGAAGTGGCGGATTATGACATCGCGCATCTGACCGGTGACATGGTGGGCCTCCTGGACCACCTGGGCGTCGGGAAGGCGATCTTCTGCGGCCACGACTGGGGCGGCATGGTCGTGTGGCAGATGGCGCTGATGCACCCCGACCGGGTGGCGGGCGTCATCGGCCTCAACACGCCCTTCATGCCGCGCGGCCCTTCCGATCCCATCGCCGGCATGCGCGAGCGCTTCGGGCCGGACATGTACATCGTCTGGTTCCAGAACCGGGGCGAGCCGGAGGCGGTGCTGGGCGCGGACACGATGCGGACCATGAGCTTCTTCATGCGCAAGCCGGCTGCCCTGATGGCGGCGGCCCAGCCGCAGGGCGCGTCCGGTTCGACCTTCGCCTTCCGGGACCTGCTGAAGGCCTGGGACGGCAAGACCGGCGGCGATCCGCTGCTGTCCCAGGAAGAACTGGCCGTGTTCGCCGACGCCTTCCGCGATGGCGGCTTCTTTGGGCCGATCAGCTGGTACCGCAACTTCACCCGCAATTGGGAGCTCGCCGAGGGACTGCCCAGCCGGATCGACGGCGTCCCCTGCCTGATGATCACCGCGGAGCTGGACGCGGTGCTGCCACCGTCCGCTGCGGAGCATATGCCCGCCTTGATCGGCGACCTGGAGACCCACCTGGTGACCGGATCGGGCCACTGGACGCAGCAGGAAAAGCCGGAAGACGTGAACCGCCTCATGCTGGACTGGCTGGACAGGCGCTTCCCGAAGTAAAAGGCCTGATGGAACGCACCACCCCCGCGCCTGCCGTCTCCTCCGGACAGAACCGGCGCGGGCTATTCCCGGACAATGAGCCGTTCGCCGCCGGCTATCTGCCCACCGGAGGGCCGCACGAAATCTATTATGAGGAATGCGGCGCCCCGAACGGCAAGCCGTGCGTGATCCTGCATGGCGGTCCGGGCGGGGCGATCAATCCGACCATGCGCCGGTTCTTCGACCCGGCGAAGTGGCGGATGGCGCTGTTCGACCAGCGGGGCTGCGGGCGCAGCCGCCCCAACGCCTCCCTGGAAGACAACACGACCTGGTCGCTGATCGACGACATCGAGCGCCTGCGCGAGCACCTGGGTGTCGAGAAATGGTGTGTGTTCGGCGGCTCCTGGGGCTCAACCCTGGCGCTGGCCTACGCCATTAAGCATCCGGAGCGGGTGGAGAGCCTCGTCCTGCGCGGCATCTTCCTCCTGACCCAGCGGGAGCTTGCCTGGTTTTACCAGGATGGCGCCTCGATGATGTTCCCCGACGCCTGGGCCAGGTTCTGTGCGCCGATCCCGCAAGCCGAGCGCGGTGACATGATCGGCGCCTACCACAAGCGCCTGACCAGCCCCGACCGCCGCGTCCAGGCGCAGGCCGCGGCCGCCTGGAGCCAGTGGGAGGGCGACACCATCTCGATCCGCGGACCCGAGGCCCGGCCCTCCAAGTTCAACGAGATCGACTTCGCCATCGCCTTCGCCCGCATCGAGTGCCACTTCTTCGCCAATGGCGGTTTCTTCCCGCAGCACGACTGGCTGATCAGCAATGCGGCGCAGCTGGCTGGGATCCCCGGCTGGATCGTCCAGGGCCGCTTCGACGTGGTGACGCCGATGGAAAGCGCCTGGCGCCTGAAGACGGCCTGGCCCGCCGCCAGCTTCGAGGTGGTCTGGGACGCAGGCCACGCCTCCACCGAACCCGGCATCGTCGACGCCCTGGTGCGGGCGACGGACCAGGCGCTGCGGGTTTAGGATCGGATGGATACCAGGGGTTACTGGAAGCCCAATTGCATCCGCAGGGCAGCAGCGGCATCCACACGAATAGGGTTTCGATCGGCCGAGAACTAATCCTCGTGCTTCAGTGGTGAAGGTATGTCGCCCCAGTTCAGCTGCACAGTCCCTACGCACCCGCGTCCGCAGGCACGCGGTCGCCTGGCGGCCCGGAGCCTCTCGCCGCATCGGGCTTAATATTGGCCAGGGAGCCCAGCTTCTTCCTCAAATCCAGGAGTGGTTTCTCAAGCAGAAAGTAGGAAGCACAGGCGCAGGCGAACGCCACGCCGAAATACAAGCCCCTCTGCAAAAGGCCCTCACCGGGCAGAACGGCCTGCACGACCGCGATGGAACAAATGGACCATACGTAAACCCACATTTCCCAAGTAAGGCGCTGATTTCGCTGTCCTGACCATTATATT
>NZ_CADEGK010000327.1 GCF_902826855.1 uncultured Phenylobacterium sp. | reverse complement strand
CGAGTACATGGAGAAGCACTCGGTCAGCCGCATGATCGGCGCGCCCCCCGGCTACGTCGGATACGATGAAGGCGGCGCGCTGACCGAGAGCGTGCGCCGCAGGCCCTACCAGGTGGTGTTGTTCGACGAGGTCGAGAAGGCCCACCCGGACGTGTTCAACGTGCTGCTGCAGGTGCTGGACGACGGCCGCCTGACCGATGGACAAGGCCGCACGGTCGACTTCCGCAACGTGCTCATCATCATGACCTCGAACATGGGCTCGGAATTCCTGGCGGCCCTGCCCGACGGCGACGACGTGGAGAAGGCCCGGCCCGGCGTCATGGACGTGGTGCGCCACCACTTCCGGCCCGAGTTCCTGAACCGGATCGACGAGATCATCCTGTTCAAGCGCCTGGGCCGCTCGGAGATGGACAACATCGTGAAGATCCAGCTCCAACGGGTGGAGAAACTGCTGGCCGACCGGCGGATGTCCATCACCCTGGACGACGCGGCCATGCACTGGCTGGGCGAGCGCGGCTACGATCCGGTCTATGGCGCCCGGCCGCTGAAGCGGGTGATCCAGAAGGACCTGGTCGACCCGATCGCCCGCAAGTTGTTGGCGGGCGAACTGGCGGACGGCGCGGTGATCGATGTCCACGGGTCTGCCGAGGGGTTGGAGATCGGTCGCGCCCAGGTGCACTAGCTCGGCGGCGTCCCACGGCAGCGCCAGCGCGGCCGTGGGATGGCCTACATCACCAGCGGCGCGGTGCGCCCGCCGCGCACCACCACGCGCTTCATCAGCGCCATGTTGGGCGCTCGGGCGTTTCCGACAGGGCGGACGACGGTAATGGCATACCAGGCGCCGTCCGGCAGGCCGCCGAACGCGAACTGGTCGGCGTCATCGCAACTGGTGCGCTTCACGAACGGCCCGGCGTCTCCCGGCGGCGCGTGGGGCGTTCGCGCGCGCACCTCGTCGCTTGGCAGCGCGGCGCGCTCGGCCGAGCCATAGAGCGCCTCCATCCGGCGGATCGCCCAGGCAGTCTCCGGCGTAAGCACGACGCTGGAGCCGGCGCAGGTGAAACGGGTCGGTCCCTGCCGGTAGGTGACCCGGCCGGCGATGATGTTTCCGCCCGCGCGCTGCGACCACGCGAAGTCCGCAGCCGAGAAATTGGCTGAGCCCCTCACCACCGGCGGTGGCGGCGGCGCGCCAGGCGGCGGCGGGCCCAGGCTGGGCGTGGCGCAGGCGGTAACCAGGGTGGCGAGCGTTAGGGCGGCGGCGAGGCGCGCGCTGGATCCGGGGGTCATGTCGCGCAGTCTATAGGGGAATATGACCGCATCGTGCCATACTTAGGATGTCCTGACTGCGCTCATCTGGAAGTGAGTTGGGCGCTCATCACAAACAGGAGAGCCGCCGTGGCCCATCACTTTGAGATCTACAAGGACAAGGTCGGAGAGCACCGCGTCCGATTCATCCGCAATGGCGAAACGGTGTTCTCGACCACCGACAGCTACTCGTCGAAGGCCGGCGCCAAGAAGGCGATCGAGGACTTTCGCAAACAGGCGCCCACCGCCTCGGTCACCGACCTCACCCTCTAGCTGAGGTCGACCACGGCGCGACCGCAGACTTGCTGCGCGTGCGGCCGCACGCCTATGGTCACGCTAGGGATCCACCAGGAGATGATCGATGGCCCACACGTTCGAAATCCATAAGGACAAGGCTGGCGAGTATCGGGTGCGGTTCAAGTACAACAGCGAGACGATCTTCTCGACGGAGGGCTACGCCTCGAAGGCGAGCGCCCAGAACGCCATCGAGAGCATCAAGAAGAACGGCCCCGGCGCGCCGACTGAAGACAACAGCTAGTCGTCGCCCTTCGGCCGTCCGCGGGCGGCCTTGATCGTCGAACGCTTCGCCTTGCCCTCCAGGCGCCTGAGCTTGGAGGCGTAGGTCGGTCGCGTCTTCTTGCGCGGCGGCGGCGGCGGCTCGGCCGCCTTGCGGATCAGGGTGAGGAGGCGTTCCAGGGCCGCCTGGCGGTTCATCTCCTGGCTGCGGTGCTCCTGCGCCACCAGCACGATCACGCCGTCCAGCGTCAGGCGGTTGCCGCTGAGCCTGTAGAGCCGGGCCCGCACCGGCTCCGGCAGGCTGGGGGAGCCGCGCACGTCGAAGCGCAATTCGATCGCCGTGGACACCTTATTGACGTGCTGGCCGCCGGGCCCGGAGGCGCGCACCGCCCGGACCTGCACCTCGTCATCGGCGAGGACGATGGCGTCGGTGACCTCGATCATGCGGCCTGGGATGCCATGCTTCGGTGGGGTTCGGCGAGACTGCGTGGTGCGGCTACGGCGTCCCTCCCTTGACCTTTCGGCAAAAAACCGCTGGAAAGCGCCCGCTTTGCTGCACCCGCGTTGCGCGCGGGCGCGGCCTCTTACCCGTTCAGGAGAACAATCATGCGCGTCTACTATGACCGCGACGCCGACATTTCCCGCATCCTGGACAAGAAGATCGCGATCGTAGGGTACGGCTCGCAGGGCCGTGCGCACGCGCTCAACCTCACCGACTCCGGCGCCAAGAACGTGGCCGTGGCGCTGAAGCCCGGTTCGGCGACCGCCAAGAAGGTCGAGGCCGACGGCCTGAAGGTGATGAGCGTCGCCGACGCCGCCAAATGGGCCGACGTCCTCATGGTGCTGGCCCCGGACGAGCTGCAACGCGGCATCTACAACGCCGAGATCGCGCCCAACATCCGCGATGGCGCGGCCCTGCTGTTCGCCCACGGGCTGAACATCCACTTCAACCTCATCGAGCCGGCGCCCGGCATCGACGTGCTGATGGTGGCGCCCAAGGGCCCGGGCCACACCGTGCGCGGCGAGTACCAGAAGGGCGGCGGCGTGCCCTGCCTGATCGCAGTGCACCAGGACCCGACCGGCGGGGCGATGGACCTCGGCCTGGCCTACGCCTCCGCGATCGGCGGCGGCCGCTCGGGCATCATCGAGACCAACTTCCGCGAGGAATGCGAGACCGACCTGTTCGGCGA
>NZ_CADEGK010000326.1 GCF_902826855.1 uncultured Phenylobacterium sp. | reverse complement strand
CGCCTGCGGTGGGGTTTTCAGGGCCGCCGCCATTCGGTCCGCCGCCGCCAGGCGGGTCCAGCGGGAACGTCGGAAGGTCCGGTCCGCCTCCGGTCGGGCCACCGCCTCCGGGGCCATCGCCGCCCGGGCCGCCGGGGCCGCCCACGCCGGTATCAGTCCCCTCCGTCGGCGGCGTGCCGCCGGGCGGGAAGTTCGGCAGGATCGGATTGTCCCTCGGAGGCGCCGAAGGACCGGGCTGGCCCGGAGGCGCCAACGGGTCCCCCTCACCTGGGGCGGGATCGCCGTCGGTCGGGCCCGTGCCACCTTCGCCGCCACCTTCGCCGCCACCTTGGCCGCCGCCTTCGCCGCCGCCAACGCCACCGCCACCGCCACCGCCGGAGCCACCGGCCCCACCGCCGCCGCCACCGAAGCCGCCGCCGCCCAGGCCGCCCAGTCCACCGAGACCATTGTCGGGGCCGAGCGGGAAGGCGCCTTCGCCTGGCGGGGGGTCGAGGAAGGTGAGTCCACCGCCGTCGCCGGAGGGCGGTCCGCCGGTTTCGCCACCAGGGTCCTGCTGGTCGCCGGGGGTCGTGGTCCCAGGGCCCTGAGACACGTCGGTTCCCTGGTCCGGGGTCGGCGAAACGCCGCCGCCACCACCAGCACCGCCGCCGCCATCGCCCCCTGCGCCGAGGCCGCCCGGCTGGGTGGAACCCGCGCCGCCGGCCCCGCCAGCTCCGCCGCCGCCCTGGTCGGCAGGCTCGCCCTTGAACAGGCTCAGGCGCCCGCCGAACATGTCGCCGCCGGCCGTCTCCATGAATGTGGGCGCCGCGATCGCCGAGGCGGAGAGCATCATGAACACCACGCCGCCGTGGCGGCTGGCCTTGCGATGCCAGGGCTCGCCCGGACAGACCTCCGGCCGCACCGCCGCGTGCCAGGGCGCCAGCGCGCAAATCTCACCGTCCGGGCCCATGGTGCGGCCAGGCCACATCCAACTCCACAGCCAGCTGTTCTGCCACCAGCGCGCGAGGGCGAAGTCGAGCGTGCTGGGCCAGATCCAACCGACCACGGCACCCAACGGACCCCAGTGGCGGTGGCCGAATTTCTCGTCGTTCAGCGCGCTCGGCCACAGCCAGGCCAGCCTGGTGCGCAGCCAGGCGGCGCTGCGATCCTCATCCCCACGCGGCTGCGGCCACAGCCAAGCGATCATCGCCGCGCCGGCCCCGCGCCGGGCCGCGCCATCCAGGAGGGGCTGCGGCCATAGCCAGGCTGCAGCGTTGAGCAGACGCCCCCGCCGGGACATTCGCCCCGTACGCATCGTACTGTCGCTCATGGGCGGCGCGCCCCGCGATGGCAGGAACCGGTCGACCTGATCGTGTGAAGGCGCAATTGCCTGTTTACCCTAGCTGCACAACCAGGCGTCGATCCCCACGGACCTCCGCCTACGGTGTAGGTGCCCCAATTCAGCCACAGAGTCGTTAAGTCGACGTGATGCGCGACGCTATGTCTCGCTTTGGGTCGACGGCGCTGGGCAGCGATGGACGTGCGCAAGCCGGCGATGTCGCTCCTTGCAAGTCTGTCGAAATTGGCGAGCATTTCCAGCCGCGCCGGCATCTTCCGTACTCCTCGCGAGGCCGGCGTACAGGCGCCGGCCGAGCCGCAAGACCGTGTCCAAGCTGGACCATGGTCCGCGACTACGAGGGTCGCAATGCAAGACTCCCGCCAAGAGAACACAGGCGCGGGCGGGCCGGCGGCGTCTGCGGAGAACACCCACCTATGGTGGCGCCAGGCTGAAGCCGCGGACCCCGCACGACCCTCTGTGTCGGGATGGCGGAGCCGCGCGGGACGGACCGCCCACGCGCCGGCCGGGGCGACGGATCGCCCCCGCAGCCTCGCTGCGATGTCATGGACCGTGCGTCCCATCCGTCCGTCGACCCCCCGTCGACAACGGCCCACCCCCGTGCGCCGATAACGGTACTACGCGCGACCTCCGAGCCGGGACGCTCGCGTGGACGGAATGTCGCACCCTCGCCTGGCGCGGCGGCTCTGCTAACCTCGCCCGGGAACGGTTGAAGGGATGCGCATGCGCAGGATGGTGCTGGCGGGACTGGTGCTGGCGGGCGTGGGGCTGGGGCTCGCGAGCCCGGCGTCCGCGAAGGATTGCGACCGGTCCTGCGTGGCGGCGACTACGGACGCCGTGCTGGCCGCTTTCCAATCGGGTGCGCCGACCAAGGTGTTGAAGGGCGTACGCATCACCGAGAACGGCCGCGACATCCGCCTGGCCGACAGTCAGCTTCACGCCATCCGCAAGGTGACCTACACCCACGCCTTCTTCGAGCCGGCGGCCGGGGCGGTAGGCGTCCACGGCGCGGCCGAGGCAGCCGGCGGGCCGGAGATCTTCGCCCTGCGCCTGAGGTTGAAGGGCGACCGGGTCATCGAGGCCGAGAGCATCGTCACCCGTCGCGGCGAGGCATCGCTGTTCTCTCCACAGACCATGACCGGCCAGGCGGCGTGGGACCAGGTCCTTCCCCCCGAGCGCCGCACCCCACGCGAAGCGATGATCGCCGCGGCCACCGCCTATTTCGACGGCGTCGAGGCCGAGACCGGGAGCAACGTCCCCGCCGCCCCCGGCTGCGACCGTTGTGAGAATGGGGTCAAGACCACCAACCTGCCGGGCGAGGCGCAGGAGGGCTGCACGGCGTTCTCGCAGCTCGCCTACATCGAGCGCGTGCGTGACCGGCGTATGCCGCTGGTCGATGAGGAGCGCGGCCTGATCTGGGCGCTCGCGGTCCTGGATATCCCCGGCGGGACCTATCCCGCGCCCGTGGGCAGCCGAAGCGCGACGGTGAAGCGCGAGCCGCGCAGCATCCTGATCGCCGAACTGTTCAAGGTCGAGGCCGGCCAGATCCACGCCATCGAGACGGTGATGCGCGATCTCCCCCTGGGCGCCGGCGCTGGCTGGGCCCTGCCGAAGCCGCCCAAGACCAAGAAGAAATAGCCACGAAAAAGGGCCCGCAAGGGGCCCTCATCCGGTGCTGGTTGTGGTGGGGAGTTCAGAGACCAAGGCCAGCGGAACCGAAGGCGGCGACGAGGACGAGGGTG
>NZ_CADEGK010000325.1 GCF_902826855.1 uncultured Phenylobacterium sp. | reverse complement strand
GTCCACATACCGGAAATAGGCGCGCAACTCCTCCCAGCCGGGAAACCGCTCGGTCCAGGTCCAGTCGCGCCAGAGTTCCTCGCTGGAGAACTCGTACAGCGGGACGTGGGTGTCGACGCGGGCCCCAGGGTAGCAGTTCCAGGACCAGATGCCGCCCAGGTCGGCGCCGGCCTCAAGCAGCCGCACCGAGAACCCCAGTTGGCGCAGGCGGTGGAGCTGGTAGAGACCGGTGAACCCCGCCCCGATCACCAGGACGTCGAACGCCTCCACGTCTTTCGTTTTGGGCCGGATAGCGGATTGGGTGGTCATGATTTTACACCAGTCCTAGGTCGCGTCTGGCGAATTCCGTGACCGCCTTGTAGTCGGCCTTGCCGTTCGAAGCCCTGAGAGGCACCTGCGTCACCAGGATGCGCTTGGGGGTCTTGTAGCCGGCCAGGGTGGCGCGCACGTGCCGGCGCACATCGTCCTCGTCGAACGCGGCGCCGCGCGCCAACACCACCACACCCGTCACCGCCTGGCCCCACTTGTCGTCGGGCACGCCGACCACCAGCGCGTCCTCGATGACCGCGTGGGTCTTCAGCGCCTCCTCGACCTCTTCGGGATAGACTTTCTCGCCGGCGGTGTTGATGCAGGCGCTGCCGCGGCCCAGCAGGATCAGGGCGCCGTCCGCCTCGACCGTGCACCAGTCGCCGGGGATCGAATAGCGTTGGCCGCCGATGGTCCGGAAGGTCTTGGCCGTCTTTTCCGGATCCTTGTAGTAGCCGACCGGTATCGGGCCGCCCATCGCGATGATCCCGGGCTGGCCGCTTCCGGGCTCGACCGGCCGCTCGTCCTCGTCGAACACCTTGCAGCGCGGTCCGATCTGGAAGGTGGCGGTCCTGACCTCGCCATCCTTGGTCATCGCCGACATCCCGAAGCCCAGCGCCTCGGACGCACCGAACGAGTCCATCAGCATGACCTGTGGAATATGCCGCAACAGGCCCGCCTTGACCTCACGGCTCCACATCACGCCCGAGGAGACGATCGAGACCAGGCTCGACGTGTCGTAACGCCCCTGCGCCGCCTCGAGGGCGTTGAGCATCGGCTTGGCGAAGGCGTCGCCGACGATGGCGATGGACTGCACGCGCCGGCTCGAGACGGCCGCCCAAAGTTCGTCGGCGTCGAACGAAGGGCTCTCCAGCGTGATGACGAAGGGCTCTCCAGCGTGATGACACAGCCGCCGTTCATCATGCATCCGATCGCGGTGATCAGACCGGTCCCATGCATTAGCGGACATGCCGGCAGGGTCCGCGTTCCCGGCCTGGAGAGGCGAATGAAGTCCAGGTGTTCGGCCAGGGTCGTCGGCGCCGGCCCCAGCCTGCGCAAACCGTCGAGTTGGGCCTCGCGCAGATCGTCATGGCGCCACATCACGCCTTTCGGCATGCCCGTGGTGCCGCCGGTGTAGATGAACAGAAGGTCGTCTGGAGACCGCTCGATCCCCAAGGGCGCGCCGCCGCCGGTCGCGGCGAGGTCTTCATATCGCTCCGAGAAGTGCGCCGGCGGATCGTCTTCACCGATCTCAATGAACGTGGCGACCTTGGACAGCCGGTCCTTCAGCTGGAGGACTGTTTCGCGAAACTCGGAGCCGTAGATGATGGTCTGCGCATCCGAGTCGTCGAAGATGTAGAACACCTCGTCGGGCTTGTAGCGGTAGTTGACGTTCACGTGCGTCAGGCGGCCCTTGAAGCAGGCGGCCAGGGCCTCGCCGTACTCTGGGCGGTTGCGCATGTAGAACGCCACCTTGTCGCCCGGCTTCGCGCCCCTGGCCAGGATCGCGCGCGCAAGATTGTTCGACCGACGCGACGTCTCCCCCCAGGTGATCGTTCGATCCCCATGAATGAAGGCCGGCGCGTCCGCCGGGAGGGCCTTCGGGAGCGCGTCGAGGATATCGCCGAAATTCCAGGTCATAGGCATGCTTCCTAAGCGGCGATCCAGCCCTGAACACGGGCGGCCTCGTTGCGGACGAGTTCCGGCCCTCCGAGCAGCTGGCGATCCAGACCGATGCGCTTGAACCAGTAGTGCAGCCCGGCGAGGTCAGTGAAACCCATGCCACCGTGCACTTCGGTGGAGGTCCGCGCGACGAACCGGCCGACCTCGGAGAGGTGTGATTTTGCGTGGCAGGCCATCAGGGTCGATTCGTCAGGTGCATGGTCAAAGGCGTGCGCCGCATACCAGACCAGCGAGCGGCAGGGCTCAAGGGCCGCCGCCATCTCGGCGCACATGTGCTTGACCGCCTGGAAGGACCCAATCGGCCGGCCAAACTGCACGCGCGTGCCAGCGTAGGCCACGGCCTGTTCGATCATAGCCGTGCCGGCGCCCAGGATGTCGGCGGCCAGCATAATGCGCCCCGCGTCGATGATCCGGCGGGTGGTCCGGCCGCCGCCGCCGGGCAACGGATCGGCCTTGACGCCCGTCATCCGGAGTTCGCCGACTAAGCGGGTCTTGTCGATGGTCGTCAGCGGAATCTGCGTGAGACCGGGGGCGTCGGCTGCGACCAGGTGCAATGCGCCGGTGGTGTCCGCCACCACGAACAGATCGGCGTCCGCCGCGTCGAGCACGAACAACGCTGTCCCGTCCAGCCACCCGTCCCTGGCGACAACCCCGACCCCGTCCCGGCCCTCCACGGCTTGGCTGACCGCGACGGCCGCCCTCGCTGCCCCGGTCGCCAGCTGCGGCAGCCACGCCTGCTGTTGGCTCTCCGACCCGCCGAGCAGGATCGCCAACGGTGCCATCACATGTGCGCCCGCGAAATGCGCCGGCGCGACGCTGAAGCCGAGCGATTCGGCCACCAACGCCGCTTCCAGCAGGCCAAGGCCCATCCCGCCGAATTCCGCAGGGATGATAACCCCCGGCACGCCGAGATCCGCCAGGCCCGCCGCGACATCGGGGCTGTAGGGCTTCGCGGCGGCGGCGATATCTCGCACATGGCGCAGCGGGGATTGTTCCGAGAGATAGCGGGCCACGGCGTCCTGCAGCATGCGCTGCTCGCTCGAAAGACCGAATTCCATTAGGAGCGGCTCCCTTCCGTGGCGAGTTTCGGCTCACGCGGCAT
>NZ_CADEGK010000324.1 GCF_902826855.1 uncultured Phenylobacterium sp. | reverse complement strand
ACCTGGACGGCGGAGTGGGACCTGGCGCGCGCGGCCTGGGCTGGCGGCGGGAAGGTCGTCAAGCTGATCGGCTACGACAACTCCCCTCGCGACCAGAAACGCTACGCTCATGCCCGCACGGTGCAGGCGGACGAGCGCTACCTTTACCGCTACCCCTTGATCGAGTGGGGCTGGACTCGCGGGGACTGCGAGCGGCGCATCGCGCAGGAGGGCCTCCCAGTCCCGCCGAAGTCCAGCTGCTGGTTCTGCAGTTCCTCCCGCCCCGAGGAGATCGACGCCCTCCCGCCGGTCCTGCTGCGCCGGATCGTCCTGATGGAGGCGCGGGCGAAGCCGCGTCTACGCACCATCGACGGGCTATGGCGTAAGCCAGTGCTCGGACGCCGAGGCGCGACACCCCGTCCTGGCAGCATGACGGAATACATCCTCGAGCGCGGACTCCTGCCCCGTGACGACGTGGAGGCGATCATCGCCCTGGCCCCGCAGAACCTGGTCGCCTTCCGAGAGGCGGCCGCAGCAGCCGGAGGCGTCCGTCCGGCCATGAGCGAATGGCTGGCGCTGTTCGACGCGACCGCCGGCGCCGGCCTTCACGGGCCTGGCGCGCCGCCGCATTACCCGGACCACGCCAATTCCGGGTGACGGGCGCGCCCGAGGCGGGACGGCTGGAGAGGGGCAGGGGTCTCGGGTTCAAGCGCCCCGGGGCGGGGGCCGGTGACGTGTCCGGGTTTGGGCAGGCGACCGGCCGCCCTGTTGAGGGCTCGCAGCCTTGCTCTCTCGACCTCGCCACCAGCTGACGTCCCCCACAAGGGACGCTCCGCTCAAAGGCCCTTGTGGGGCCCGCCCGCCGGCGGCGCGGGACGGTCTTCGAGCTTCGGCTCCGAACCCACTCAGAACAGGGACCTTCCCCATGCAAACCGCATTTTCCACTTTGATCACCGGCGACCTCACCGCCTTCGAGGCGCTGGCTCTGAAACTCGACGACCCCCGTCCACATCCTGAAGAAGCCGCCCTGACCCACGTGGGGGCCGCGGTCGTCAACGAGGTGATGGACGTGGTCTCCGGCACCGCCCTGGAGGACTTCCAGACCACCATCCTTGAAGGCCTGATCGGCGGCTTCCACTCGGCGATCGAGCGCATCCGCCGCGACGCTGACCGGGCCCGGGACGACGCCAGACGCCTGATGCGCGACTTCGACGGTTCGGAAATCGGCGACACCGAGCTGCAGGAGGCCACGCGTAAGTTCACGGCCGCCGATGTCGCGGTGATGGCCCTGGAGCTTCTCCGGGACGCCGCCTCGTCCAACTACACCGTGCAAACCGGGGAGGTCTGGACCCCCTGGCGCGGGAGCGTGCGCCCCTCGCGCGCCACGGCCGCGATGATCGACGCCAAGGACGCCATCCGGGCCCACAAACAGCGCTCGCACGCCGACCTCGATCCCGGCTCCACCATCATCGCGTTCCGCGGGGCCCCGCAGGGCGCCAGTCAGGCCGACGCCAACCGCATCTTCGACGCCCTGAACTGGGCCCTGTCGCAGTATCCGGACATGACGCTGGCGACCTGCAGCGCGCCCGGCGCCGAGAAGCTCGCCCTTCGCTGGGCCGCTCAGAAGAGGGTGCGCGTGGTCATCGCCCGGCCCGACTTCGACCGCCATCGGAAAGCGGCCCCGTTCAAGGCCAACGACGAGCTGCTGGAGCTGGATCCGGCCCTCGTGTTGACGCTCCCCATGACGCTCAGCGTCGATCGCGCTGAAGACGAGCGTCCCTCCGGCGTCGTCCTGAACCTGGGCCAGAAGGCCGAGGAGGCCGGCATCCGTCATCTGCGCATCCGGTAGCGCAGCGTGCCCGCCCGGCTTGGCCGGGCGGGCTGTTCTACGGCGCCATGAGCGTAGCCGGCTGCGGGTGGCGGTCTGACACGGCCAGGCCGCAGACGCCGGCAAACAGCGCGCCCGCCACGGCGATCAGCACCGCCTGGGCCACGGGTCCACGCCTGTTTAGGCCGCGCTGCTCAGCCGTGAACCAGATCGCGTCCACGCTGACGAAACCGTTGTAGGTCCTGCGCCTGGGTCTGCGCATTGCCGCCTCCTGGGACATCCTTCCGGTCAATTTTCGCCAGCTTCCCTGTCTGCGTTGGACAAGTGGCACTTGGCAGCACTACTTTCAGCCTCATCGGCTCGCATCGCAACTGCCGATTGACGTCGTCACGGCCGCGTTCGTCGGTAAACGGGGTGGGGGAGGGCTTCAGGGGTCAGGCCCGTGCATCCGGCGCGGGCAAGCCGGAGGCTCTGATGTTCACACCCGACCCCTGTCCGCAGGATCTTCGCGAGGCTCTCGACCGCCTCTCGGCCACCGTCACCGCTCGTGAGACGGCCGCCTTGGACTGCGCGGGTCACCGCAGCTGGACCCCCGCCGAGTGGTCCCGCAACGACATCGCGGAGCTGGAGACCGCCAAGCTCGGCGGAGTGCTCGCCGCCGACGTACGCCTGCTGGTCGACCTCGTGACCAGCTTGGCGGAGTCCGCGGTGTTCCTGCAGCGCGCGCTCTCGGCCTTGGCTCCGCTCGCGGCGTTCTCGCAGGTCAACGGTGTCGCAGCGCCGGATGCCCGGGCGCCGAGCGGGGCGTCGGTCGCGGTGCCGACCGAGGTCCTGCAGGCGGCGTACGGCGCGCATGGCGCGATCGCCGCAGCCCTCGCCTCGGCCCAGGCCTCGGCGCGGCAAAGCCGAGAGGCAGGGCGAGTGGCGGGCAGCCCACGCCCCGTGGGCGCAATCTCGTAGGAGCCGCCAGATGGGCTGGACAGATGACCGCGTCGATCTCCTGAAGACGCTCTGGCAGGACGGGCTCTCGGCCAGCCAGATCTCAAAGCAGCTCGGCGGGGTGACCCGCAACGCCGTAATCGGCAAGATCCATCGGCTCGGCCTTTCCGGTCGAGGCACGCCGTCGAAGCCGCAGCGCACGGTGTTCACGAGTCCACGCCCGACGCGCCCGGTGAGGCCCTCGGCGTCGGTCACGCGCCGCGCCGCCACGCCGGTCGCGACCACACCGGCGCGGGCGCCGGTGCGCTACATCGACGAGAGCCCGGGCGTCGCGACCTGCCTCACCCTTGGCGCCCATATGTG
>NZ_CADEGK010000323.1 GCF_902826855.1 uncultured Phenylobacterium sp. | reverse complement strand
GTCCAACTCGAAGTACCCGTTCCTGGGCGCGCTGCGCTCGGCGGCGCAGATGGTGAGCTACGAGGTCTCCATCGGCTTCGTGATCATCACCGTGATCCTGCTGGCCGGCAGCCTGAACCTGAACGACATCACGACGGCGCAGGCCGGCGGCTTCTGGCACTGGTTCATGTTCGGGGGCGGCCCGGACTGGCCGACCAATCTGCCGCTGATCCTGATCATGTTCCCGATGGGGGTGATCTTCTTCATCTCCGGGCTTGCGGAGACCAACCGGCCGCCGTTCGACCTGCCGGAAGCCGAGTCCGAACTCGTGGCCGGCTACGCGGTGGAATACGGCTCCACGCCCTACATGCTGTTCTACCTCGCCGAGACCTCGAACATCGTGCTGATGAGCGGGCTGATGGCGGTGCTGTTCCTGGGCGGCTGGCATGCGCCCTGGCCGGAGCCCTACCTGGCCAACTGGCATCCGGTGCTGGTCAGCCTGCACGGCCTGTTCTTCTACGCCGCCAAGACCTTCTTCGTGTTCTTCATGAACGCCATGGTCCGTTCGGTGGTGCCCCGCTACCGCTACGACCAGCTGATGCGCCTGGGCTGGAAGGTGTTCCTGCCGACCTCGCTCGTGGCGGTGGCCGTCGTCGCAGGCTGGCGGGTCTACACGGGATTCGGCGCATGACGCGGGGAGGGATCATCGTGGCGGCCGCACTGATGCTGTCGGCCTGCATGAGCGGGGTGGGTTCAGGCAACAGCGCCGGACTCGCGACCTACGACGACCTGAAGGCCGCGCAGCAGGCCTGCGCCACCAAAGGCGGCAAGCTGGAGCTGAAGCGCAACGGCGACGCCAGCTACCTACCCGACTACGCCTGCGAGAAGGCCAAGTGATGCTGAACCGGATCGGACAGGCCCTGCGCGGCGCGGCCCTGATGGACTTCGTCGGCGCCTTCGGGCTCGGCATGAAGCACATGATCGCGCCCAAGAAGACGGTGCAGTATCCCCACGAGCGCAACCCGCAGAGCCCGCGGTTCCGAGGGGAGCACGCCCTGCGCCGCTATCCCAACGGCGAGGAACGCTGCATCGCCTGCAAGCTGTGCGAGGCGATCTGCCCGGCGCAGGCGATCACCATCGAGGCCGAGCCGCGGGCTGACGGCTCGCGGCGGACGACGCGCTACGACATCGACATGGTGAAGTGCATCTACTGCGGCCTTTGCCAGGAGGCCTGCCCGGTGGACGCCATCGTGGAGGGGCCGAACATCGAGTTCGCGGTCGAAACCCGCGAGGAGCTCTACTACGACAAGGCGCGGCTGCTGGATAACGGCGACCGCTGGGAGCGGGAGATCGCCCGCAACATGGAACTGGACGCGCCGTACCGATGAGCCTGATCGCGATCGCATTCTACCTGATGGCGGCGATCACGATCGGCGCCGGCTTCGGCGTGATCTCCGCGCGCAACCCCGTTCACTCGGTGCTGTGGCTGATCCTGTCGTTCTTCTCGGCGGCGGGACTGTTCGTGCTGATGGGCGCGGAGTTCCTGGCGATGCTGCTGGTGGTCGTCTACGTGGGCGCCGTCGCGGTGCTCTTCCTGTTCGTGGTGATGATGCTGGACGTGGACTTCACGGCCCTGCGCCAAGGGTTCGCCCGCTACATGCCGGTGGGCCTGCTGGTGGCGGTGGTTCTGGCGGCGGAGATGATCCTGGTGTCGACGACCGTGGCCGGGCAGGGCGCGGCGCGCGCCAGCCTGGGGCCCCAGGCCTCCGGCAGCGGCGTCGACGTGACCAACGCCGAGGCGATCGGGCGGGTGCTCTACACCGACTACGTCTACCTGTTCCAGGCGGCCGGCATGGTGCTGCTGGTGGCGATGATCGGGGCGATCGTGCTGACGCTGCGCCACAAGCCCGGCGTCAAGCGCCAGGTGATCATGAACCAGGTGCTGCGCACGCCGGCCACCGGCATGCGGCTGGCGAACCCGAAGCCAGGCGAAGGGATCGAAGGATGACCGTCGGTCTCGAACACTACCTGGCGGTCGCCGCGATCCTGTTTACCATCGGGGTGTTCGGCATCTTCGTGAACCGCAAGAACATCATCGTCATCCTGATGTCGGTGGAGCTGATGCTGCTCGCCGTGAACATCAACCTCGTGGCGTTCTCGGTCTATCTGGGCAATGTCGTGGGCCAGGTCTTCGCCATGTTCGTGCTCACCGTGGCGGCCGCCGAGGCCGCCGTGGGCCTGGCCATCCTGGTCACCTTCTTCCGCAACCGCGGCGACATCGCCGTGGACGACGCCTCCGTGATGAAGGGCTGAGCCGCCGTGGATCCCAAGCTCCTCGTCACGATCATCCTGTTCGGCCCGCTGATCGGCGCGGCCGTGGCGGGCCTGTTCGGCCGACGCATCGGCGACACCGCCTCCATGGCGGTCACTACCGGCTTCCTGATGCTGTCGGCCTTCCTTTCATGGGTGGTGTTCGCCCAGTGGACGGCGGGCGGCATCCAGCCCTTCACCCTGACCTACGCGCCGTTCATCCACGTGGGCGACTTCGTCTCCAATTGGAGCTTCCGCCTGGACGGCCTGTCGGCGGTGATGCTGGTCGTGGTGACGACCGTTTCGAGCCTCGTGCACCTCTACTCGTGGGGGTACATGGCGGAGGACCCCAGCAAGCCGCGGTTCTTCAGCTACCTGTCCCTGTTCACCTTCGCGATGCTGGCGCTGATCAGCGCCGCGGACTTCATGCAGCTGTTCTTCGGCTGGGAAGGCGTGGGGCTGGCGAGCTACCTGCTGATCGGCTTCTGGTTCCACAAGCCCACTGCCAACGCCGCGGCGATCAAGGCGTTCGTGGTCAACCGGGTGGGCGACTTCGGCTTCGCGCTGGGGATCATGACGGTGTTCTGGGCCTATGGGTCCATCGAGTTCGCCAAGGTGTTTCCGCAGATCGCCGGCTCCGTCGGCCGGGGCTGGGACTTCGCGGGCGGCCATTTCGCGCTCGTCGACCTGGCCTGCGCGCTGCTGTTCGTGGGCGCCATGGGCAAGTCGGCGCAGTTCTTCCTGCACACCTGGCTGCCGGACGCCATGGAGGGCCCGACGCCGGTCTCCGCGCTCATCCACGCCGCCACCATGGTGACCGCCGGCG
>NZ_CADEGK010000322.1:1956-3156 GCF_902826855.1 uncultured Phenylobacterium sp. | reverse complement strand
TAGGGTCTCCGTTTCATGACGGGACTAACTGCCCTGGGGCTCGACGAACTGATGGCGCGGGCCCGTGCGGTCCGTGATGCGCACTACGGGCGGCGGGTCACGTACTCGCCCAAGGTGTTCATCCCGCTCACCTTCCTGTGCAACGACCGATGCCACTACTGCACCTTCGCCCAACCCCCGGCGAAGGTCGCCTCGCCCTACCTCGAACCGGCGGAGGTGCTCGCCATCGCCCGGGCCGGCGCCAAGCAGGGCTGTCACGAGGCGCTGTTCACCCTCGGGGAACGCCCGGAGGATCGCTACCCCGTGGCCGCCGAGTGGCTCGCCGCCCGCGGTTACGCCTCGACGGTGGACTACGTGCGGGCGATGGGCGAGCTGGTGCTGGAGCGCACCGGCCTCCTCCCCCACGCCAACTGCGGTGCGCTGCACGCGGCCGAGCTCGCCGCCCTCCGGCCGATCTCGCCCAGCCAGGGCATGATGCTCGAGTCGCTCAACCCGGACCTGGCCTGTCACGAGGGTTCGCCTGACAAGGAGCCGGCCCGCCGACTCGCCACCCTTGAGGCGGCCGGTGCGGCGGCGATCCCGTTCACCACAGGCATACTCGTCGGTATTGGCGAGTCGGTGCAGGACCGGGTCGATGCGCTCGAGGCCATCGCCGAGTCCCATCGCCGGTGGGGTCACGTGCAGGAGGTGATCGTCCAGAACTTCCTGCCCAAGGACGGCACCCGCATGCGGCTGCGCGGTGCGTGCCCGCCCGATGACTATCTGCAGGCGTTGGCGCTGGCCCGGCTCATCCTGCCGGCGGACATCTCGCTGCAGGCCCCGCCCAATCTCTCCGACGACTTCGGCGTGCTGCTCGACGCCGGCATCAACGACTGGGGCGGCGTCTCGCCGGTCACCCGGGACCACGTCAACCCCGAGCGTCCGTGGCCGGATCTGGACATCCTGCGCAAGGTGACCGAGGACCGGGACTTCGCCCTCGCCCCCCGGCTCACCGTGTACCCGCGCTACATCGCCGAGCGGGACCGCTGGATCGACCCGGCGTTGCACTTCCCGGTGATCGACCGGGCCGACGCCGAGTGGCTCGGCCGGGACGACCCGGGTGCGTTCTTCCGCCAGACGATGGAGAACGCCACCTTCAAGGAGGGCGACGACGGCGCCGAGGTGGTCTTCATCGGCGACCGCTCGACGGCGTGGTATTCG
>NZ_CADEGK010000322.1:0-1946 GCF_902826855.1 uncultured Phenylobacterium sp. | reverse complement strand
CGGCCGGGCCGGTGCGCGAGGTGCTCGACGGGGTGCTCGCCGGCCAGGAGCTCGGCGAGGACGAGCTCGTCACCCTGTTCTCCGCCCGAGGCCGCGAGGTGGCCGCCATCGCCGAGCTGGCCGACGAGCTGCGCCGCCAGGTGGTGGGCGACACCATCACCTGGGTCTCCAACCGGAACATCAACTACACCAACGTGTGCACGTTCAAGTGCCGGTTCTGCGGGTTCTCGAAGGGCCCGCTGTCGCTGAACCTGCGCGGCACGCCGTACCTGCTGACCCTGGACGACATCGCCCAGCGGGTGCGCGAGGCGTGGCAGATGGGCGCCACCGAGGTCACGTTGCAGGGCGGCATCCACCCCGACTTCGACGGCGACTTCGGCTACCGCGCGCCCTACCTCGCGCCGGACGGTCGCCTCCACACGAACCTGCGCCAGGTTGGCGCCCGCACTGGTCGAATGTCCTCCTCGGACCCCAACGTCCAGAACTGGCCGCGCGACGACCTCCGGTTGCGCCACCTGGTGCAGGCATCTGAGGGCCACAAGCTGATCGCCGTGGACCTCGACTCAATCGAGCTTCGCGTCTTCGCTGCGGCGTTGGGCGAGGGCGTCTTCCTGGAGATGATGACGAAGCCGGGCGCCGACCTCCACTCCTACACCGCGAAGATGATCGGGCTCTACGACTACGACCGCGGCGGCGGCGTGATCGAATCCGCCCGCCAGCGCGGGAAGAAGTTCAACTACAGCATGATCTACGGCGCGGGCATCCGGTCCATCCGGGCGGCCTTCCACGTCAACCAGAACGACGCGAAAGACATGATCTGGGCCTACAAGGACGCCTTCCCCGAAGTCGCCCAATTCCAGGCGGAGATCGAGTTCACGCTCGAACAGCAGGGCTATCTCCGCACGGTCTTCGGCCGCAAACACCGCGTCATGGATCAGCGCCACGCCGACCGCGAGGCCTACAAGTTCGGCAACTACTACGTGCAGGGCACGTCGGCCGACCTCTTCAAGATCGCGGTGGTGCGCTGCCACGAAGCGGGCATCCCGATGGTCGCGCTGACGCACGACGAGATCCTTTCCGACTCTCCGGAGGACAAGGCGGAGGAGCACGCGGCGATCATCCGGGAGGCGCTGTGCGACCATCCGGCGATCACCAAGGAAATCCCCCTTGACGCGGAGGCTATAATTTGTGAGAGATGGTCGCAAGCCAAGAAGCCGGACTTCGACCCCGGCTGGAACTAGGAGGTAATGACATGGACGACGGAATGAGCCCAGGCCAGGAGGCGGCGTTGGACCAGCTTCGCGCCACGATCCGCGACAGCGGCCCGGGCGTCAAAGCGTCCCTCGCCAAGCAGGTCTACCAGAGCACGATGGAAAACGAGACGCTCCGCGAAGAAAACGTGAGCCTGCACTCGGGCATCACGATGCTCGCGGCCTACATGGCGGTCCTCGAAAAGGGCATCTACGACATCCAGAAGCACCTGGGGATGATCGACTCGGAGAAGCAGGCCGCGCCCGAGGAAAAGACGGAGGACTGAGGGGTGCACTGGCTCACCATCGACCCCGGTGAGACGACGGGCTGGGCGCTGTGGAAGGGCGTCCGGCTCGTGCACGCCGACCAGTGGCCGCGGCTGGAGCACATCGACCTGGTCGACGGATGGCTGAATGAGCCGCCGTCGCTGCTGAAGGTCGCCAACGAGGTTCTTCCGCTCGGCGCCATCGTCTGCGAGAACTGGCAGCTCTACCCCGACGTGATGCGGACGGGCGCCCTCGACTATGACGAGTGCCGGACGGCGCGCGCGATCGGCGCCTACGAACTCCTCGCCCGCCAGCACAACATCAAGTTCATCACCCAGGGCGCGGCGATCAAGGGACCGGCGGAAGAGGCCGGGAGCCGCGAGCTGTACCTGAGCCCGCAGCACGAGATGCGCCACGCCAACGACGCCA
>NZ_CADEGK010000321.1 GCF_902826855.1 uncultured Phenylobacterium sp. | reverse complement strand
GCGGTCGATCGAGGCGTCCAAGGTATGTGCTCCTGAGGCGCCGCCAATGGCGGTCGCCCAAAGGAGCGGATCTTGGACGAGCGAACCCGTCTGACCGGGCGACCCGCGTGGGCCCGGATAGGGGCGTTTTAGTCTCTCGCGCTCTCGGAAACAAGGCGACCGGCGCCTTCGATCCTCCGGTCATGCGAGCCGCGCGTTCGCCTTGAGGCGCAGGGCAAGCCCCTGTAGTCATGTCCGTGTGGGCGCTGCGTCATCTGGGGTCGGCGACAAGGTCGCCTTCGACCTGAAGCTTCCGGGCGGTGCCGGCGAGATCACGGCGATCCAAAAGCAGTAACCCTGGGGCCGGGGCGGTTCGCCGCCGCCCCGGCGGCTGACTGGCCGCATGAGCGAGTCGAAATAGGCGCGCACCTCCGCCTGCTCTTCGGGGCTCCTGCGGAAGACCTGCCCGTCATAGCCACCCGAAAAAATTGGTCGCACGTTGAAGTTTCTCGCAACTGCGGCTGACATCGAATCAATAGCCCACAGAACTCGGGCGTTTGCCCCAAAGTCGCCCCTTCTCGGGCCGAAGCCTTACCGGCTTTTCGGGGGAAATGCGCGCGCATGCCTGCTTGATTCAGGTGGCTGAAGCGCGCCCTCAAGTTCGCCCAATAGGCGTGTAGCTTTACTATAGAAAAAGAACGAATCGCACCTTTTTATCCAGTAATGCCCTTGACCTCGCCCTATCCGCGACTCAGGGTTGTGACGCCCGGTGAAGGCGGGCGGACGCAATCAAGGGCCAGCTGCGATGAAAAATGTCGGTTCAAGCCAAGTTCGGGGGCGAGCATCGACCGCCTTGGCCCTCCTCGCCGGTGCAGCTGTCCTCCTCGCGGTTAGCCCGGCCTGGGCCGCCGGCGCCGGCACCGCCATGCCGTGGGAAGGCCCGCTCGACACGATCATGCAGTCCCTGTCGGGGCCTGTCGCCAAGGCGGTCGGCATCATCGCCATCGTCCTGACAGGGCTCGGCTTCGCCTTTGCGGAAGGCGGCTCGGCCATGCGCAAGGGGATCGGCATCGTCTTCGGTCTGGCGATCGCTTTTACCGCCACGACCTTCATCTCGACCTTCTTCAACATGACCGCCGGGGCGGCGTTCTGAGATGGCCCGGTCCGACGTCGAAGGCTTCGAGATCGCCTTTCACAGCTCGCTGTCGGAGCCAGTGACCATCGCGGGCGTGCCCCGGATGATCGCGGTGCTCAACGGGACGCTGACGGCCGTCCTGGCGCTGGGCCTGCAGGTCCCCTTGATCGGCATCCCGGTCGGCTTGGCCATCCATGGGGCCTGCTACTGGTTGAACAAGCGCGATCCCTACTTCTTCGACGCGCTCGGCCGACACATTCGCCAGAAGCCCTACCTGGACGCCTGACGTGCGCGCGCGGCTTCACCCTTCCCCTTTTCCGGTCTCATAGAGGTCCGTCGTGCTGTATTTGCGTGAGTACCGGCCGAAGGCTGATCGCCTGTTCGATCATCTCCCCTGGGTCGCCCTGATCGGGCCCGGCTTGGTGCTCAATAAGGACGGCAGCTTTCAAAAGACCCTGGCGTTTCGGGGTCCGGACCTGGCCAGCGCCACGGATGCCGGCTTGGTCGCCACCCGCGCCCAATTGAACAACGCGCTTCGGCGGCTCGGTTCACGCTGGTGCTTGCACATCGAGGCCGTCCGGTCGCCGTCGCAGACCTACCCCACGAGCCAGTTTCCCGACCCGGTCTCGGACCTTGTCGATGAGGAACGCCGCGAGGGGTTCGAGGCGCAGGAGCGTCACTTCGAGAGCCGCTACTTCCTCAACTTCACCTATCTGCCGCCCGAGGAGGCGATCTCGACGGCTGAAAGCCTTTTGCTCGAAAACGCCCCGTCGGGGCGCGGCGCCGAGGGCATGTACCGGTCCGCCCTGAGCGACTTTCTGAGCACCGTCCACCAGATCGCGGACATCCTGACCGCGATTATGCCCGAGGTCAGCGAACTGACCGACGACGAGTCCCTGACCTATCTGCATAGCTGCATCTCGACGAAGCGGCACCCGGTCGCCACGCCCGAGACGCCGGCCTATCTCGACGCCTTCCTGACCGACGACGACTTCCAGGGCGGCCTGCTGCCGCGGCTCGGCGGGCAATACCTGCGCACCATTTCGGTGAGGGCCTACCCGACCACCTCGTGCCCCGGCCTGCTCGACCGGCTCAATGAGCTGGGCATCAGCTATCGCTGGGTCTGCCGGTATCTGCCGCTGGACAAGGAAGACGCTCGCAAGGCGGTGACCACGGTCCGAAAGCGCTGGTTCGCCAAGCGCAAGGGCGTGATGGCGCTCCTGAAGGAGGCCATCACCCGCGAGCCCTCGCTGCTGGAGGATCCGGACGCGGCGGCCAAGGCAGTCGACGCCGATGCCGCCCTGGCGATCCTGGGCGGCGACTATGCCTCCATCGGCTACTTCACGCCGACCGTCACCCTGATGGACGCCGATCCCGATCGACTCGCCAACCGGGTCCGCGAGGTCGAGGGCGCCATCAATCGGGCGGGCTTCGTCTGCAAGGTCGAAGACGTCAATGCCGTTGAGGCGTGGATCGGCAGCCTCCCCGGCCAGGCCTATGCCGACCTGCGGCGGCCCTTGGTGTCGTCGCTGAACCTTTGCGACATGATGCCGATGTCGGCCATCTGGCCCGGTCCGACCATCAACGCCCACCTGTCGGCGGAGTGTCAGAAGCGCGGTTACCCTGGGCTTCAGCCGGCGCTGCTGGTCACCCGCACGGCCGGCACCACGCCCTTTCGGTTTGACCTGCACCAGGGTGATGTCGGCCACACGATGATCGTCGGGCCGACCGGGGCCGGGAAATCGGTCCTGCTCAACACCCTGGCCATGCAGTGGCTGCGCTACCCCGAGGCTCAGGTCTTCTATTTCGACAAGGGCGCCAGCTCGCGGGCCTCGACGCTGTTGGTCGGCGGGCAATTCTATGTGCTCGGCGGCGACCAGAGCGAGCTGGCCTTCCAGCCGCTCGCGGCGATCGACGCCCCAGATGACCGGGCCTGGGCGCAGGAATGGGTGCAGGACATCGTCGCCGCCGAAGGCGTGCCGATCACCCCGCCGGTCAAGGACGAGATCTGGAGTGGCCTGCGCAATCTCGCCGAAGGGCCGCGGGACCAGCGCACCCTCA
>NZ_CADEGK010000320.1 GCF_902826855.1 uncultured Phenylobacterium sp. | reverse complement strand
GGTTCAGCAGCACCCCTGTCGCCTGCGCCCCATAGGCGCGAGCGAACATTGAGCCGCCCTGGTTGTAGATCCCGCCCTGGACGGTGACGGCGCCACCCGCCGCCTGCCCGACGCGCAGGGCGGTGGCGGCCACGCCGTCGTTGACCCCCAGGCCGTTGATCGCGCCGCGGTTGACGACGCCGAAGGCCAGTTCCCCGGTCCCGACTGCGCCCACCGTGGTGGCGGCCGTCCCGCCGATGTCCAGCGCGGGGGCGGCGCCGTAGGAGATCAGCGTCGCTGTCCCCTCGGCGGCGTCGGCCACGCCGTCCTTGTCCTCGTCGGTGTCGGTGGTGCTGTTGTCGGCCGGCGGGCGGTCGAGCAGCACGCCCTTGCCCACGTTGCCCGTGATCCGCACGGCGCCGCCCGCCTGCTTCAGGTCATCCGCGTCAAGCTTGACCCGCGCCGCATCCGCCAACCGTTCGGTCGAGCGGTAGCCGGTGGCGCTGACGACGCCCTGCAGCACGACCGCGCCATCGACGTCGCCGAGCCGGACGCCGACCGATCCCTCGCCCTGGACCGTCACCGGCCCGGTGATCCTTACGTCCCCAGCTACCGAGTCCGCCCGGATGGCGACGCCGCGATCACCGGTGACCGTCACCGCGCCGGAATGGAGCAGCGATCCGTTCAGTCGCGTCTCCAGCGAGATGCCAGCGGAATCATTGCCCTCGACCCCGATCGTGCCGGCGTTGACGATATTGCCGGTCACAGCGCCCGCGCCGATCGCCCGGATGCCGTAGCGGCCCGACCCCTGCGCGAACCCGCCGTCCAGGTCGCCATCCTTGTCGGTGTCGGTGGCGGTGAAGTCCTCGACCAGCGAGATGCTTCCGGTGTTGGTGATTGTGGCCGTCTGGCCCCCGTTGACCTGCACGCCGGTGGCGCCGGTGACGCCGTTGAAACTGATCGCCCCGCGGTTGGTGACGGCATGGGAGGAATCCACCGTCACCGCCGCGCCGGCGGCCGTCGGCGTGATCGAGCCCGTGGTCTCGATGGTTACGCTGTCGGGCGCGCCGCTCGCCGCAGCGGAGGTGCGGATCGGCGCAGTGGTGGCGGTGGTGACCTTGGTCTCGCCCTGGGCGACGGACGCGAAGACGAGCGGCAGCACGGCCACCGAGACGAACAGACGCTTCATGACTTTCCCGATTTGCCTTGACGTGTTAGCCGTCACGCGCGGCTAATCGTCGTGTAATGACTTGTTGCGTAAAAACTGTATTCTGCTTGCACCAGCCTCGCAAGGGCCGCGTTGCAGCGCCCGGGAGCCCGCGATGCCGAGACCTGCGACCGATCCGGCGAAGGCCGCCCATATCAAGGTGCTGCGCCAGCAGGCCGGCCGCTGGCTCAAGACCGCGCGGGAGGCAGCCGGCCTGACCCAGGCGGAACTGGCCGAACAGGTCGGGCTCCGCTACTATACCTTCGTCTCACAGGTGGAGAGCGGCCTCGGTCGCCTGCCCATCGAGACCCAGGGCGCCTGGGCGGCGGCGCTGGGCCTGGAGCCCGGCGACTTCGCCCGCACCCTGCTTCGCTACTACGAGCCCGAACTCTACCGGCTGTTGTTCGGAGAGGCGGGCGCCAGCCGCGGCCAGGCCACAGCCTGACGCGCCAGGAGATCCATCCCCAGTCCATGGGCCAGCTTGTCCCCTTCGTCGCCCGCGTGCGCGAGTCCGGTGACTGGACCGCGAGCGAGCGCGCGCGCCTGGAGGATCTGGCAGAGCGCCTGGGCGGGGCCGGGGTCGACGTCGAGGTGATCTTCGGCGCCAGCGACGAGGGCGATCCCTGGTGCGTGGTGACTGACGCGGACGGCGACGTCCTGATCCACGTGGCCCGCATCGACGGCGTCTTCGTGGTGCACTCCGCGGTCGACGACGCCATGAGCGAGGGCGTCGACCTGCACGCCGCGCTGCGCGAACGCCTCGCCATCACCGAGGATGCGATGGCGCCCAAGTCGGCCACGATCCTGCCCTTTGAAGCCCGCCACGCGCAGACCTTGCTGGCCCTGGTGGTCGCCGCCGCCTTCTTCTACGAAACCGCCGGTCTGGGGGGAGAGGCTGAGGCCGCTGAGTCGCCGCTCCCAATCGGGCCGGAGCAGCCACCCCCGCCGGCCGCCGCCACCGAGACCGACAGCCACACCCAGGACCGCGACGTCAGCGTGCGCGGGGCCGCCCTGCGCACGGACGAAGGGGCGCCCGTCACCATGGCGCTCCAGGCCGCCGCGCCCGCCACCGCCCCCGTCGAGGCCACCGCGCCGTCGCCGCTGGCGCCCCTCGGGAGCGCGACCGGCGAACCGGCATCCCCGGCGCCCGCGGTCGTGGCCCCGGCGTCGGAGGCCCCGCCCCCGGCGGTCGTCGAGGGCACGGCCGGCGACGACCGCCTGGTCGGCACGGCGGCGGACGAGCACATCCTGGGCGGCGCCGGGAACGACACCCTCTCCGGTGGGGGCGGCCACGACACGCTCGACGGCGGCGCCGGCGACGACCGGATCGAGCTCTCTGCCGAGGTCGTGGCCATCGGCGGTCAGGGCGCGGACACCTTCGTGATCCGGGCGCTGCCACCGGGCCAAAGCGGCCATGCCGACACCTTCCTGGGCTTCATCGCCGACTTCAGCGGCCAGGAGGGCGATCGCCTCGTCAACGACGCCGGCGAGGTCCTGCCGCTACCCACCCCGGCTGGCGGCCACCCTCAACCGCCCCTCACCGGCCTGGCGCCGCAGCCGGTCGGGCCTACCCTAACCGCGACGGACGCCGGAACATCGGGTCGTCCCACGATTGACCCGACGCCGCTTGGCAGCTTCCAGACGGTTGCCCGCTCGGACGTCGACCTGGATGGGGACGGCGTTATCGACGGCTATCTCTTGGTGGCTTTCCGAACCGAGGGAACCGGTTCGGCTGATGCGTTGGCCGCCCCGGGGTCGCCGGCGCAGCTACTAGGCCCCGACCCCGATCACAACGGATGGCTGCTGATCGACCTCACCGGCGACGGCGTGTCCGACGGCGCCATCGCCGATGCCCAGGTCACGAACGACACGCTGCTGATGACCGGCCAGGGGCTCCTGTCGCCGGACCCGTTCGGCTAGAGCGCCTTCACGATCCCCTCGACCATCTTCTTGGCGTCGGCGAACAGCATCATGGTGTTGTCGCGGAAGAACAGCTCGTTCTCGACGCCGGCATACCCCGCCGCCATGCCGCGCTT
>NZ_CADEGK010000319.1 GCF_902826855.1 uncultured Phenylobacterium sp. | reverse complement strand
CCCACCGCCCCACCGTCCCGTGCGTCGGCATCCCGTCCTCGGCGCACACCGCCGACAGGGCCTCGCCCATCGCCACCCGCGCCAGGATCGCCCGGCCCAGCTCGGCCGAGTACCGCACATACGATCGCCGCGGCCTGCGCCCGGCCGCCCTCACCACCCCGTCATCCATGAGGTCCTCCAGCCCTGCCCAAGACATGAAAAAGGCGCCCGACGGAGCCGCGCTTCCCGCGCACCCCTGGACACCTGACAGAAACCTATCAAAAACGCGCGAGAATGTCAAGAACAAATAAAGAACATATCTCAGCTCCCGCACGGTAGGGGAGGCGGGCGTCGGTCCGCCGGCGCGCGCGGCCCGCGCAATCTCGGCCGCCCGCGCTTGAACGGCCGGCCATCACCGCCCTATAGTGCAAATACCAGCGTTACGCCTGAGTGACCCGTCCAGGAGTCCACCATGCAGCGACCTCTCCTCATCATCGCCACCGCCGTCCTCGCGCTGGCCATCGGCGCGCCGGCCGCGGCGACCACCTTCACCTTCGACCAGGACCCGTTCGCCGGCTCGACCGCGCTGACCATGCCGGGGCGGCAGATCGTTGCGGGCGAGGCCTTCATCAGTTTCTCCCCGGCCGCCGACGTGTTCGCGTTTGACCCGGCGGTGTTCGCGGCGGGCGACACGGTGGCGTTCGCCAACGACGTCGTCGGAAACCTGCCGGCCAGCGGCCGCAACATCATCGTCCTGGAGACCTTCGACAACGACGGCGACGCGGGCACGCCCTTCCTGGCGGGTAACGCCGCCAACCTGATCGCCACGCAGGTGACCAGCGACGGGGCCGGCTTCTTCATCTACTTCAACAGCGCCCTCAACCTTCCGCGGCTGGTCTATTCGACCAACCTCAGCGACGAAACGGCGGACCTGAAGATCCTGGCGCGGCTGACCAACCTGACGGGACAGAGCGGCGAACTCGCCAACCTCTCGGCCGCCAACTTCCAGTTCCTGACCCCGGTTCCGGAGCCTGCGACCTGGGCGACGATGATCCTGGGCCTGGGCCTCATCGGCGCCGCGGCCAGGCGCCGGAAGCTCGCAATCGGGTAATACGGGGACAGGAGCACTGTTCCCTTCCTTTCCCGCAAAGCGGGAGAGGGGGACCGCTCGCCGAAGAGCGAGCGGTGGAGAGGGCAAGCCGCCTCTCGGACCCCGGCGACCCGACCGCCAAGCCGATCGCCCACCCGCCCAGCCTGAGGCCTTCCCTCTCCACCCTCGGCTCTTCGCGACGCTCGGCCGACGGTCCCCTCGCCCGCGTACCGCGGGAAAGGAAGGAGCCGCCGCCCGCCCCACCGCCACCCCATCCTCCTCTCCCCCGAGCGCCGCAGGCGCGAAGAGCGGGAGAGGGTAGGGAGAGGGCCGGCTGGCCCTCTCGGCTCGTACGGCTGGCGACCCAAGGCCCGCAGCGCCGCCGCGCATGGGTCATGGCTGGTCCAACGGCGGATCACTCCTGCACATGGGCCGAGGCTAACAACGATGGAACGTAAGAAGAACATTGCTCCTGTCCCCGTATTCCGGCAAACTTCGTCCATGAGGAGGGGCGGCTCCCATTATCGTAGCTACGATAATCCTTGCATGTGGCTGTTTTTGTAGCTACAGAAAGGAGCGGATCGCTAGCCGTACCGGAGAGGACTGATGAGTACGACCCTCGAGGGGACAACCGGCGAATGCGCATCACCTACGACCCGGACAAGCGAGCCAAGACCCTCGCTGAACGGAACCTCGACTTCGAAGACGCCATCCGCGTCTTCGCCGGGCCGATCCTGGAGAAGCCGGACAACCGCCACGAATACGGCGAACCCCGCTGGCAGACGGTCGGCTTGCTGAACGAGCGGATGGTGATGGTGGTTTGGACACCGCGTGGCGTCGACGACCGCCACGTCTTCTCGATGAGAAAGTGCAATGACCGCGAACAAGAACGATGGCGAGAGCAGTTGGGTCGACCCTGACGACGCCCCCGAGTGGACCGACGACGACTTCAAACGCGCCGCAATCTGGCACGGCGACAAGCTCATCCGCCCGGCCCAGGGCATGGCCACGCGCCGCGGCCGCCCCAAGCTCGACAACCCCAAGCGCCAGGTCACCCTGCGCCTGGACGCCGACGTCCTCGACGGCTTCCGCGAAACCGGCCCGGGCTGGCAGGGTCGGATCAACGAGGCGCTGCGCAAGGCGCTGAAGGTCTAGCCGCCCCCACCGAGATCCGCTCCGACGACAACCTCCTCTCCCCCGAGCGCCGCAGGCGCGAAGAGCGGGAGAGGGCAGGGAGAGGGCCGGCTGGCCCTCTCGGCTCGTACGGCTGGCGACCCAAGGCCCCGCAGCGGCGCCGCGCATGGGTCATGGCTCAACCAACGGCGCATCACCCTGTGCGCGCCGAAGTTGCCCTCTTGCAGACAACCCGCTCCGGACGCAAAACTACGCGCGGGGAGTCTGCGCTCCCGGGGGAAATTCCAATGAAGTCAACCTGTCGCGCCGCAACGGCGCTCGTTTGCGCGTTCACGGTCGCCCTGCCGAGCCTGGCCCTGGCCGATCCGGTGAAGGTGCCCGAGGGCACCGAGTTCCCGCTCCGCCTGGAGGACACGCTCTCAAGCAAGACCACCCGCACCGGCGACCGCTTCACGGTCAGCCTGACCGACAACGTCAAGCTGCCCGACGGCACGATCCTGCGCGCCGGCTACCGTGGCGTCGGCGAAGTCGCCCACGCCGAGAAGAGCGCCATGCTGGGCAAGACCGGCAAGCTGGACCTGCGGCTCAACTATCTGAAGGTCGGCGACAACCGCATCCGGCTGCGCGGCTCGAAGGCCGCCCAGGGCAAGCACAACACCGGCGCCCAGGTGGTCACGGTCGTCCTGGTGGGGGTCTTCGCCGGCTTCATCAAAGGCAAGAATACCGAGATCCCCCGCGGTGCGACCTTCAACGCCTTCGCCGATCAGGACACCAACCTGGACGGCCCGATCGCCGCCCCGCCGCCGGAGGCCTGAGGCAGCGAGGGAAACGCGCGGCGCCTCCTCTCCTCACCCGTAGGGGAGGGGGACCGCCCGCAGGGTGGTAGACGAGGAACTCCGCCGCCCAGACCTGTCCTGCAAACCCCTACGGGTGAGAGAGCGCGCGTGCCGTTGCCATTGCGCCCACCGGGCGCACCCCGCCCTAAGTCCACGGCAGCCCACAAGCTCCGGCCTCGGCCGGGCGCAGCCTGCCCTCGGGCCGACCATCGGTCGGTCCCGGGCGACC
>NZ_CADEGK010000318.1 GCF_902826855.1 uncultured Phenylobacterium sp. | reverse complement strand
AAATATAATGGTCAGGACAGCGAAATCAGCGCCTTACTTGGGAAATGTGGGTTACGACGTGTTTCTGTCGAGGCGGCGATTCGAGTTCTATGGCGACTGTCGCGCCGCAGCCCAGGTCCGCCTTTCGCACGAGACCCGGCTTACCTACGATCAGGCCGCGCCCGTCGCCGGGCGGTAGGCCCGTGAGCACGGGGACGTACTGGGGCGCGCCCTGGAGCTTCAGTACTTGCGATCGATCTCTTTCTCGATCGCGTCCGCCTTGGCGTCTGCCGCGTCCTCGGCCGCATCGGCCTGCCTATTGAGCGCGTCCTTTTGCGCCCCGGTCGGCGCGACGTCTGCTTGACGTTCCAGCGCGTCGGCCTGCGCTTCGCCTTGAGCCTCGACGGCGTCGGCCTGGCGATGCCCCGCGTCTTCTGCCGGACCGCTGCAAGCTGCGACAAGGGTGAGTGCGCCGGCAAACGCGGCAGCGGTGAGGATACGGGTCAGCATGGCGGCTCCGGCTTTTCGATACAGAGCCAGAACGCACGAGCCCGGTTTTGGTCCCGGCGTTACGGCAGCAGGCGCCCGGCTCGGTTTTCCGCTCGCCGAGGGCTCAGCGCCGCGCTTCCGCGCCCTGAACCGTTCGGAGGAAGCCGCGCAGGTCTGCGACGCTCCGGTCAGGCAGCTGTTCCATGGGCACGTGTCCGCCGTCGGCGTAGGTCACCAGCCGCGCGCCGGGGATTCCGCTGGCGAAGCCGCTGGCGCTCTCGGGCGGGATCACCTGATCCTTCAGGCCGACCATGACGAGGGTGGGCGTGCGGATGTTCGCGAACATCGCTGGAGTGGGCGCGGGACCTTCGCGCCGGCCGCCGGTCAGCAGGGCGCGGTGGCCGGGCGCGCGGGCGAGCTCGACATAGCGATCGATCAACTCGTCGGTGACCAGCCGCTCGTCCAGGTAGGCCTGACGCAGGCCGCGGGCCGCGAGAGGCCCCGGGTCGAGGTTGCGCAGCAGGGCCCGGCCGGCGGGGTTGGCCAGCAGCTTGAAGACCCCCGGGGCGCCTTCGCTGCGTGCGCCCGACGGCCACCCCGCGGCATTGACGAGCACGAGGCCCTGCAGACGCTCGGGGTGCTGCAGGGCGTAGGACCAGGCCACGGCCCCGCCCATGGAATTGCCGCCGAGGACGAAGCGCTCGACGCCGAGTTGGCGGGTGAGTTCGTCGACCGCCGCCACATGGTTCGCCGTGGACATCCGGTAGCCGGATGGCGCGCGGGTCAGGCCGTGCCCCGCCAGGTCGAGGGTCAGCACCCGGTAGTCCGCCTTGAGACGCTCGGTCCACGGCTCCCAGGCGTGAAGCGACGCGGCGAAGCCGTGCACCAGAACGACCGTTGGGGCGGTCCTCGGGCCCTCGTCGCGGTAGTGCACCCGCAGCCCGCCAGGCAATGTCGCGTAGCGCGATGCCGCGTTGGCGTACTTCTGTTCGAGCCGCGGGTACGGGATATCGGCCGCAACGCAGCCGCCGAGCCAGGCTGCGGTCACGGCGATGACGAGCGCGCGCAGGAGATTGCCCATCGGAGTTTGGTAGCACGCCGGGCCGCAGACGCGAGGTCAAGCCGTCGGCGGGGACGGATCTGCCGCCTCCGCCCTTGGCGATCGGCCCGTCGCGGGAGGCGGGTCGGCGAGGTTGCGCGTCTTCCACAGCGACCAGGCGATGCCGGAGGCGAGGATCGCGGCGGTGATGGTCAGCGAGATGGGCGCCGGGAACTTCTCCCAGCCCATCGCTTCGGCGACGAACACCTTGGCGCCGATGAAGATCAGCAGTCCCGCCAGCGCCTGCTTCAGGTAGGCGAAGCGGGCCACCACCGCCGCCAGCGCGAAGTAGAGTGCGCGCAGTCCGAGGATGGCGAAGATGTTGGAGGTGTAGACGATGTAGGGGTCGGTTGTGATCGAGAAGATCGCCGGCACGGAATCCACTGCGAAGACCACGTCTGCCAGCTCGACCATGACAAGCGCCATGAACAGCGGGGTGGCGAACCAGGCGAGCTTGCCGCCAGCGCCGGGCTGCCGGACGAAGAAGCGGGGGCCATGGAAGTTCTTGGTCAGCCGAATATGGCTGGCGAGCCACCGGTACACCGGGCTGTCGTGAGGGTCCTTGGGCGCGGTGTCCGCTCCGAACATCTTCACGCCCATGACGATCAGGAAGGCTGCGAATACCCAGAACACCCAGGCGAAGCTGGCGACGAGCGCCGCGCCGAAGCCGATCATGACGCCCCGAAGCACGATCACGCCCAGCACGCCCCAGAACAGGACCCTGTGCTGGTAGGCTCGCGGGACGGCGAAGGCTGCGAAGATCGTGGCGATCACAAACACATTGTCGAGGGCGAGGCTCTTCTCGATCAGAAAGCCCGTGACGTATTCGAGGCCGGATTCCCGGCCGAGCTGGAACCAGACCCACCCGCCGAAGGCGAGGCCGAGGGACAGGTAGCCCGCGGAGAGCAGAAGGCTCTCGCGGACGCCGATCTCGTGCTGGTCCCGATGGAGGACGCCAAGGTCGAGCGTGAGCAGAGCGGTGACGAGCCCGGCGAAGGCCAGCCACATCCAGAGAGGCTGGCCGAGCACGGCCGCCGTGAGAAGGTCGGTCATCGTCATTCCTTGAGCGGGTGGGAGGCGCGCCGCAGCGCGCCTCCCCGGGCGATCAGCCGTGGCCGACGCGAGTGGTCACCGGCACGAGACCGGCTTCCGCCATGAACAGCTGATCCTTCACCTGCAGCTTGCGGCGCTTGAGGTCGCGCAAGATCAGAGCGTCGGGAATAGCCCGGCGGTCCTCCTCGCGGATAAGCCGCTTCAGCTCGCGGTGCAGGTTGCGCAGACGCCAGATGCGATGATGATTCATTTGCTCCTCCGATATGGAGGTGCGCCCGGGAGCCCGCTGGGCTGCTTGGGGGGAAGCGTCAGACCGAACCCCCAGGCGCACCTGTGCGGTCCGACATCACGATCGCCTTCGATCGTCAGAGGGGCCCGGTCCCGCCACGATGAGATCGGAAGCCCGGAAGTGCTTTGCAAGGGGCGCGCGCTCAATTTGCATCCGATCCGCGCGTCCGCGGGGGCGGCCCGCCGAGCGCCAGCGGACCCGGCCTCTATGCGGCCTCTCCAGTCCGTCGCCGGCGCAACGCAAGGCCGGCGCCTCCGAAGCCTAGGATCATCACCAACCAGGTCGTCGGCTCGGGCACGGCGGCCTGTAGGCTCGGCGCGACGTCCGCGATCGCTGGCGGATGCGGTAAGGCCGCGGACCACCCGC
>NZ_CADEGK010000317.1 GCF_902826855.1 uncultured Phenylobacterium sp. | reverse complement strand
CTGCGCCACTTCGCCGTCGCCGGCACTTGGCATGCGCTCGACCGCATCTACGCCCTCGCTGGCCGTGACTTGAAGCCGGCTTGCATTGGCTGCGGCAAGCGGCGGCCTCTGGCCAGGTACGGCGGCCGCGTCGATCGAGACATCTTCGGCGGCGGTGAGCTCGTCCGCCTCGAGTGCCCAGCGTGCGACGCGGTGTTCGGCCCGCTTGGGGCCATCTACGCGCCGGACGCCTTCATCTCCGCAGATTACCGGCTCCTTTAGGCAAGCTACAGCGAAGCCGATTCGACCGAGGACGAGGTCCAGGCCTTTGAGGCGCTGCACCCGCGCCGCGACGGTGTTTACCTCAACTGGGGCGCCGGAGCCTGGAGTCGCTCGGTCGAGGTGCTTCGCGAGCGCGGCTACGACGTCTGGGGCTACGAGCCGCACGCCGCTGAGGCGAGGCCGCACATTGTCACCCGCCGCGAGGAGATCGGAGCCAAGTTCGACGGCATCTTCTCGAACAATGTCATCGAACACCTGCTCGACCCTGCGGCAGCCTTCACCGATATGGCCAGCTGACCGCGACGTCCTCAATCGAGTGATCCGTCGGCCGTTCACCATCGTCGTCGTAGACGACGCCGGTATCGCGGTGTCGGATCTCGGCAGTTCCGTGGGTTGCGACGCTCATCTCGAACGGCGACGCAGCAGAGTCGAAGCCGAGGCTTCGACCCGGCGGTGCCGCATTGTCGATCTGGCAGACACTGTCTTCCCCGCCCTCCCAAGGAGCGTTGAAACTGGGCGTCTATGGCAAAGGTTGCAATGAGCTGGCGGCTCGCCTCCGCACTACGAAATCCGCACCACCGTTCATCATGGGCGGCATAAGTAGGCCGGAGGTCGGTCCAGGTGGCGGCGGCACGCCATTGAGTTCACAAATGATCGCCCGAAGGTGATCGAACACGATGGCCGCCTGCGTGAACTCGTGCGGGCGCTCCCGTGCGCGACATCGTTGCGAAGCTCCACCAGGAGCTGGTGTGTTGCGGGCCAGTCGTCTGGAGCCGCCACAGGCTTGGGAGGCGGAGGGGTCACGAAGCCCGCCTCCACGGCAAATCTCAGGCGAGGGCCGAGGTTCACGATCTTCTCGTTGTCGATCCGCAGCTTCAGCGCAAAGTCGGCCCGAGAACGCCTGCGATTCCGCGAGCAGTGTCAGTTCATAGTCGAACCAGGCGTAGAGAAAGCAGTGCAAGGCGCGCTCGTACAGCCGCTCGACAAGCGGGGCTCCCACCGGCGGCAAAGCGAGGCGACTGACGTCGGCGTGGTGATCGGCGAAAGTGATCGGACGCAGCCCGTTCACCGGGTCATTGATCAGAAGATCCGGTAGCGGTCGTCGGGCTCCAAGGCCTCATTCAGCGTCTTCATCGGTCCCCTTGTCGCCAGTGGCGGCGCGCGACTGTCACGGCTTCGGCGCGATGGTCGCCAGGTAGGTGCGACAGCTGTCCTGGACGCGCTGCTGGAGATCGGTCACGCGTTCGACGAGCCAGGCGAGTTGCTCGGTGGTGATCTCGTACTGATCGGAGAACCGCGCCTCGACGTAGGCGCGTCGCAGAAGCTCCCAGCAGCGCTTCTCGAACCGATTGGCACGGGGCCAGGCCGGGATTAGTTCTGGCGCGACGCGCTCGGCCTGGCTGCGGAGGAAGTTCACGTTATGGGACTTGGTGGAGTAGAGGGTCTGGGTCAGCAAGGTACAGTGATAGAGGCGCTCGGCCGTTTGGTGCAGCATGAACGCTGCGTCGTTCAACTCGCCCTCCTGCAGCGCGAAGCGTGCGATCTTTAGCCCGCTGTTGCTCCTTGCGATCCCTTTTCTGAAGTTCGCCTGAGCTTCACGATACGCCTCGTCGGGCGAAAGCTTCGCAGGTTTTGCAAGTGGGTGGTCCGGCGTCTCCTGCAGGAGAATTCCTTCCCGGACGATCTCGGTAAAGAACGGTCGCCCGCGCGCGAGTTGTCGATTCACATCGGCCAGGGAGTGGACGATGAAATGCGCTGGCGCCGTGAGCGTGTGCGCGATGTCGAACGCCTGTTCCAAGTGGGCCTCGGCGTCCATCCAGTAGTCGGTGACGTCGGCGAAGTCGTCGTGGTTCACGACGACCAGAAGGTCGTAGTCCGATTTGTAGCCGCCGACCGGGTCGTCCACCCAGTCGCCACGGGCATAGCTCCCGAAGAGGATCACCTTCAGGATCCGCCCCTGTCCACGCTTCGAGGACTTGCCCTTCGTGGCCTCCTCGAACTCGCGGAAGAGCACCTCGAGGACCTGGGTCAGCTCGAGCCGCTTTCCTTCCGGCAGGTGTTCCAGGCTCGACTTCATGTCCGGGCTAATGCTGCGCTTGCCACGCTTTGATTCGAGTGAGCCTACCCCGGCGCGACATCAAGGGGATCCGTATGAGACAAGCGATTCGGGCTCGATTTTAGTTTATATCATCGCACTTTTGCAAATCTAGGCTTAGCTAAATGCCCATTGCTCAAACTAGACATCGGTTTAACGGCACACATAAAGTCAATCATGGCTATGCAGATGGAGGGAAAGCTAAACCAACTGCTGCGCCAGCTCCCGGAGGGACTGGTGGTCGACGCCGGCTGGATGGAGCGGCACTGCTACAGCCGCTCCCTGCGCAGTCAGTACGTCTCGGCCGGTTGGTTGGAGCAGCCCGCCAACCGCGTCTACCGGCGACCTCGCGGTGCGCTGAGCTGGGAGTTTGTGGTCATCTCCCTGCAGAACCTGCTGGAACTCCCCCTGGTGGTCGGGGGCCGCACCGCCCTGCAGGTGCAGGGCGCGAGTCACTACCTGGCGCAGGAGATGCGGGAGGTGCATCTCTACGGGCCCAGGCCGCCGCCCACCTGGCTCGCGAAACTGCCGCTCGACGTCGCCTTCCATCACCACAACAGCGCGCGCCTGTTCGCTGGCGAACCGACCGCCCGCGGCCTGACCAGCTTGGCCTTCGACCCCGACCGGCAGGCCGGCTGGAGCACGGATTCGATACATGGACTTCGGCAGATCACCTGGGGCAGCTGGAATTGGCCGATCACGGTGTCCACGCCGGAGCGCGCGTTGCTCGAACTGCTGGACGAACTCCCGGACCGCGAGAGCTTCCATCAGGCCGACAAGTTGGTGGAGGGGCTGTCCGGCCTCAGTCCCCGGCGGCTGACGAAGCTGCTGACCGACTGCCGGAGCGTGAAGGTGAAGCGCTTGTTCTTCTTCTTCGCCGACCGACATCAGCACGCGTGGCGCCGTCAGTTCAAGGCCGAGGCCTTCGACCTCGGCTCGGGCAATCGCGTTCTGGTGAAGGG
>NZ_CADEGK010000316.1:1724-3423 GCF_902826855.1 uncultured Phenylobacterium sp. | reverse complement strand
GGCAAGCCCTGGACGCGGGGGCCGGCGCGGCTGGTCTATGACAATCCGTGGATCCGGGTGACCGAGTATGCGGCGACCGCGCCGACCGGCAATCCGGCCACCTACGGCCTGGTCAGCCACAAGAACCTGGCGATCGCGGTGCTGCCGCTGTTCGACGATGGAACCACTGTCATGGTCGGGCAGAACCGGTTCCCGCTGATGCAGTACAGCTGGGAGATTCCCGAGGGCGGCGGGCCGCTCGATGTGGACCCGCTTGAGAGCGCGCGGCGCGAGTTGGCCGAGGAGACCGGCCTGGCGGCTGCGGAATGGCGCGAGGTGCTGCGGGCGCAGCTCTCCAACTCGGTGAGCGACGAGCGGGCGATCGGCTACCTGGCGCTGAGCCTGTCGGCGGCGTCCGACTTGCATCACGCCGATGACACCGAGGCGCTCGAAACCGTCCGCGTACCGTTCCGTGAGGCCTTCGACGCCGCCATGGCCGGTGACCTGGAGGACGTGCTGACGGTGGCGATGCTGCTGAAGGCGCACCATATGGCCCGGCAAGGGTCGTTGCCGTCGGCGCTCGCGCGGGCGATGATAGGTTAGGAGCGCCCGATGGGCCGGGAGGAACTGATGAGCCAGCGCCTGGAGGTGGTCGACGCCACGGGAGCCCCGCCAGTCTGGGCGGCGCTGCGCAACGAGGCCTATGCCGCAGCCAAGAGCGAGGCGGCGCTGGCGAGCCTGGTCGCTGCCGTGATCCTGAACCACGACAGCCTGGGGGACGCGCTGTCCTATCAGCTTGCGCGCAAACTGGGGGACCAGGAGCTTCGGGCCATGAGCCTGCGCGACACCATCGAAGAAGCCTACGAGCGGAGCCCCATCCTGGTGGACATCGCCGAGGCGGACCTGAAGGCGGTGTTCGAGCGTGATCCGGCCTGCAAGGGTTACGTGCAGCCGTTCCTGTTCTTCAAGGGGTTCCTGGCGCTGCAGACGCATCGGGTCGCCCACTGGCTGTACACGGAGGGCCGCGAGACGATGGCCTTCTACCTGCAGAGCCGCTCCAGCGAGCTGTTCCAGGTGGACATCAACCCAGCCACACGGATCGGACGCGGCGTCTTCGTCGACCACGGCACCGGCATTGTGATCGGCGAGACCGCGGTGATCGGCGACGACGTCTCGATGCTGCAGGGCGTGACCCTGGGTGGCACCGGCGCCGAGCGCGGCGATCGCCACCCGAAGGTCGGCAAGGGCGTCCTGCTGGGCGCCGGCGCCAAGGTGCTCGGCAACATCAAGATCGGCGACTACGCCAAGGTCGCCTCCGGCTCGGTGGTGCTGAAGGATGTGCCGGCCGGCTGCACCGCCGCAGGCGTCCCCGCCCGGCTGGTCAACTGCCCGACCTGCGCCGAGCCGGCCAAGAGCATGGACCACACCCTGGCGGAGGCTGTGTACGACTACGTGATCTGAGGTTTCGCCGGGGCCGGCCTTTCTGTAGGTATGCCCCGACGATTTGCCCTGAGGAGCGTGGCGTGGACGAAAGAGCTATCCGCAAGATCGAGGGGCATCTGCGCGGGACGTTCGCCAATGCGCGGATCACCCTGGTGCCACGACCCAAGCAGAAGGATTCCGCCGAGGTCTATATCGGCGAGGAGTTCATCGGGGTGGTGTTCCAGGACGAGGACGAGGACGGCTCGTACATGTTCGAAATGGCCATCCTCGCCGAGGA
>NZ_CADEGK010000316.1:0-1624 GCF_902826855.1 uncultured Phenylobacterium sp. | reverse complement strand
GGCAGGATGACGATCTGGCGGTCGTGGTAGGGCGCGATGTCGGGGCCCGGGTCGCAGGTCAGCAGGGTGAAGCGGTCGTCGCGGATCAGGCCGGCGATGGCCAGGACGCCGCCGTCGGCCGCCTCGAACAGCCACTTGGACTTGGGCGCCTTCGCCCCGGTGAACTCGAAGAAGCCGGTGGCGGGGACCAGGCAGCGCCCCCGGGGAAAGCTGCGGCCCTCGGAGCGGAAGTTGATCACCGGTCCGCGCGGGCCGGGGAAGCCCCAGCGCAGCTGGCCCAGGTGCGCGCCGCCCTCGCGGCCGGTCACCACGTAGCTGGGGTCGGTGGGGCGGATCGAGGCGCGCGGCTCCATGTTCGGCGCCCCGCCATCCCAGGCCAACGGCAGGTCGAGCTGGGCGAACCGGGCGAGCAGTTCGTCGAGGGAGCTTTGCTGGGCGTATTCGTTGCACATTATATACAGTCCGGCTGCCGAATTTGACGTGTATATTATAGACAGGTGATCTTAGGCCGCCCCGCGGATGATGCGGCGGGCCTGGAAGGGCGGGATGATGGCGGTGATGTGGGCGGCCCAGCGGATGCGCGCGTCCTGGCGCACCGGTCCGACGACGCTCTCCAGGTCGAACAGGCCGGGTCGCGAGCCGCGCAGCAGGCGCTTGACCAGCACCTCGTCGGTGTCGGTCTCGACTACCACCACATGGCCCAGCATGTCCGGCGTCGGCGGCGTGCGCTGGTCCTCGAAGTAGATCAGGGCGCCGTCGTCGGCCACGCCGCGCATGGAGTGGCCCATCACCTTCAGCGCCCGGGCCTGGGCGCCGCCGCCGGGCGGGATCGGGGCGAGCTCGACGGGGTCGTCGCCCGTGGCGAACAGCACCGTGCCCTCGGGGTTGGCCCCCACGTGGCCGATCACCGGGACAAGCCCGTCGGCCCCGACCGGCTGCATGGCCCCGGCGGCGTCATAGAGCCACTCCGGGCTGACCCCGAACGCGGCCGCGTAGGCCTTGGCCCGGCGGTAGGAGAAGGGCGCATTGCCGTTCTCGTTGGAGGCATAGGTGTTGCGGCTCCAGCCGAAGGCGTCGGCCGCCGCCGCGGCGGTCTCGAAGCCGCGGTCCAGCCGCGCCTGGCGCAGCCGCTGGGCGCGCCCGTCCATGCCGGGGGAAGACGTCATGTTCCAGTGGATAACCTACAGATCGGCCTTGCGCAACATCAGTAGGTTTCATACATATTCTCCATGACCACAGTGTACCCCACCCCCTACGTCGAAATCGGTCGTACCTACGCCGCCCTGCGGCGCGGCGGGGCCACCCAGGCGCGCGCCCGCGCCGAACTCGAGCTGTCCGACGAGCGCGGCCGCGTCTTGGAGGCGCGGCTGCGGGCCCACGTCCGCCCCCGGTTCGACCGCTGCGCCGCCCATGTGGCCGCGGTGCTGGCGGCCGGCGGCTATCCGGCGCTCGGCCGATGAGCCGGCGCGACGATGCGGCCGCGCTGGTGGCCGGCGCCCTGGCGCGGCGCGAGCCCGATGCGCGCGGCCGGTCCCTGCGCGAGCTCCTTGCGCACACCGCGGCCGGGCTGGTGGTGATCGAGGGCGAGGCGGAGGCGGCGGAGGTGGCCGACCGGCTGGCCGAC
>NZ_CADEGK010000315.1 GCF_902826855.1 uncultured Phenylobacterium sp. | reverse complement strand
CGTCCTCGATGATGCGCCCTTCTTCCATGTCGATGAGCAGCATCTTGCCGGGCTGCAGGCGCCACTTCCGGACGATCCGCTCCTCCGGCACGTCCAGCACGCCGACCTCAGAGGCCATGATCACATGGTCCTCGTCGGTGATGACGAAGCGGGCGGGGCGCAGGCCGTTGCGGTCCAGGGTCGCGCCGATCTGGCGGCCGTCGGTGAAGGCCACCGCGGCCGGGCCGTCCCACGGCTCCATCAGGGCGGCGTGGTACTCGTAGAAGGCCTTGCGCTTGGCATCCATCAGCGGGTTGCCGGCCCACGCCTCCGGGATGAGCATCATCACCGCCTGCGCCAGCGGGATGCCGCCGGCCAGCAGCAGCTCCAGCGCGTTGTCCAGGCAGGCGGTGTCCGACTGGCCGTGCGGGATCAGCGGCCACATCTTGTTGAGGTCGGGACCCAGCAGGTCGCTTTCCAGCGACCGCCGCCGCGCGTTCATCCAGTTCACGTTGCCGCGAAGGGTGTTGATCTCGCCGTTGTGGGCGATGAACCGGTAAGGGTGCGCCAGCTTCCAGGACGGGAAGGTGTTGGTCGAGAACCGCTGGTGCACCAGCGCCAGCGCGGACTCGCAGCGCTCGTCCAGCAGGTCGGTGTAGAAGCTGCCGACCTGGCGGGCCAGCAGGAGGCCCTTGTAGACCACGGTCCGCGTCGAGAACGACGGCATGTAGACCTGGGTCAGCTCCGGGATGCCACGCTTGGCCGCCAGTTCGGCCAGCGGGTTCTGGAACTGCTTGCGCACGGCCAGCAGCTTGCGCTCGTGCGCGTCCTGGTCCTTCACGTTGGGACCGCGGCCGATGAAGGCCTGGCGGATCACCGGCATGGAGGCGAGCACCGCCTCGCCGAGGCCGGTCGTGTCGACGGGCACGTCGCGCCAACCGAGGACCGGCTGCTTCTCCACATGCAGGAAGTGCTCGAACTGCTCCAGCGCCGCAGCGCGGGCCAGGGCGTCCTGCGGCAGGAAGCACATGGCCACGGCATACTCGCCGGCCGGCGGAAGCTCGACCCCCTCGCCTTCGGCCCAGGCGCGATAGAGGCGGTCGGGGATCTGGATCAGGCAGCCGCAGCCGTCCCCGACCAGGGGGTCGGCGCCCACCGCGCCGCGATGGTCGACGTTGACGAGGATCTGCAGACCCCACGAGACCACCTCGTGCGACTTGCGGCCTTTGATGTTCGCCACGAAGCCCACGCCACACGAATCGTGCTCGTTCCTCGGGTCGTACAGGCCTTGCCGCTCAGGCGGGGTCATCGTCGTCTCTCACTCATGCACGCGGAAAAGCGGCCCCAGCCGTCGGGCCGTGCGCGCATCCCTCGGCGCATTTACCCGGCAAGATCGGCCCTTGTCGATGGGCGTGATGCTGCACTGCGGGGCAGATTGTTCTAACAGTTCGTGATCAGGGCGGTTCTGCGCCGCCCGCGACCGCGCCTGTAGCGTCGCCCGGCCTGGCCGCATCGACGCGGATGGCTCCTGCGTGTCGCGCCCCGGTGACTGCTAGAACACCGACCATCCGGTCTTCGCCGCCAGCTTCTCCAGCGCCAGGGCGCCCACCTGCGAGGTGCCGCTCTCGTTCAGGCCCGGCGACCAGACGCCGATCGCCGCCTTGCCGGGGACCACCGCCAGAATGCCGCCACCGACGCCGCTCTTGCCGGGCAGACCCACCTGGAAGGCGAACTCGCCGGAGGCGTCGTAGTGGCCGCAGGTCATCATCACCGCGCAGATCCGCCGCGCGTGCTCGGGGCTGATGATCTGTTCGCCGCTGATCGGGTCCTTGCCGCCGTTGGCCAGGAACAGGCCCGCCCTCGCCAGCTGCCGGCAGGTGATGCGTAGCGAGCACTGGTGGAAATAGGCGGTGAGGGTGTCCTCCACCGGGCTCTTCAGGTTGTCGAAGCCGCGCATGAAGTTGGCGAGGCTGTAGTTGCGGAAGCCGGTCGCGGCCTCTGAGCTCGCCACCTCCTTGTCCACGTCGATGGTCGCGTTGTCGGCGAAGCGGCGCAGGTTGTCGCGGATGTCGGTCACCACCTCCATCGGCGGCCGGCCCTCCATGAGGGCGTCGGTGACCACGATGGCGCCGGCGTTGATGAACGGGTTGCGCGGGATGCCGTGCTCGGCCTCCAGCTGGACGATGGAGTTGAACCGCGAGCCGGAGGGTTCGCGGCCGACCCGCTTCCACAGCTCGTCGCCCAGCCGCTGCAGGGCCAGCGTCAGGGTGAAGACCTTGGAGATCGACTGGATCGAGAACGGCATCCAGGCGTCTCCGGCCTCGGCTGTTTCACCGTCGACGGTGATGACCGCCAGCCCAAAGCGCTTGCCGTCGACCCGCGCCAGCGCCGGGATATAGTCGGCCACGTGGCCCTCCCCGCGGTGCGGCTGCACCTCCGCGGCCACCTCGGCGACGATCCGCGCAAGATCGGGCGCGGCGAGATCCAGCTTTGAAGCCATGACGGCGATCCCCCTAAAGAAGCCGTTCCGTGAGCTCGCCCCGCATACAGTGGTTCGAGCTCATCGACGCCCCATAACCGCCAGCGTTCAGGAAGGCGACATGGTCGCCTTCACGGAGCGGCGGCATCGGATGGCCGGCGGCCCAGACGTCCAGCGCCTCGTTGATGTTGCCGGCGATGGTCACCGGTCGCCAAGTCGCGGGATCGAGACCTCGCGGGACGCAGGGCACCGGCTCACAGGGCAGGTCGTAGTAGGCCGGCTCCGGCGCCAGGTTGAAGCCACCGTCAACGTGCACGAAGGTGGTGTCGCGCTTCAGCTCCACATCGGTGACGGCCAGCACCAGCAGCCCGGCGTCCTTGACGACATAGTCGCCCGGCTCTGCCGCGATCGTGACGTTCCGCCCGGCGAACCGGCGTTTCAGGACGGCCGACCAGCGTTCCAGGTCGAGGGCGGCGTCCGATGGCCGATGCGGGAGGCCGAGACCGCCGCCGATGTTCACCGTCGTGACGTCCGGGGCGTCGTCGAGGAAGGCGAGCGCTGCGGCGACCGCAGTCTCCCAGGCGTCCAGCTGGGCCGAGAGATAACCGCAGCCCACGTGGAAGTGGAGCGTGGTGACCTTCAGGCCATGCGCCCGCGCCGCCTCCAGCGCCTGGCCCCACTGCTCCCGATAGACCCCGAACTTGCTCGCCGTCGTCCCCGCATAGGTCAGCCGCTCGTTGTCGCCATAGCCGACGCCCAGCCCGGGATTCACCCGTACGCCGATGGCCCGGCCCGGCGCGCGCTCCCCGACCCGCCGGATCATGCCGACGCCGTCGCAATTGAGGGTCAGTTCCGGGTGCGCCAGCAGCCGGTCAAGGTCGCGGTTGGAAACCCCCGTGCCGGTGAAGCTGATGTCGCGGGCGGCGAACCCGCAGGTAAGCGCGCGGTCCAGCTCCCCGGGCGAACAGACGTCCACGCCGCAGAGCCCCCAGCGGGCCATGG
>NZ_CADEGK010000314.1 GCF_902826855.1 uncultured Phenylobacterium sp. | reverse complement strand
CGATCAAGGCGGAGTTCTGCACCCTGATGTGCCGTGCGCTCAAGGCCACGCGGGTGGTGGAGGTCGGCACCTCCTACGGCGTCTCGACGCTCTACCTGGCCGATGCCGTGCGGGCCAACGGGGGCGGGACGGTGATCGCCACCGAGTACGAGCGGGCCAAGGCGGCCGCCGCCCGGAAGAGCTTCGCCGAGGCGGGACTGAGCCCGTTCATCGACCTGCGTGAGGGCGACCTGCGTGAGACGCTGAAGGTCATCGAAGGGCCCGTCGACTTCGTGCTGATGGACATCTGGACGGAGATGGCGCGCCCGGCGATCGAGCTGATCGGCCCGCACCTGCGTCCCGGCGCGGTGGTGGTCGCCGACAACACCGCGGGCATGTTCCGCCAGTCCTACCGCCACTTCTTCGAGTACGTGGATGACCCGGCGAACGGGTTCACCCACGCGACCCTCCCGTTCGAGGGCGGGCTGGAGATGGTGGTGAAGACCTAGCCTGCCAGCGCGCTCGCCGGGGTCGCTTCCAAGTCGCCCGCGCCGTCGGCGATGGCGTCGGCCTGGCCCGGCGCGAGGCTGAGCACCTGGCTGGCGTAGAGTCGCGCCAGCGCGCCCTTGGCCTTCAGCCACGGGTCGTCGGAACCGGCCGCCGCCAGCGCCTGGCGGCCTAGCACCCAGCCGCCGATGACGTCGCCGGCCAGCTTAAGGAACGGGGTCGCCACGGCCAGGGCGGTGACGTTGTCCGCCGCCACGACGCTGTCGGCCGCCCGCTCAAGCGCCACGATCCCGGCCGCCAGCCGCCGTCCGACCGGGGCCAGCTCCGGGTCCTGGGTCAGGGTTTCGGCGGCGAGCGCCATCTCCGCGCAGAGGCCGCGCAGGGTCTCTCCCCCGTTCAGCCGCAGCTTGCGGCCCACCAGGTCCAGGGCCTGGATGCCGTTGGTGCCCTCGTAGATCGGGGCGATGCGGGCGTCGCGGTAGTGCTGGGCCGCGCCGGTCTCCTCGATGAAGCCCATGCCGCCGTGCACCTGCAACCCTTGCGAGGCGGCCTCGACCCCCAGGTCGGTGGACCAGGCCTTGGCGATGGGGGTCAGCAGCTCCTGCCGCGCCTTGGCCGCGGCCCGCTCGCCCTCGCTGTCGGCCAGCCGCGCCAGGTCGGCCAGCACGCCGGTCAACAGGCAGATGCCGCGGGCCGCCTCGATCTTCGCCTTCATCAGCATCAGCGTGCGGCGGATGTCGGGGTGGCCATAGATCGCCCCGTCCGCCTCCCAGGCCGTACGGCCCTGCCTGCGTTCCTGGCTGAAGCCGAGGGCTTGCTGGAAGGCCCGCTCGGCGATCGCCACGCCCTGGACGCCGACCTGCAGCCGGGCGGCGTTCATCATCACGAACATGGCCGGCAGACCCTGGCCCAGCTCGCCCACCAATTCGGCGCGCGCGCCTTCAAAGAGCATCACGCACGTCGGCGAGCCGTGGATGCCCAGCTTGTGCTCGATGGACCCCGGCCGCAGGTTGTTGGGGCTGCCCAGCGAGCCGTCGTCCTTCACCTCCACCTTGGTGGCGAGGAACAGGCTGATGCCCTTCACGCCTGGCGGTGCGTCGGGGGTGCGGGCAAGCACCAGGTGGCAGATGTTGTCGGCGGCGTCGTGGTCGCCCCAGGTGATGAAGATCTTCTGGCCGGTCAGCCGGTAGCCGCCGGACCCGTCCGGGTCGGCCCGCGTGGTCAGCGCCGCCAGGTCCGATCCGGCCTGCGGCTCGGTGAGGTTCATGGCCCCCGTCCACTCGCCGGACACCAGCTTCGGCAGGACCAGCCGCTTCTGCCGCTCGGTCCCGTGCAGCGCCAGGGCCTCGATGGCGCCCTGGGTGAGCATCGGACAAAGCCCGAACGCCATGTTGGCGGCGTGGATCATCTCGAACACCGCCAGTTCCATGGCCTTGGACAGCCCCTGGCCGCCGTGCTCTGGATCCGCCGAGAGCGAGTTCCAGCCCTGCTCGACGAAGTGGCGATAGGCCTCGGCGAAGCCCGGCGCGGCGGTCACCCGGCCGTTCTCATAGCGCGCGCCAACCAGGTCGCCGCCTCGGTTCAGCGGGGCAAGTTCCCCATCGGCGAAGGCGGCGGCCGCTTCCAGCACGGCTGTGACGGTGTCGTCATCCAGGTCGGGGAAGGCGCGGGCCAGCAGTTCCGGATGGCCGGCGGCGCGGAGCGCGAAGGCCAGGTCGCGGGTCGGGGCGCGGAACGTCATGGGCGAGGTCTCTTCGGTGCGTGCGGTCTGGGTACCGGTTTTGCGCCCGGGTTGGACACTATTTTCGAGCCCGGTTGCGTCCGGCCATGTCTCCAGCGGCATATATTGAAGGCGCGGCCGTCGCACGTCCGGCCGCCGAATGGCATGCTTGCGCCGGGAGCCCGGGATGTTCCGCACTTCGATCGCCTTCGTCATCGCCCTCGCCGCGTCCGGCGCTGCAGCCGCGGACCCGACGACCCGCGATCCCGCCAAGGTCCCTGCGGGCGCCTTCGCCCTCGACCCGCGCCACGCCAGCCTGGTGGTGAGGATCCCGCACATGGGCTTCTCGCACTACACCCTGCGCTTCACCCGGCTGGAGGGCGCCTTCACCTATGACCCGGCCAACTGGCAGGCGACAAAGGTCTCGATCACGGTGGATCCCAAGTCCATCGACAGCGAGGACAATGCCTTCAACCGCACGATCGCCGGCTACTTCGAGCCGGAGAAGTACCCCACCATCACCTTCGTCTCGACCAGCCTGACCCAGGACGCCGAGGGCCAGGGCAAGCTGACCGGCGACCTCACCCTGCACGGCGTCACCAAGCCGGTGACCCTGGACGTCTCGTTCAACGGCTACGGGCCCGGCCTGCCGTTGATGGCCTCGCGGATGGGTTTCTCCGGCCGGGGCCAGATCAAGCGTTCGGAGTTCGGCGTGACCGCCGCCCGGCCCTTCGCCGGCGACATGGTGGACCTGGAGTTCGAGGTCGAGTTCGTGAAGAAGTAGCCGCATGACCGACGCGACGGCCGCGCACGCCCGGCGATACTCGCTGCTCGCCATCGTCCTGCATTGGACGATCGCGGCGCTGATCATCCTGCAGGTGATCCTGGCCGGGCGCATGGAGGGGCGCTCCCTCGAAGCCTTCGCCGTCGTCCAATTCCACAAGTCGATCGGGATCACCGTCCTCCTGCTCAGCCTCGCGCGCCTGGCCTGGCGGCTGATCCACCCGCCGCCGCCGGAGCCGGCGACGCTGGCCCGCTGGGAGCGCAAGCTCTCCACCGCCGTGCACTGGGCCTTCTACGCAGTGATGATCGGTATGCCGCTGACCGGCTGGATCATTGTCTCATCCAGCCGCATCGCGTTGCCGACCCTGCTGTTCGGGACCGTCCCCTGGCCGCACATCCCCGGGCTGGCGGAGCTGGCGCCGGCGGCCCGCGAGGTCTGGCATGAGGCCGCCGAGGCCGCCCACGAGACCATCATCAAGGGCGCCTATGTCCTGATCGCCCTCCATGTGGCCGGGGCGTTGAAGCACCAGCTGTTCA
>NZ_CADEGK010000313.1 GCF_902826855.1 uncultured Phenylobacterium sp. | reverse complement strand
GACAAGCTGCTCGAAACTGCTGAGCGATGGATAGTTGATGTTTGGCGGGCGCAAACGAACGCAGATGGCTGGGCGGAGGAGCCCAGGTCGAACCTCTTCAACGATCGTGACTACGCGCTGGCGAGTACACGAGGCGGCTCGCTCCCGGTCCTCGAGCACTACCGCACCTATCTAGAATGGCACGCCCTTTGGTGTGCCGTGGGGGAGTTGCTCCAGACCGAACCGCTTTCGGAGGAGGACGGGGAGGACGATTGGACCGCGTTGCCAAACATCATCGCCCGCGAGCAGCTCACCGTCCCGCCCTATTGGCTGGCGGACCTCACGACGCCGCCGCCGCTGCTGCCAGACATCTGGAGGGGACCTGAAGGTGCGGTTGCGTCGTGGCTCGAAACGGTGAGCGACGAGGAGTTTCGCCGTGCCTTGTTGCCGGCCGATCGCCCCGGCTTTCTCGCGGTCCACTTCCAGAATACATCGCGGAGCTGGGGGTGGCGTCAGATCAGCCACATTCACTCGGGGCTCATGAGTCGCGAGACCGGGTCTGCACTAGTTAAGGCGTTGCAGAGCACGGATTTCTCGGAAGATCACTACATTCCTCCGGAAGGCCACGAACTTGGCATCGATGATGGGCCGTATCAGCTGCTTGGCTGGCTACGCGCTTCTTCCGGCGACGTCCTCCTCGATGACAACGACGATTCACGAAACGAGATCGGCAACTTCGATCGCGTGCCGGGCGAACGTGTACAGGCATGGAAACAGCTCGACCGGCGCCGTACCGAAGCCGGGTTCGAATGGGTCGCCAAGGGAGACGACAGACCGGTGTTCATCTACGAGGCCTGGGGAAACAGAATGCAGCGCGGGCGAGAAGATCGCGCGACCGCCAATACGCGACCGGCGGGATCTCGTCTTCTGATGCGACGGACACAGCTCGCTGAGATGCTGGTGTCTTTACACATGGACCTTGTGGTGGAGGTGCGGATTGAGCGAGCAGATCAAGGATCCCGCTCCGACTCGGAAAAGGGGACCGAGGTGGCGCACGAACGATTCTACGGCCTCGCTGCGGACGGCGAGCTCGTTCACGCCCGAGGACGTCTTGAGCCTTGGACGTCGACTGGCTGACGAGATCGGCGCGAACGACGATCGAAACACCCTCGACAAATGGCTGGCGCATCACCTTGCTGAGCTGATCCAGTCTGCTGAGACCAATCCGGCTGCGGCAGATCGGGCAGTCGATACCATCCTGCGAATTTGGGCCCAAAGACATGACCTCCCTGGCCATGCCTATCCGGCTGCGCGATTTGACTCGGCCTTGCGGTATCTTGGGCGCCTAGCTCCAGGAGCCAATCCCTGGCGACCACGTCCACCCAAGCTCGATGCGGACGTCCTCGGGGACGTGGTGGATGGCTTGAGCCGGTTGGTTCTTACCGCGATCGCACTTCAACTCGACCTCGATGATCGTCACATCCACGAGGAGGTCGATCTCGAGCTCTTGGAGCCGGACGAGCGGGAGATCATTGAGACGTTCAGCGACATCCTTTCGGCGCTTCGCGAGCAGCCTCGCCACCCACCGCTGCCGCGCATCATCTTCAAACGCTTCGTGGTGGATCGCGATGGCATCGATCTCAAGCAAGAGGAAAGCGCGGAAGGAGAGGACGGCAGCGAGGAGCCACAGTTGGGAGTCGCCGAAGAAGTGCTTGGCGATGGAGGCAAGTTGTCGGACCAAACACTGATGAGATTGGGCCTGGGTACGATTGCCCAGGTCCGAACAAGTCTCGACGCCTATGAAGAGTGGCTTCTAAAAAAGATGTCGAGTCCGCGCGAACTGGCGCCGGCCTGCGATGCAGAGGATTGATGGCATTGACCGTATGGGGCACACGCTCGTGCCAACGGTTGCAGCCTTCGAGATTGCAAAGGCGTCGTGACGGATCTTTGCGAACGGTGAGATCATAGCGTTGCTGCAGGAGGTGCAGTGCGCCGACGACTTTCGAGTCGCATGGTTGGCCGGGCCGCAAATGGACCACATCGAACTGAAGTCTCGGGACACGCCACTCGTCCTCGTCTGGCCGACGCCGCAAAGTCCCGCCGGTTTTGTGCACTTTGGGCAACCAGCAGAGTGGCGCGACTTCATTGGCTCTCTCGGAATTGATCCGCGCTGCCCGAGATTATAACGCGGAAGTTCGCTCGGGCGCAGAAGCTCTACCTGACGGGGTGGATTGATCTCGACCTCCTCAAGGCCGGCGAACTTGCGGCGCTGGTCGCTTTGGAGCTGGCGCTCAAGGACCGCTACGGACACGCGTTCCGGCCTCAGCAGCGGACCCTCTCAAACCTTCTTCGCCACATGGTCGAAGTCGATCAGCTGACTGACATGAAGATTCCCGTGATCGCGCGCTGCGGCGGAACGGCCGTTGGTTTCCTGACGGGCGCGTCGAGGCCCACGTTGGCCGACCGAAGGAACGCTATGGCCCACGGCGATCCGTTCGAAGGTCTTCCGGTCGGGGGCCTGTTGGAGCTCGTCCGAGACCTCATCGAGTATGCCTACCGGGAGTTTCCTCAGAAGACGGTCTCCACCGAGACGCACTCATCATTGGCGTTTCCCATCACCCGCTAGTGACTTGATGAATGCAATAGACGGGCTGTGGCAACCTGCGGAGGTCTGGTCTTAAGCGACGAGAGCGGACCATGCTGGAAAGTCACTACGAGCTCGGGACGTCCAGCACCTTCCGCAGATGCTCCGGCACCGGCGAGGTGAGCCGCCATTCGACGGTTATTGGCTGGCTGCCTTCCCACGATACGAACTCGACTTCGCCGCAGTAGAAAAAGGGTGCGGCGACCGGTCCGCGCTTCTTTGTGGCGCGCACGAACAGATGGATCTCGTAGCCCGGCTCGGCGCCGGAGATAATGCGGCCGTCGCGCGACGCTGGGGTCGTCTTATTCTGACTGTGCCAGCGCAGCCGGGTCGGGGAGAGGAAGCGGTCGTCGTACTGGTGGTCCTGGATGAAGTCGTCCTTCTTGAGGGTCACCAATAGGAAGACGTGCTTGCCTTTCACCACGAAGCCCTGGTTCCACGACCCCGTGCTGAACGTCAGGCCATAGAGCGGAGGGATCCGCTCGCGCATGTACTCACGCCAAAGCTCCGGCCCCGACCAGGCCGCCTGGTCTTCGGCAACCATGGGAAGGGCGCGCGCATCGTGCGCAAACTCCTGGCCGTCAGTGCGCGCCAGATAGGCCGCTATGCGCCAATCAATGAGCTCCCGCGTCAGATCGTTAAGAGCGCTGCGGTCACTGTCGGAGGCCGTGAATGTGGTCGCGAACTCGCCATCCCGATAGCTGAAGTAGGCCTCTGACGTCTGACTCTCCCCTGTCCACGCCTTGATCGGGTTGTCCTCAAGCAGCCGGCGAAGTCCCGGCTGCTGGTCGATTGGAACGGAAATGTCCCGAGCAAAGACAGGATTTTGCGACGCCAGCCGGCGCACGCTCTCGGTCAGTGTGTTGATCCAGATGCCACCGGGAAACTCACCGCCCTGCTGCATCGCCTTGAGGACCAGCATCTTGTAGGAGCGCGGCATGGCCGTGCGCTCGAGGTTCCCAAGGAAGCCGCCGTGGCGCACGAATACCTC
>NZ_CADEGK010000312.1 GCF_902826855.1 uncultured Phenylobacterium sp. | reverse complement strand
AAATATAATGGTCAGGACAGCGAAATCAGCGCCTTACTTGGGAAATGTGGGACAACAGCGGCGCGGGGGACGGGAACGGCCTTCGCGCTCCGAAACCCGCACCGAGCCCCATCGGACAGCGGCGAGGGCTAGATAATAGGTCGCCTCCCGGCGGGGAAGGCGAAGGGGAAATCGGGAAAATGACGTCGCCGTCAGATTCTGCGCTCGCCAGCGTGGACACGCTAGCGCTGGAATTTTGCCGCGCCGCGTGATGGAGTATTTTTTGGAGTCGACACTAAAATTCGCGCTCAGGCGCCGGGAAGGAATAAAATGAGCGACGTGAGCCCTTTGGACGACCTGGCTCTGGACTTCGATCCGGACGCCCTGCGCGCGAAGTACCAGCAGGAACGGGATAAGCGGGTCCGCAAGGACGGCAACAGCCAGTACGTCGAGGTGAAGGGCCAGTTCGCCCACTTCGTCGACGACCACTATGTCGAGCCCGGCTTCAGCCGTGCGCCGCTGACGGACGACGTCGAGTTGGTGATCATCGGCGGCGGCTTCGGCGGCCTCCTGATGGGCGCCCGGGCTCGCGAGGCCGGCATCAAGGACATCCGCGTCATCGAGGCGGGCGGCGACTTTGGCGGGACCTGGTACTGGAACCGCTATCCTGGCGCCCAGTGCGACATCGAGGCCTACTGCTACCTGCCGCTGGTGGAGGAGCTGGGGTACATGCCCAAGGAGAAGTACTCCTTCGCGCCCGAAATCTACGAGCACTCCCAGCGCATCGCCAAGCACTACAATCTGTACGAAAACGCCTGCTTCCAGACCAAGGTCACAGAACTGCGCTGGGACGAGGACGCCGCGCGCTGGATCATCTCCACGGACCGCGACGACAGGATGCGCGCGCGTTTCGTGGTCATGGCCACCGGGCCGCTGAACCGCCCGAAGCTGCCGTCCATCCCCGGCATCACCGACTTCGAAGGCCACACCTTCCACACCAGCCGCTGGGACTACAACTACACCGGCGGCAGCCACGCCGGCGGCCTGACCAAGCTGGCGGACAAGCGAGTGGCGATAATCGGTACGGGCGCGACGGCGATTCAGTCTGTGCCGCACGTGGGCGCCAGCGCCAAGCACCTCTACGTCTTCCAACGCACCCCGTCGTCCGTCGATCTGCGCGGAAACAAGCCCACCGATCCGGAATGGGCGAAGTCGCTGAAGCCTGGCTGGCAGCGCGCGCGCCGCGAAAACTTCAACAACATGGTCATCGGCCTGCCGGTCGAGGAGGACATGGTCAACGACGGCTGGACCGACATCTTCCGCAACCTTAGCCGAGCCGCCAAGACCAAGCGCGCGAAGGAACTGTCCCGCCGCGAAGCCGCCCTCCTGACCGAGATCGCCGATTTCGAGAAGATGAACGGCATCCGCTCGCGGGTCGACAACACGGTCACCGACCCGGCCGTCGCCGAGGCGCTGAAGCCCTGGTATCGCCAGTTCTGCAAGCGGCCGACCTTCAACGACGACTACCTGCCGACCTTCAATCGCCCGAACGTGACGCTGGTCGACACTTCAGACAGCCAAGGTGTCGAGCGGATCACCAAGACCGGCATCGTGGCGGGCGGCGTCGAGTATCCCGTCGACTGCATCATCTTCGCCACCGGCTTCGAGGTCGGTACGGCGTGGACCCGGCGCGCCGGCTACGACCTGATCGGCCAGGGCGGCAAGACCCTCAGCCAGTACTGGTCGGACGGGATGAAGACCTACCATGGGTTCTCGGTCCACGGCTTCCCGAACTGCTTCATCCTGGGCCAGTCGCAAAACGGCGGCTCGGTGAACCTGACCTCGGTGCTGGACGACCAGGCCCAGCACGTCGCCTACATCGTCCGTCAAATTGAAGAACGGGGCGCGCGGTACTCGCATCCCAAGAAGGAAGCCGAGACCGCGTGGGTGGACGAGATCAACCGCCTCTCGGTGGTGGCCGCCCGCTTCCTGCAGTCCTGCACGCCGGGCTACTACAACGCCGAGGGTCACTTCGGCGAAGAGGGCAGCGGCACGTTGGGCGGCGGCGGTTACGCCCCTGGCATCAACGCCTTCAACGCCCTGATGGCCAAGTGGCGCGAGACGGGCGACATGGAAGGCCTCGAAGTCGTGAAGTAAAAGCGGCGGCGGGGCTCGCGTCCGACTCGCGGCGCGAACCCCGTCTGCCTCAGATATCCAGGTCCGCCAGGGCGAACTCGGCGTTTTCCTGGATGAACTGGAAGCGCAGCTCCGGCTTGCGGCCCATCAGGGCCTCTACCAGGCTCTCCACCGGCTCCTCGGCGCGCGGCAGGGTGACCTTCGCCAGGGTCCGGGATTTCGGATCCATGGTGGTCTCCTTCAACTGGGCCGGCATCATCTCGCCCAGGCCCTTGAAACGGCTGATCTCCGGCTTCTTGCCCTTGAACTCGGTGGCGAGCAGTTCGTCGCGATGGGCGTCGTCGCGGGCGTAGGCCGACTTGCCGCCGTGGCTGATCCGGTAAAGCGGCGGCAGGGCCAGGAAGAGGCGCCCGCCACGGATCATGTCCGGCATGGTCCGGTAGAAGAAGGTGATCAGCAGGCTGGCGATGTGGGCGCCGTCCACATCGGCGTCGGTCATGATGATGATGCGGTCGTAGCGCAGGTCTTCGTCCTTGAACTTGGACCCGGCCTGCACGCCCAGCGCCAGCAGCAGGTCGCTGAGTTCCTTGTTCCCGCCGAACTTGTCGATCGAGGCGGAAGCCACGTTCAGGATCTTGCCCCGCAGGGGCAGGATCGCCTGGGTCTTGCGGTCACGGGCCTGCTTGGCCGAGCCGCCGGCAGAGTCGCCCTCGACCAGGAACAGCTCGGTGCCGCCCATGGCCGAGCCCGCGCAGTCGGCCAGCTTGCCGGGCAGCCGCAGCTTGCGGGTGGCGGAGGCGCGGGCGACCTCCTTGTCGCGGCGGCGCTTCAGCCGCTCCTCGGCGCGTTCGACCACGAATTCCAGGAGCGCGCTGGCGGCCTTAGGCTGGGCGGTCAGCCAGTGGTCGAAGGGGTCGGCCAGCGCCTTCTCCACCAGCTTCTGCGCGTCCGAGGATGAGAGCCGCTCCTTGGTCTGTCCCTGGAACTCGGGGTTGGCCACGAAGACACTGACGAGGGCGCCTGCCTGGGAGACCACGTCATCGGCGGTGATCAGACCGCCGCGCTTCTCGCCGGTGAGCTCGGCGTACTGCTTCAGGCCGCGGGTGAGCACGGCGCGGAAGCCCGCCTCGTGAGTGCCGCCCTCCGGCGTAGGCACGGTGTTGCAGTAGGACTGCATGAAGCTGTCGGCCTCGCCGAAGCCGGCTGGCGTCCAGGCCACCGCCCACTCGACCTTGCCGGTCTCGCCCGGCCGCGACCAGCGCCCGGCAAAAGGCTCCGGGGTCACCGTCTCCAGGTCCTTGATCCGCTCGGCCAGGAAGTCGGCCAGGCCGTTGGGAAAGCGGAACGTCGCCTCCGCGGGCGTCTGGTCGTGAATGCGTGCGGGGTCGCACTTCCAGCGGATCTCGACGCCGCCGAACAGGTAGGCCTTGGAGCGCGCCATCCGGTAGAGCCGGGCCGGCTTGAACGCCACGCCCTCTCCGAAGATCACCGGGTCGGGCATGAAGCTGATCTGGGTGCCCTTCTTGC
>NZ_CADEGK010000311.1 GCF_902826855.1 uncultured Phenylobacterium sp. | reverse complement strand
GCCTGCAACTCTATAAGTACGTGATCCACAACGTGGCCCACGCCTACGGCAAGACCGCCACCTTCATGGCCAAGCCGATGTTCGCCGACAACGGCTCGGGCATGCACGTGCACCAGTCGATCTGGGGCAATGGCAAGCCGCTGTTCGCCGGGGACAAGTATGCCGGCCTGTCACAGATGTGCCTCTGGTACATCGGCGGGATCATCAAGCACGCCAAGGCGATCAACGCGTTCTCGAACTCGACGACGAACTCCTACAAGCGCCTGGTGCCCGGCTACGAGGCTCCGGTGAAGCTGGCCTATTCGGCCCGCAACCGCTCGGCTTCGATCCGCATTCCGCACGTGGACTCGCCGAAGGGCAAGCGCATCGAGGCCCGCTTCCCGGACCCGATGGGCAACCCGTACCTGACCTTCACGGCGCTGCTGATGGCCGGCATCGACGGCATCATCAACCAGATCGATCCGGGCGGCCCGGCCGACAAGAACCTCTACGATCTGCCCCCGCGCGAGCAGAAGAAGATCCCCGAAGTCTGCGGTTCGTTGAAGGAAGCCCTCGACAGCCTCGACAAGGACCGCGCCTTCCTCAAGGCCGGGGGCGTGATGAGCGACGACTTCATCGACAGCTACATCGAGCTGAAGATGGAGGAAGTCATGCGGCTGGCGCTCCACCCGCACCCGGTGGAATTCGACATGTACTACAAGTGCTAATCGCCTGATCTTGATGTGACTGGGGCCGTGGAGCGATCCGCGGCCCTTTTCATTTGCCCGCGGTCTCCCACCTTCACCTTATGGACGGATGGATCGGGCCGGCTCTGGGCATCGCGGCGCTGCTCATCGCCGCCCCGTTGGCGGCCTGGGTGGGCCACAGGCATGGCAGGACCATCAAGCGCGGGACCGGGCTGGCGTTCGTCATGCTGGGCTTCGGTCACGTTATGGATCCGCCGGCCCGCCACCTCGTCGAGGCGGTGGGCGGCGAGGAGGAGCCTCCCGGCCCGACCGGCGAGCCCAAGGATACGCCCGGCGGCGGTTGAGGTTCACGCCCAACCCGCTCTAGAACCGTCACACGCCGCGCCAGGGAACGCCGCCTTGAAGTCCACGCTTGTCGCCTTCGCCGCCGCGCTCGCCATCGCGGGACCGGCCATCGCCCAACCCTCCGAGGGGCCGCAGCCCGCGCCACCGCCTCCGGCCATCGCCGCACCGCGCGACGTGGCCTATCCCGGGACGCTGCGGCTGGAGGTGGACGCCACGGACGTGGAGCGGCGCATATTCCGCATCCGCCAGACCATCCCCTTGCCAGGCCCCGGGCCGCTGACGGTCCTCTACCCGCAGTGGGTCCCCGGTGGGCACTCGCCCCGCAACGCCATCTACAACGTCTCCGGTCTCACCTTCCGCGCGGGCGGCCAGGTGGTCCCCTGGACCCGCGATCCGGTGAGCGTGTTCGCCTTCCACGTCACCCCGCCCCCTGGCGCCGCCAGCCTGGAGGTGGAGTTCCAGTTCGTGACGCCGACCTCCCCCGAGCAAGGCCGGGTGGTGATGACGCCGGAGATGCTGAACGCCCAGTGGATCAGCCTGGCCATGTACCCGGCCGGGTACTACGCGCGGCGCATCCCGATCGAGGCGTCGATCAAGCTGCCGCCCGGCTGGAGCTATGGCACAGCCTTGGAGACCGCCAGCACCGAGGGCGGCGTGACCCGCTTCAAGGTGGTCGACTTCGAGACCCTCCTGGACTCGCCGATGTTCGCCGGGCGCTACTTCAAGCGCTACGACCTGGATACGTCGGGCAAGTCGCCCGTGCGCCTGAACATCGTGGCCGACCGTCCCGAGCTGCTGGCCGCCACGCCCGAGCAGATCGAGGCGCACCGCGAACTGGTTCGCCAGGCCGACCGCCTCTATGGCGCACGCCACTTCGACCGCTACGAGTTCCTGCTGGCGCTGAGCGAGCGGATGGGCGGCATCGGCCTCGAGCACCATCGCTCGTCGGAGAACGGCACGGACCCGGAGTACTTCCTCGACTGGGCCACCGGCGCGCCCAGCCGCAACCTGCTGCCGCACGAATACAACCATAGCTGGGACGGCAAGTTCAGGCGCCCGGCCGACCTGTGGACACCCGACTACAACACGCCCATGCGCGACAGTCTGCTCTGGGTCTACGAGGGCCAGGACCAGTACTGGGGCTTCGTGCTGGGCGCTCGCTCAGGCCTGGTGACCAAGGAACAGACCTTGGACGCCCTGGCCATGACCGCCGCCACCTATTCGCTGGGCCGTCCGGGGCGCCAGTGGCGTTCGGTGGAGGACACCACCCACGACCCGATCATCGCCGGCCGCCGCCCGATCCCCTGGAGCACCTGGCAACGTAGCGAGGACTACTACTCCGAGGGTCAGATGGTCTGGCTCGACGTCGATACGCTCATCCGAGAGAAGACCTCCGGCAGGAAATCGCTCGACGACTTCGCGCGCCGCTTCTTTGGAATGAACGACGGCAGCTGGGTCCCCCTCACCTACACGTTCGAGGACGTGGTCGAGGGTTTGAACGCGGTGACCCCCCACGATTGGGCGGGCTTCCTGACCAGGCGCATCAAGGACGCGGCGCCGGCCTTCCCGCTCGATGGCGTCACCCGCGGCGGCTACCAGTTGGTCTACACCGACAAGCCGACGGCCTACTGGAAAGACGTCGAAGCCAGCCGCAAGATGATCGACCTCACCTACTCCCTAGGGTTGACGCTGAACCGGGAGGCCACGATCACCGGGGTGCTTTGGGAAGGGCCGGCGTTCAGGGCGGGCCTGACCGCGGGTGACAAGATCCTAGCCGTGAACGGCATCGCCTACGAGACCGAGCGCCTCAAGGAGGCGATCACCGCGGCCAAGACCTCGAAGGCCCCGATCAGTCTCATCGTCAAGGACGGCGACCACTTCCGGGTGGTGGCGATCGACTATCATGAGGGCCTGCGCTACCCGCGCCTGCAGCGGATCCCAGGAAAGCCGGACCTGCTGAGCAGAATCTACGAGCCGCTGAAGTAGGCTCAGGTCGCGAACCGCTCCTCCATCCACTGCCCTGCGACGTTGATCGCCCGCCGCGCCACCTGCAGTTGGCCGCTCCAGGCGTGGAAGACGTGGATCATCTCAGGCCAGACCTCCAGGCACACCTCTACGCGAGCGTGGGCCAGCACGTCGGCCATGGTGATCGAGTCCGAGAGCAGCGCCTCCTCCGAGCCGGTCTGGATCAGCACCGGCGCGACGCCCGAGAAATCGCCGAAGATAGGCGACGCCAGGGGATCGCGCGCATCCAGGCCGCCGAGGTAGGCCAACGCCATGTTGTCCAGTCCGGCCTTCGTGATCATCGGATCGTGCTCGGCCTTGGCGGCGTAGCTGGCGCCCGACTGTGTCAGATCCGCCCACGGGCTGATCGCGAAGAAGCCGGCAGGTTGGGGCAAGCGCTCCGCCTTCAAGGCCAGAGCCAGCGCCAGGGTCAGCCCGCCGCCGGCGGAATCGCCCGCCACGATCAGTCGCCCGGGATCCGTACCAGCCTCCAGCAGCGCACGATAGACCGCCACTGCGTCCTCCACGGCCCCGGGGAAGCGGTTCTCAGGCCCCAGGCGATAAGCCGGAACGACGGCCACTGTCTTCGCCGTGGCGCCCAGGCGCGCG
>NZ_CADEGK010000310.1 GCF_902826855.1 uncultured Phenylobacterium sp. | reverse complement strand
CTGAGCGTTCAAGAAGATCTCGAACAGCATGCCGTCGAGGACTGCCTTGCGCTTCTCGTCCGCGACGCCCGCCATCCGGTTCATGAAGTTCTGGATGAAGAAGCCTGCGCTGTTAGAGCAGCCGTCGGCCGCCTGCAGGATGTTGCGACCCAGGACGAACAGGCTGTCGGCGGACGCCCGGTTCATCATGGCTGCGTCGAGCGTCGTGAACACCGGGTTCTGCGCATTCCAGTTGTGCGACTTCAATCCCTTGATCGAGACGTGGGCGGGGTCGGATTCGTCGAGGACGAAGGTCTTGTCCTTGATCGCGCTGCCGCCGTAGTCGGTGATCCGTGACGCGACGCTCAGGTTGAAGAAGAACTCTCCCGAGAGCGAGGTGTGCTCCCAAGACACCTGTTTGCCGCCGGTGTTCGCGCTCAAGGTGTTGCGCACCCGCTTGAACATGGCCTCGATGGTCACGTCCGGCGTCTCGATGTGTTTCAGCAGGGCGTCGGTATAGGCGCCGTTGCGGCCCGTTCCGTCGCTGGCGGTCTGGCCCGGCGAAGTGGAGAAGGCAATCAGCGTTCCCTTCGGCGCATAGACCGACGCCATCCCCCGGGCACCGCCCCGCCAGCCGCGTTCCCACGGATTGTTGCGGCAGGCGTCGAGAATGATGATGTTGGTCGTGGTCTTAGCCTTGTCCATCGAGGAGATGACCTTGTTGAGGGCGAGCGAGCTGTATTTCGCATCGTCCTCGTCGTCGGTTTGGGAGTCGGTGGCGAGAAGGTAGTTCTCCCCGTCGATCTGCACGCCGTGTCCGGCGAAGAAGAACAAGGCGATGTCGCCGTCCTTCGACGCCGCGTGGAAGGCCTTCAGGGCCTTGTCCATCTCGGCGCCCTTGGCGTCCGTGACCGCGGTCACGGCGAAGCCGCGAGCCTGAAGGGAGGCCGCGAGGTCGGTCGCATCGTTTGTGGGGTTCTTCAGCGCGCCGGCGCCGGGATAGCCGCCGTTGCCGATGATCAGTGCTGTCAGCCGTTTCATCCTATCGGCTCCCGCTCACGGGGGCCGGGATCGCGCCGATGGCCGTTGGAAGCCGACGCTGGATATTTCGACGGGCGTTAGATGGAATAGATCTTGTAGTATTCATAATAGAAATCCTTGTGTTCGATGTTGCAATCTCCTGTCTCTGTGGGCGGAAGATGGATTGTGTAAGTTCGAGATTGATCTTACGCCTAAAGCATAGCTCGTTTTCAAGCATTTGTCAAGTAAAAACACGTCAGCCCCTTGACGTGCTCACCGGCGCGTGCAGCCCGCTTCGAGATCTTGGCCAGGGGAATGCCTTCCCCTACGTCCGAGCCTTGAGGTCTCGGCCGACCCCTTCCAGCGGGGACGACCCGCAACGCCCCGGGCAAGGAGAGCAGCCGGCGGCGTGCTCGGTCCCGCCGCGTTCCGCGGCTCCTACGGGTCCGCCCCTGCGGGCGCTTCGCGCCGCCAGCCGCTCGACGGCGCTTCCCGCCTGGCCTGCGGCCAGGCTCCTGGCGGCCTTCATTTCTGCGGGTGGGCCGCCTAGTCGGCGCCCCAATTCTTGAGGGTCGCTCCCTCAGGAATGGGCTCGCCGACCAGATTAACCCATGTCGCAAGCTCGCGGTCCCAGCTCACCGCGATCAGCTGGGCGCCGCCGGCGAACCGGAACCAGCCGCGGATCACACGGCCGTCCTTGGGCGCGGTCTCGGTGGGGTGGGGGGCGATCATCGTTTTCCGGGCCTGACGCGGCCTAATCCTCGTAGAGCCGCTCCGGGTCGGGGTGGGCCGCTTTTTTCCCGACGATCCGTTCGATCAGGGTGTTGAACCGGGGGCCGTGAAAGCTGAGCGACATCATCGCGGTGTCGACGTTCTTCCAAGTTAGAGGCGCGACGGTGTCGACCCTTCGCCGGGCGTAGCCGAAGCACGACGTGGCCTGGGCGTAGACGATCGCCGCGTCCAGCAGATAGGTGTCGACCTCGCTGGCCATCACCGAAGACCCGCTGCGGACCTTGGAAATCAGGGTGAGACGCGAAGTCAGGACCTGGATGTTGGAGATCAGACGGTTCAGCCGGGCGCGGACGGCCTCGTCGTCGGCCGCCTCGATCACGTTGACGATGAGGCTCAGGTCGGTTTCCGAGACCTTCGGCGGCGCGAACTTATCCCGGGCGGTCTTCGGGATGGGGTTCCTGACCGGCAGGTCTCTTAGCGCGTCGCTGACCGCCTCAGCCCAGGCGCACAGGCTGCTGAGGGTCGGATTGAGCGCGGCCCGCATCGCGTTGATCCGGGCTTCTCGCCGCTCCTCTTCGTGGCGTCGCATCAGATCGAGCTGGTCGCGGCCGAGCTTCACCTGGTCCTTCGCGGCCCGCAGCGCCGAGACCGAGATGAAGATGGCGGCCGCGGCGACGAAGGTAGAGGCCATGGCGCCGGCCAGGTCCTGCCAATCCTGAAGAACGCCTAAGGCGCCGGTGTATTGAGCAGGCACTTTTAAGTCTCCTCGCCTTCGCCCTCGACAGGCACGGAGGCGGCACCCCCAAGCGCCTCGTAGCGGCGGGCCGACAGCCACTGCAGGCGTTTGGCCTGGGTGAGGAGGACGCGCCGCAGGCCGCCCTGGACCTTCCGCTCGGAGATCACCTGGGCGAGCCGCGAGAGGATCAGCGAGCGGCGGGCGATGCGGAAATCGGGATGCGAGCGCAGCTCGTGGACGCGCTCGGAGACGATGCGGCCCCGGAAGGAGGGCGGCGACTCGACGGCTAGGTCGCCGGGCGGCGGGTCCTTCTCATTGAGGATGGCCTTGAACTGCGAGTCGGCCACGGCGCGTTCGGTGATCAGACGCTCGAGCGCATCGAGGTGCTGTCGGGCGGCCAGGTCGGCGCGGTTCGATTCCTGGAACTGGGGGAGGGGCCAAACCTCGATCTCGAAGACCTCGAAGGGGTCCAGGACCGACATGGCGACGGCGTCGGTGCGCTGGTTGGTCAGGTGGCGGCGGATGCGGGTGCGCAGGCGCTCGTTGGTCTGGCCGACATAAATCGGCTCACCGTCGTAGTCGAAGAAGGCGTAGACGCCCCAACGGTAGTTGCCGACGAAGGGCCGGGTCCCGGACGGATCGTCGAACGGGCTGTCGAGGAAGGTCGCCAGGTTCCGGCGCAGATCCTCGGTCTCGAATGGGGGGAAGTTGACCGCGTCGGGGTCGCGCCTGAAGAAGTCGGTCACGCCACCTCGCGCGCCTCCAGCGCCTCGGCAAGCAACGGCTCCAGGATGTGCTGGGCCAGATGGCGCACCACGTCTACCACCACGCCATCGCCGGTCAGGTGGTAGGCCTCGTTGTAGTTCTTCGGCAGCTTGTAGTCGTCCGGCAGACCCATCAGGCGGGCGGTCTCGCGCGCCGAGATCAGGCGCGAGCGGATCGTCTTGCCGTCGATCACCAGGATGACCTGGCGGCTGGAGCCGCCGGCCGGGGTGCGCAGGCAGCCCGAGACGTCGTCGAACCGGACTTCCGCGCGCTGCACCTTTGCGCCCAGCTCGTCGAGCCGCGTGCGGTTGTAGACGCCGCCGACCATACGGCGGCCGGCGCGCATCGCGGCCGTCACCTTGGCCTTGTTTAGCGGGGTCATCTTAGTCAGCAGCCGTTCGGTCTCGGCCGGCGTGTGCCAGGCGACGCTTGTCGGGTTCTCCTCGATCTCATCGGCGAAGGTGCT
>NZ_CADEGK010000309.1 GCF_902826855.1 uncultured Phenylobacterium sp. | reverse complement strand
CGCCGACTGCAGACCGAAAATTACTTCGCGATCGAGCCCGACCTTGCCGCCTTGATCGAGAAGGTCGAGGACCGCATCGCCGTCGTTGAGCCGGCCGGCCAGATCTATTTTCGCGCCAGGCTCGGCGTCGCTGGCCGGTTCAACAGGTCCAACGGTTTCCACGCTGACACGGTTTATAAGCCTTACCAAGACGAGGCCCTCGGGGCGCCGCCGCCGCAGATCGCCCGGGAGGGCCGACTGAACCGGGAGGGCGTGGCCTTCCTCTACTTGGCGTCCGACATCGAGACGGCCTGCGCGGAGATACGGCCTCATCCCAGCCATCAGCTTTCGGTCGGCCAGTACCGCAGCCTGCGGCCACTACGGCTGGCCAACCTCGAGGCTGATATCGCCGCCTTCGCGACCAGCGACACCCAACTGGACCTCTACGCCTTCGTCTACGCGGCCGACCAGGCCATGAGCCTCCCAGTCCGACCCGAGCAATCCGGCCGCTACTCGATTACCCAGCTGATCGCTGACGTGCTGCGCCAACGCGGCTTTGACGGTGTAGCGTTCAAGAGTTCGCTCAACGATGGCGGCCGCAACGTCTGCGTCTTCCAACCCAAGGACTTCGATTATGTGACCGGCTCGGCCGTGGTGCAGAAGGTCAAATCCCTGCGTTACGAGTTGGTCCCGTCGATCAGCGTGCTGGAACCCGATATCGGCGACTATCCGCTGGACTGAGGTCGGCGCCTTCCTTGGCGTCCATGATCTTGCGGCGGCGTCGCGAGGTGTTGGCTCAAGCCCTGGCATAGAAAGGGCCGCCAAGCCGAAGCTTGGCGGCCCTCATCGCCACCGAACCCTGCGTTCCAGGTTAGTGCTCGATGGAGATCTTGATCGCGCTCTCGGGCACGCCGAGGCTGATGGCTAGTCGGCGCTTCGCCTCCGGGATTGTCAGGGCGGCCTCTTCGGCGGAAGGCGCGGGGACCGCCGGAACGGCGTCATCATCGACCTCGTCATCGAGGTCCTCGTCGCCCACGCCGCCCGGCAGACTGTCCTTAGTTAGATTGAGCACGCCGATCGCCGGATGCGCCAGGCCGGCGCCCGCGCCCACGTGGCTGACAGGGTCCTTGGCGTCCTTCTCGTAGAGCGAGACCCAGAGCCCCCGGCCGGCCGGCAGGGTGTGCTGGGCCGCTTTGCGGGCCGCGAACGCGCGGTTGAAGCGATCGCGGGCCTCATCGCCCGGGATCATGTGGATGCGCGCCTCGGTCGGGTTGGCCTTCTCGTTCACGGACGCGGCCACGACGTAGTCGACCTCGTCGAGCGTGACCCAGCCATCCTTGCCGCTGCGGTCGCGGGGAAATGCGATCCAGGTGTCCTGTGAGGTGCGGATCGACACCTTGTGGCTTTCCTTGCCGCGGGTGATCAGCCGCAGGCTGGCCTTACCGCCGCGCGGCACGCGCGAAACCGTCCAGCCCTCCTTCTCCAGGGTTTGAACGGCGAAGGCGAAGAGCCCGCGCTTCGTGGAGCGCTTCTTCGGCGTTCCGCTGACATTCGTCATGTTCGTGTCTCTTTTGAGAAAGGTGTCGCTGGACCGCCATCACGGTTAAGCGTGTCGATCAATTCTGGTCAACAACTTTCTTGGAGCTATAGAAGGTGATGGAAAGATGTTGTGGCGTTGTCGCTGTCTTTTGGAGGTGAGGGGGAAGGGATTGGACGGGCGAGCCCGTCGGGACTGGAGGGAGGAGCCCTTCGCCGCGGGTGAATGGACGCCCCGCTATGAACGCCCTGCTTCCCCTGTTCGCCGCCGATACCGGCGACCACCACCGACCCGCCAACCTCTTGGCCGCCGCCCGCGCCCTAACCCCGCAGCTCAATCGGTCCCGTCCGCTGGACCGAAAGCTGGTGGCCAATGTCATGACCATGGCCTTTGGCGCCTCGGACGCGGAGGGCGCCTGGCTCTGGCGCGACGCCTATGACGCCATCGAGGCGGCCCTGGTGCTGCAGATCCGCCGCTTGGCGCCCCAGGTCGGACGCCTGGAGGACGCGCCGGCCGAGATCGTCGCCCTGCTGGCCAACCTGGCCGAGCTCAGCCTCACCCACACCCGCCGTAGCGAAGAGCAGGTGGCGCTGGACCAGTTCTCCACCCCGCCCCAGTTGGGCGCCCTGGCCGTGCTCGCCGCCCAGGTCCGGCCGGGCGACCAGGTGCTGGAGCCCTCCGCCGGCAGCGGCCTGCTGGCCGTCCTGGCCGAGGCCTGCGGCGGCGCCCTGACCCTCAACGAACTGGCCGCCGGCCGCGCAGGGATGCTGGAAGGTCTCTTCCCGCTCGCGGTCCGCAGCCAGCAGGACGCCCGCCATCTTCGCGACACCCTGCCCGGGTCGGGCGGGTTCCACGCCGTGGTCGCCAACCCGCCCTTCCAGCACCTGGAGGCGCACTTGCACGCGGCCCTGGACTGCCTGGCCGATGGCGGCCGGCTGGCGGCGATCGTGCCGGCGCGGCTGTTCGAGGATGCGCCGGCGCTGCGCGCCCTTGCCGCCCGAGGCCCGATCCGCCTGCGACTGGCCTTCCCGGCCCGGGCCTACGCCAAGCACGGGACCTCGGTCGAGACCGGCCTGCTGGTGATCGACCGCAGCGTGCCTGGCGGTGAGATTCCCGCCGTCGTCGTGGCCGACAGCTTGGCCGACGCGGCCCAGGCAGCCGCGGCCATCGAGGCCCGAGCGACCGCGCAGCCGCGCCAGTTCCGCACGGTGTCCCAGGTCTCCGTCCTGGCGCCTCGCGCCCGGGCCCTGGCCGCGCCGTCCAACCGGCTGGCCTTCCTCGCCACGTCCGCGCCCCTCGCCTACGAGGCCTGCGCCTGGTCGGGGGAGGGCCACGACGTCGGCCTCTACCAAGCCTACGCGCTCGGCCGCATCCGCTTCGCCACCTCGCGGCCCCACCCCTCCCCGCTCGTGGAGTCCGGGCCCATGGCCTCGGTGGCGCCGCCGGCGCCGACCTATCGCCCGGTCCTGCCGGTCCGCATCACCGACGACGGGCTGGTGTCGGACGCCCAGATGGAGACGGTGATCTACGCCGGTGAGGCCCACGCCCAGGTGCTGCCGGGGTCGTGGATCCTCGGTGACGCCCCGCACCAGGTGATCCTGGTCAAGGACGATCACCCCGGTGCGGTGTCGTTCCGCAAAGGCTTCTTCCTCGGCGACGGCACCGGCTGCGGCAAGGGCCGGGAGATCGCCGGCGTCATCGCCGATAACCTGGCCCAGGGCCGGTCGCGCGCGGTGTGGCTGTCGAAGAACGACGCCCTCCTCGAGGACGCCCGACGCGACTGGAGCGCCATCGGCGGGGCTAACGCCGACATCACCCCGCAATCGGCGTGGAAGCAGGCTGACGCCATCCGGATGGACCGGGGCATCCTGTTCTCGACCTACGCCACCTTGCGCCAGCCGGCGCGGGGCGACCGGCGCTCGCGGCTGGACCAGATTGTCGATTGGCTGGGGGCCGACTTCGATGGCGTGATCGTCTTCGACGAGGCCCACGCGATTGCCAACGCCGCTGGCGGCGGCAAGGGCGCCCGCGGCGCCAAGAAGGCCTCGCAGCAGGGCCTGGCGGGCCTGGCGCTGCAGAACCGGCTGCCCAACGCGCGCATCCTCTACGTCTCGGCGACCGGCGCCACCACGCCCGAGAACCTGGCCTACGCCGCCCGTCTGGGTCTCTGGGGCGGGCCGGAAGCCCCCTTCCTCACCCGCGACGCCTTCATGGATGCGGTTG
>NZ_CADEGK010000308.1 GCF_902826855.1 uncultured Phenylobacterium sp. | reverse complement strand
CTTCGGCCATAGTCGCTTTTCGAGGGCGAGAGCCCGATCCCGCAGCCTGTCGATCTCGGTGTGCGACTGCGACTGATAGGTCAGCCGCTGGGCTTGGCGAGAAGCGAACACGCCACCGACCATTGGCAGGACTTCACAGAGCCGGCGGTGCTTGGGACACCGGAAGTAGTAGCGGCGCCCGCCGAACCTCATCGGTCGCGCCACGATGTCGATCTCCTGAATGCGCGGCTCGTCATTGAGATTGAACCGGACCGTTAACGAGCCGTAGTCGGCATGAGCGAGATTGACCGTTACACCGACGCTTCCCCTCTCCTCCCCCGTCGCTACCCAGGTCCACCGTTGGGTGCCCCTGACGACCGCGCCAGGCCGCAGAAATCCTTGCCGCCGCAGCACCCGGATATCGAGGCGGATCGAAGCATCAACCGTCCCTCGATTGCGCGTGCGGTACATTCCCGAGTTAGATCCCCCCATCGGTCTCCTCGCTGAGATTTTCCGAATTCCTTTGGCTAAGGGGCCTATTTTCAAACGCGAGGGATGCACGCCGCGCAGCCGCTCGCTCGCTACGGTGCCCAGGGGGCGCGCTCCGCTCCCGGCTGCGCTCCGTCGGTGGCCGCCGCCGGAACACGCCTAGCCAACCCAAGATATAGAAGGTGCCCCTCACCTGAGAGGCCGGCGGCACTTGCATGTGAGAGGCGGTAAGCGCACTCGTCATCGCCCGCCCGCCTCGCGTTTGAGAGGCCGCAGCACTTGCACTTGAGCAGCTACCTTTCGCTTTCCGCGGCCATGGTCGGCGACTTCGGCCCGCAGCCATTGCTTCGCCGCCCGCACATTCCCAACGCCTTGCTTTTGGAGCCGCCCGATCACGTCGAGCCATTCATGCTTCGGCGGGATCGCGGCCCTGCCAAAGCCCGTCGGGAGCCAAGTGAGCGCGTATCGCGACTGCACCTGACCACCTATGGCGAAGTACCCTTGGACAGTCTGCCGAACGAAGCCGGTGGCGTAGAGCTCAGCGTAGCCCTTGCGGACATCGGCTGCCGTGACGCCCCAAAGCTCGAGCTGTTCGTATGTGCCGCCCAGGTTGCCGTTTTCGGCGCCGCCGTTCGACATATGCTCGTAGAGCAGGGCGTCGAGGATGCGGCGAGCCGAAATCCCCAAGGCGCGGAAGGTGATGGCGCCGAGCATGGTGCGCGTCATCCAGAACCAAGGCTGCCCCTCCGGCGGCCCGTGGCTAAGGGTGTTGCCGGGCTTTCCTTTCTGATTTGCCATGGCATGCCGCCGAGGCGTCCTGAGGTGGCGCGGCGGGTGCCGGCGGGCTGTGGGAGCCCGCCGGCATTGACGCCCGCCGCGCTCCTTCAGGGCGTCCCGACGCCCCCCTCTAGCAGCAGGCCATGGGCGCGAGCCTGCGCCTCCGCTTCCCGTACGGCGGCTGCCAGGTCAGGAATGGCCCCGACCGGAACGCTGACGCCGCGCTTCGTCGGACCGCGCACCTGGGCGGGGCCCAGGGCGTAGTCGCACCACGTCCGCAGATCGAGGCGGACGTTTCCGTTGAAGCTATCGAGCGTCAGCCGCAGCTCCGTCTTCGCGCCCAAGGGCAGCGACCGGATCACCACGGGCAGGGCGTCGCTCATGCCGCACCCCCATGAACCACCACCGGTCCAGCGAGCGAGTAGCGCGCGACGAAGGCGCCGTCCGGAGTGCGCTCACGCGCCGTGGTAATGGGAACGCCGGCCCGCCGCAGCTTCATGATGTAGTGCGAGGTGCGCCGCGCCCAGCCCAACGGCGAGGCCTCGCCGGAGGTGAAGCCCTTCGCGCCTTTCTGGATCAGCAGAGCTAGCGTTTGCGCCTCTCGGCCCCAGACGGTTAGGAAACGACCCTCTAAGAGCCGAACCGTCAGGGTGTGCTTGCAGGCCTTTCGGCCGGTGGTATTCTCGGACCGCGCGCCGCCCAGCGAAGCGTTCCGAGCCCCGTCCGCCGTGCGACCGGCGGCGGGGTTCATGCCGAGGGGGTGCATCCTACGCGGCCTCCGTCTCGGCCGAGGCCATGTCGGCTTCGGTGGTGGTCGAAAAGGCGCGACGCACCAAGAAGTCCTCCAGATCGGCGCGGCGGTACCGAATGGCACGGCCGAGCCGCATGAACCGCGGCCCGTCTCCGGTCATGCGCCACTTTCGCAGCGTGACCTCGGCAAAGCCCCACCCCTTGGCGACCTGTTCCGTGTCGAGAAGTTCGTCGTCCATCGTTTCGCTCCGTCGCTGAATTGCGATGGTCGAAGCTTCTTGCATTCGGTGGTGCGCGCAGCGGGTTTCAGCCCGTTGGAATGTGGGTCCTAGCCCCTTCCCGCCCCATTGCGTTCCCGCCTCGGAATCAATCCCTGGCGCTCGGCCCTCCGTACGAAAGCGAGCGTCCAGTCATGCCCCGGCGGGTCTACGGCACTAGTCCAGGCGAAGACGATTTCGGCGGCTAGGTTCGTCTGCCCCAAACCCGGAGCTTTCTCACGGATGGATTTGGCAAGCTCAAGCGCGTGAGGTTCCCAGTTTCTCGCCACCCATTCGCGGCGATTTTGAGCTCTCCTCTTTCCACCCTCCGCTCCGCCTTTAATTGCCTTGAGGGTCGTCTTCGCGAGTGGCGCTACTCGCAATTCGCACTCTGCGCGGGCCAATGCGTAGGCAGCCGCTGCCACGGTGTCCACAAGCGCCTCAAGCTCTGCAGACGGAAACTGTTCTTTGACATATTCAATCTCGTCAAAGGCGAATTCATCGGCATCGTCAGCTAGTTTCAGCCACTCCTGGGCCGGCCCGTGAGTTCGCTCGTACACCCAACCAGTCTCAACCAGGGCACCTGGCGGAACGAGCGGCAACATTAGCTCGGACATAAGCCGTCCGCGCGTCCCGTTGATAGTCACCCACCATGCAGGTTCGCGACGACTCGTCGACTGGATGAGCCTTGCTATGCGCCGGCGAATTTTGTCGAACGTGATGTGGTGCTGTTCCACATAGGCCGCGTACTCTTCATCGGGATGCAGGATATGCGGCGAGTGAGGGCCGAGCGCGTCGCGAGGCACGAAAGCCATGACCCCCTCAAGGTGTATCCTCTCGCCGGTCCTCCCGCGTGTCAGATGCAGGTGCGCCCACCACTCTTCGGTATCATGAAGATCCGCGAGCGGGCCTTCGTGGCGGTCAAAGCGGCGAAGTTCTGCTATGGAAACTGCGTCGCCAACCTCTGCCTGCACCCAAGGCGTCTCGTCCTCCCAAGCGGTCCTGTCTTCAGGGTCCGCCTCCTCGCACTCGGAAGGGAAGCGAAAATCAACGCCATAGGCCGCGTCGGGCGAGTGCCACAGCTCCACCGGGATTGAAGGGTGGCGAAAGTCAAACTCAACACCGTCGACAATGCCTTTGCGATCCGACTCAAGCAGCGCCTGAAGCTGGCTCCTTGGGTCAGGTCCGAATGGCGACGCTTCCTCGCCCTGGCTCATGCTTGAGCCCGCCTATCGAGCGCAGCCTCGATCTCGCCGCCGATCCAATCATTCGCCTTGCGCAACGGATCGTCGGCAAGGTGAGCGTACCGCGCGGTGGTCGCGGTGTGCCTATGACCGAGCAGAGCGCCGATGACCGGCAGTCCAAATCCGCCTGCTGCGCCGAAGCTCGCAAACGTATGACGCAAGTCGTGTAGGCGAACGTCCATTAGCTCAGCGCGCTTCCGCGCTTCCTCCCAAACCTTTCCGACCCCTTGATAGTGGCCCTTGCCCC
>NZ_CADEGK010000307.1 GCF_902826855.1 uncultured Phenylobacterium sp. | reverse complement strand
TCCAGCACTATGCGCCGGAGGCCGCGCAGATGGTGTTCATGGACATCCGCCTGATGACCGCCTTCGGGGTCGACCTGATCGTCTCGCGCAGCGGCTACACCGGCGAAGACGGCTACGAGATCTCCGTACCCGGAGAGGCCGCGCACGACGTCTGGAACAAGCTGCTCTCCAACCCGCGGGTGCGCCCCGTCGGCCTGGGCGCCCGCGACTCGCTGCGCCTGGAGGCCGGCCTGCCGCTCTACGGCCACGACCTGGACGAGACCGTCAGCCCGGTGGAGGCCGGCCTCACCTTCGCGATCAACAGGAACCGCCGCGAACAGCGCGACTTCCCCGGCGCCGCGCGTATCGCCCGCGAGCTCGCCGAGGGCCCGTCCCGCGTGAAGGTCGCCCTGCGCGTCCTGGAAGGCGCCCCGGCCCGCGAGGGCGCCGAGGTGGCCGACGACGCCGGAACCGTGATGGGTGTGGTCACCTCCGGCGGCCACTCCCCGGTCCTCAAGGCCGGCATCGCGCTGGCCTTCGTCCCGCCCGCCTTCAAGGGCCCCGGCACGCCCCTCAAGGTCATCGTCCGCGGCAAGCCCCAAGCCGCCGAAGTGGTGAGCAGCCCCTTCGTCCCCCACCGCTACGTGAGGACGCTGTGACCCCATACGCGCCGCAGGCGCCTGCAATCCAACACGAAGACCACAAAGACCCCGAAGACCACCAAGGCGTATGTGCCCTTCGTGGTCTTCGTGTCCTTCGTGGTCTTCGTGTTTCCCTTGATGGCGCTGACGCGCCCGCACCTTAGGAGAGACCCAACATGCGCTTCACCAAGGATCACGAATGGGTCGTCCTCGAGGGGGACGTGGCCACCATCGGCATCACCGCCCACGCCGCCGAGCAACTGGGCGACGTGGTGTTCGTCGAGACCCCTGAGGTCGGCAAGACCGTGAGCGCCGGCGACGCCTTCGCCGTGGTCGAGAGCGTCAAGGCCGCCTCCGACGTCTACGCCCCGATCTCCGGGGAGGTGGTCGACGCCAACGCGGTGCTGGGCGATGCGCCCGAGACCGTCAACGCCGACCCCGAGAACGGCGGCTGGTTCGCCAAGCTCAAGGTCGCCGACAAGTCGCAGTACGACGCGCTCATGGATCGCGCGGCGTACGAGGCGTTCCTGGCCGAAAGCTGATGAGCTTCGACATCTATCTCGTCCCGTCCAGCGCCACGCCAGACGGGCGCGCCGCTCACGCCGCGACCGGGCGCGCGCTGGCCGCGTGCGACGCGCGCTGGGGCCGCTCGGGCGAGGCCGACGTCATCCTGTCGACGGGGGAGGAGGTCGAGTTCTACGGCGCCGACGAGGGCAATCCCGGCGCCATGTTCGCGCTCCGCGGCGGGCTCACCCCCGAACTGGCCCGGGTGATCTTCGAGGTCGCCGACGCCACGCGTTGCTTCGTCACCGCGCCGCTGGAACCGCCCCGCGTCTTGCGCACCCCCGGCAATGCCGGAACCCTGAGCCCGGATGACGCGGAAGACGTGGGCGCGGACGTCATCGTCGACGTCGCCGACGTCCGCGCCCTGGTCGCCCAGTTGAGCGGCGGATTGGGAATCTGGAGCGACTACGCCGCCACCGTGCGGTCCGGCCCGGCCGCCGCCGCGGGCGACGACGACGAGCTCGAAGACCTGCCCGAACCCGACCCTTCCCTCCTCGACCGCTTTTTCAAGCGTCCGAACCCCGGATCCTGAACCGTATGAGATACCTCCCGCTCACCCCCGCCGACCGCGCGCAGATGCTCGGCGTCATCGGGACACCCGACGTCGACGCCCTGTTCGCCGACGTGCCGGCCGCCGCCCGCAAGGCCGGGCTGTTCGACCTGCCGCTGCACGCCGGCGAGATGGAGGTGGAGCGGGAGCTTTCCGCCCTCGCCACCCTCAACCGCCCCGCGGGGGCGGGCCCGTTCTTCTGCGGCGCCGGCGCCTACAAGCACCACGTCCCGGCCACCGTCGACCACATCATCCAGCGCTCCGAGTTCCTCACCAGCTACACCCCCTATCAGCCCGAGATCGCCCAGGGCACGCTCCAGGTTCTCTTTGAATTTCAGACGCAAGTCGCGGCCCTGACGGGGCTGGAGGTGGCCAACGCGTCGATGTACGACGGCTCCACCGCCTGCGCCGAGGCGGTGATGATGGCGCAGCGGGTGACACGGCGGCAGAAGGCGATCCTCAGCGGAGGCCTGCACCCGCACTACGCCGCCGTCACCCAGACTATCGCCCATGCCGAGGGCATGGAGATCGTGCGGCAGGCGGCGGCGATCGACGCGGAGGCCGGCGTCATCGCGGCCATCGACGGCGAAACGGCATGCGTCGTCGTCCAGACGCCGAACGTCTTCGGCGTTGTGACGGACGTGACCAGGATCGCCGAGGCGGCGCACGCGGCGGGCGCCTTGCTGATCGTGGTGACCACCGAGGCGGTGTCCTTCGGCCTCCTGAAGTCCCCCGGCGAAATGGGCGCGGACATCGCCGTGGCCGAGGGCCAGTCGATCGGCAATGCGCTGAACTACGGCGGCCCCTACGTCGGCCTGTTCGCCTGCCGCGAGAAGCTGACCCGGCAGATGCCCGGCCGCCTCTGCGGCGAGACCGTCGATGCGGACGGTCGCCGCGGCTACGTGCTGACGCTCTCGACCCGCGAGCAGCACATCCGCCGCGAAAAGGCGACATCCAACATCTGCACCAACTCTGGCCTCTGCGCGCTGGCCTTCACCATCCACATGACGCTGCTGGGCGGCGCCGGGCTCGCCGCGTTGGCCCGGGTCAACCACAGCCGCGCGCGCGAGCTCAAGGCGGCCGTCGAGGGCGCCGGGCTGGAGGTGCTGACGCCGCGGTTCTTCAACGAGATCGCGGTGCGGACCAAGGGTCCGGCCGCCGCACTGGTCGAGCGCCTGTTGGCCGACGGCATCGTCGCCGGCGTCCCCTACTCCCGCCTCGACCCCCACGCCGGCCTGGACGACGTCCTGCTGCTGGCCGCCACCGAGACCACGACCAGCGCCGACATCGCAGCCCTCGCCCGGAGCCTCGCCCGATGACCATGAACGCCGTCGGTCGGCCCACCCGCCCCGAAGCCGAGACCGCCACGGGCGGCTTCGCCAGCCTCACCGGCGCCCGCGGCCTGCTGCAGGACGAGCCGCTGATCTTCGAGCTGGACGGCTGGGGCAAGACCGGCGTCGACTTGGCCGCGCCCGAGCACGACGCCTCGGACCTGGCCGGCCTGACCCGCGCCTCCGTGGACCTGCCCGGCCTCTCCGAGCCCGAGGCCGTGCGCCACTACGTTCGCCTGTCGCAGCTCAACCACGCCATCGACCTGGCCATCTACCCGCTGGGTTCGTGCACCATGAAGCACAACCCGCGCCTGAACGAGAAGGCCGCCCGCCTGGCCGGCTTCGCCGACCTGCACCCGCTGGCGCCAGTCTCGACCACCCAGGGCGCGCTGGCGCTGATGGACCGCCTGGCCCACTGGCTGAAGACGCTGACCGGGATGCCCGCCGTCGCGCTGTCGCCCAAGGCCGGCGCCCACGGCGAGCTCTGCGGCCTGCTCTGCATCAAGGCCGCCCACGAGGCCGCCGGCCAGGCCGCACGCCGCACCGTCCTGGTCCCCACCTCGGCGCACGGCACCAACCCGGCCACCGCCGCCTTCGTCGGCTACTCCGTCACCGAGATCGCCCAGACCGCCGACGGCCGCGTCGACCTAGCCGACCTCGCCGCCAAGCTCGGCCGCCAC
>NZ_CADEGK010000306.1 GCF_902826855.1 uncultured Phenylobacterium sp. | reverse complement strand
CTCGGATACAGGCGATCTTCACCTCAAACGCCACGCCACTTGGGGAATGCAGGCCGAAATGTCCGCATGACTGCCTATCCCGCCCCGGCCTGGAACGCCGACCTCGCGGCCGAGGTCGTGGCGCGGCATGCCGGCCGCGACGGGGCGCTTCTGCCGATCCTGCACGACCTGCAGGCAGCCTTCGGCTGCGTTCCTTCACAGGCGACGCCGTTCCTGGCGATGGCGCTCAACTTGAGCCGCGCCGAGGTCCACGGGGTGGTCAGCTTCTATCACGACTTCCGCGACGTTCCGGCCGGGCGGCGCACCGTCCGCCTCTGCCGCGCCGAGGCCTGCCAGTCGATGGGCGGCGAGGCCGTGGCCGCCGAGGTGCTGAGCCGCCTGGGGGTCGACTGGGGCGGCACGACGGCCGACGGCGAAGTCACGATCGAGCCCGTCTACTGCCTGGGCCTCTGCGGCGTGGCGCCCGCCGCCCTGGTAGACGGAGAGCCGGTGGGCCGCCTCACCGCCCAGCGCCTGGCCGACGCGGTCGCAGGCGCATGACCCGCGTCTACGTACCGAAGGACGCCGCCGCGCTGGCGGTGGGCGCCGAGGCCACCGCCCGCGCCTTCGCCGCCGCCGGTTGCGAGGTCATCCGCACCGGTTCGCGCGGCCTCCTGTGGCTGGAGCCCCTGGTCGAGGTCGAGACGGCCCAGGGTCGCCGCGCCTATGGCCCCGTCACGCCCGCCGACGTCCCCGCGATCCTCGCCGGCGGCGACCATTCCCTGGCCCTGGGCGACATCGCGGCCCACCCCTGGCTCGCGGGCCAACACCGGATCACCTTCGCCCGCTGCGGCGCGGTCGATCCCCTGATCCCGCAGGCGTTCGAGGGCCTGGCGCGGGCCCGCGAGATCGGTCCCGATGCGGTGATCGAGGCCGTCACAGCCTCCGGCCTGCGCGGTCGTGGCGGCGCAGGGTTCCCCGCCGGCGTGAAGTGGCGGACGGTCCGCGAGGCGCCGGGCGAGCAGCGCTATGTGGTCTGCAACGCCGACGAGGGCGACTCCGGGACGTTCGCAGACCGCATGCTGATGGAGGGCGATCCCTTCCTGCTGATCGAGGGCCTGGCGATCTGCGCCTACGCTGTCGGCGCGGCCAAGGGCTACATCTACTCCCGCTCCGAGTACCCCCACGCCAACGCCACGATGCTGGCGGCTCTGGACGTCGCTCGCCGCGAGGGTCTGCTGGGATCACTCAGCATCGAACTCAGGATTGGCGCCGGGGCCTATGTCTGCGGCGAGGAGACCGCGCTGCTGGACAGCCTGGAGGGCAAGCGCGGCCAGGTGCGCGCCAAGCCGCCGCTGCCCGCCCACCACGGCCTGTTTGGCCAGCCCACGGTGGTCAACAACGTCCTCACCCTCGCCACGGCCCCCTGGATCCTGACCCACGGCGCCAAGGCCTACGCCGCGCTGGGGAGCGGCCGTAGCCAGGGGACCATGCCGATCCAACTTGCCGGCAATGTCGCCCGTCCTGGCCTCTACGAGGCGCCGTTCGGACTGACCCTCGGACAGATCGTCCACGACATCGGCGGCGGCACGGCGAGCGGCCGCCCGGTGCGGGCGGTCCAGTGCGGCGGGCCGCTGGGCGCGTACTTCCCGCCGACGCTGTTCGATACGCCCTACGACTACGAGGCCTTCGCCGCCCGGGACGGCCTGATCGGCCACGGCGGGATCGTGGTGTTCGACGACACCGTGGACATGGCCGCGCAGGCCCGCTTCGCCTTCGAGTTCTGCGCAATCGAGAGCTGCGGCAAGTGCACGCCGTGCCGGATAGGCTCGGTCCGGGGCGCCGAGATCGTCGACAGGATCACCTCCGGCGGGGCGGTCGCGGGCGACCTCGCCCTGGTGGAGGAGCTTTGCGAGACACTGAAATTTGGCTCGCTCTGTGCGCTCGGCGGGTTCACACCCTATCCGGTGATGAGTGCGATCCGGCATTTCCCGGAGGATTTCGGGCGACGTCCCATCCCGGCGGCGACGGAGTAGTGCTCATGGCCCGCGCTCTTGAGTACGACCTGGGCACTCCGGAAGCGGCCGGCGAGCCGGTCACCCTGAGCATCGACGGCGTCAGCGTCACCGCGCCGGCGGGGACGTCCATCCTGCGCGCAGCCGCCATGGCCGGCACGACCATTCCCAAGCTCTGCGCCACCGACAGCCTGGAAGCGTTCGGCTCGTGCCGGGTCTGCCTGGTCGAGATCGAGGGCCGCTCCGGTACGCCGGCGTCCTGCACCACGCCGGTCGCCCCGGGCATGGTGGTGCGCACGCGCTCCGACCGTCTCGAGCGCCTGCGCCGCAACGTCGTGGAGCTCTACCTCTCCGACCACGCGGCCGATCACCTCGACGGGGAATGCGAACTGCACGACTTGGCCGCCATCCTGGGCGTCAGCGAGAGCCGCTATGCCACCGGCGGGGCGAGCCACCAGGATCTGCCCTGCGACGCCTCCAATCCCTACTTCACCTTCGATCCGGCCAAATGCATCGTCTGCTCGCGCTGCGTGCGGGCCTGCGACGAGGTGCAGGGGACGCTGGCGCTCACCGTCCAGGGCCGCGGCTTCGCCTCACGGATCGTGGCCAGCCAGGACGAGCCGTTCCTGTCGTCGGAGTGTGTGTCGTGCGGCGCCTGCGTTCAGGCCTGCCCCACTGAGGCGCTGATCGAGACGACCGTCCTGGAGGCCGGCCCGCCGCAGCGCAGCGAGGTCACCACCTGCGGCTACTGCGGCGTCGGCTGCACCTTCAAGGCGGAGCTGCGCGGCGAGGACCTGGTGCGCATGGTCCCTTGGAAGGACGGAAAGGCCAACCACGGCCACTCCTGCGTCAAGGGCCGCTTCGCCTGGGGCTATGCGACCCACAAGGAACGCATCCTCGAACCGATGATCCGCGCCTCGATCCAGGACCCCTGGCGGACGGTGAGCTGGGACGAAGCCATCGCCTACGCCGCGGCCGAATTCACGCGCATCGAAGCGAAGTACGGCGCCCACGCCGTCGGTGGGATCACCTCCTCGCGCTGCACCAACGAGGAGACCTACCTCGTCCAGAAGATGATCCGCGCGCGCTTCGGCGTGAACAACGTCGACACCTGCGCGCGCGTCTGCCACTCGCCCACCGGCTACGGCCTGAAGACCACGCTCGGCACATCCGCCGGCACCCAGGACTTCGACAGTGTCGAGCACGCCGACGTCATCGTGGTGATCGGCGCCAACCCCACCGACGGCCACCCGGTGTTCGCCTCGCGAATGAAGCAGCGGCTGCGGGCTGGGGCGAAGCTGATCGTCATCGACCCGCGCCGCATCGACCTGGTCCGCAGTCCGCACGTGGAGGCCGCCCACCACCTGCCCCTGCGGCCGGGGACCAACGTCGCCGTCCTGGTGGCCATGGCGCACGTCATCGTCACCGAAGGCCTGGTCGACGAGGCTTTCGTCGCCGAACGCTGCGACCTGGAGGAGTTCCAGGGCTGGGCCGAGTTCGTGGCGCGCCCGGAGCATTCGCCGGAGGCCAGCGAAGCCATGACCGGCGTCCCGGCCGGGGACCTGCGCGCCGCCGCGCGGCTTTACGCCACCGGCGGCAATGCGGCGATCTACTACGGCCTGGGCGTCACCGAACACAGCCAAGGCTCCACCGCCGTGATGGCCATCGCCAACCTGGCCATGGCCACTGGGAACTACGGCCGCCCGGGCGTCGGCGTGAACCCGCTGCGCGGCCAGAACAACGTGCAGGGCGCCTGCGACA
>NZ_CADEGK010000305.1 GCF_902826855.1 uncultured Phenylobacterium sp. | reverse complement strand
TCGAAGCCCGAGTACACATACCTCGGCGGATGACCTTCGCCGCGACGCGGGACAGCCATGAGAAGGGGCTGCTGCCCGCGGCGGCCGCCTCAACGGGCGCAACTTCCGCCATTGCCTTCTGGGTCGGCGCCTCTATGGAGCCAGTGCGCGGCCGGCCGGAAGCTGCGCCCGTGTGTCTTCGCGGAGCGCGAGTGCCGTACGATTCTCAGAGCTTTTGCCGACCAACCGCCGTTCCGAACCGGCGCTGGGCGGCGTCGAAACGGCCAGGACGACCCCTATCAGGCCTGAGTGCGCGCGTTCGCCGCGATAGCGCGCCTCCGCTCCGGCCGTTGGGGAGATCGTGGGACAAGTCTGCGCTGATGGGCGGCGACACCCGTTGGCAAGCCGCGGCGACGTTTGGCCTAACATAGCCACACTGTCCCGATCGCTCTCCACACGATTGTCCGCGAAGAGTTACCACAAGTTCTTCTCCGACAAGGTCAAGGCGCGAGGTCGTGCCTCAAGGGCCAGTTTGACGTCCGCAAGGAATTTGAGACCTTGGAAGAGCGCTGCGTTCCATCCTACGTGCATCCATTCCTGCCGGCGGTATGGCGCCCGGAGGGCCCGATCCTCGACTTCGGTTCGCCGACCGGCGAGGCGCTTCCTGTTGCAGCAAGCCAAAGGTCTACACCAATCTGCGCCGCCGAGACGCCCGGTCGGTGGGGCGGCGGGGTCCGCGATCTCGCAGCGGACGCGGGCCCATTGCCTTTGCGGACGTGTTGACCGTGGGGGGCGGACCACCGCCGGCAGTCACTCCGGTCTCAAGCATCCTCTTCCTGAGTGAGGGCGGCCCGTCATTTGCATTCAGGGTTTCGTGGACCTGATGTTGGTCAATTTGGGACGGAGGCTCGTAATGAGGTGGCTTAGAAGCGCGCTTGTCGCGCTCGTAGTGACCAGCGGCGCTGGCGCTGCGAATGCTGCGGTGACACTGCAATTTCAGAGCGTCTCGTCGAGTGGCGCTGCTGACATCGTTGGCCCGCTGGAGAAGCTCATCAATCAGTCAGGCTTGTCAGCGCCGTACGTAAACGGCGTTACGGATTTTGACTCGTTTGTCAGCACGACAACAGGGTTCAGCGTCGGAGCAGCCGGCGTCGCGGGCGCTCTAGCCCCGTGGCCTGTCACCTTCAACTTTGGCTTCACAACCGCGCAGACGATCGACGCGCTGGCGATCTTCAATCAGCGCGGTGCGGCGAGTATCCGCGCCTTCAACATCTACCGGGCAGACTTGGAAGACTTCAGTGACGCCACGCTTCTAGGCCGCTACGAGATAGCGTCTTCAACGACGAAGGTGCCGTTTGTGGCCGCGTTCAGAGAGACGAGCGCGCAATATTTTCGTCTAGAAATTGTGTCCAATCATGGGCTGAAGACCTCCGTGCGCTTCGACGAGGTGATCGCCCGGGGCGATCAGTTGCGCCTTCCTCCCCCACCTCAGGACGTTGTACTGGGACCAGGGCCCGGCCGACTCGACGGCGCTCGGACTGGTGTGGCCGTGCCCGAGCCGTCCACCTGGGCGCTCATGATCGGTGGTTTCGGTCTGGCGGGTGCGCGTCTGCGTCGCAGGAGGGCGGTAGCCGCCTGAGCACGGATCCACAGTGTCAGAGACCAGGCCGATGCCGAGGGAGGTCCTGGCTGCCCACCCGCCCAAGGGTCGCCCCATCCCATGGCTCTTGGCACGGCAGGTGGCGTGCCAATCGAGCGGCGGGCGCTCGCGACTGATCTCGGCGTGGCGCTGGCGCCTCCGTCGCGGCCCGCGCCCGCGAGCCGGGAATCGACCTCTCGCCTGGCGGTCTCTTCAGCGCGACAACGGAACGCGGGTCGCGTCACCGCCGCCGAAGACCTGCAAGGCCAAGTCCAGTCGATCGACCACTGGATCGCCTTCGGTAATGCCCAGGGCGCGAAGGTCGGCCCCCAAGCTTCGGGCCGCCTCTATCACCACAGCCGCTTGCTGGGCGTCTGCGATGAGGTTCAGGAGCGACTCGCTGTACTGAGGAAGACTGAACTGGGCTGTGGCCCAGGCGCGCGCCTTGGCCCCCATCCTCCGGCGCTCGGGCTCGTCGGACACCAAGCTCTCCAACACCTGAGTGAGAGCCTCCACTGGAACGTCCGGGGCGACTTTATAGACGAACTCGTCTGGTAGATCCGCGTAGAACCCCGCATCCGCTACGATCACGGGCCGACCGGAGAGCAGTCCCTCAATTGCGGAGGCAGACGCGCCTTCCAGTACGGGCTTACGCAGGCAACAGATCACGTCCGTACGCTGGAGGTGTTCTGCAAGGGTCGCATCGTCCACCGCTCCATGAAAAACCACGTTGACGAGTTCGAGTTCCGCGACGAGCGCTTCCAGCCGAGCCCGTTCGTGGGGTTCAATCGGCCCAACCAACTGATAGCGCAGGCACAGGCGCAGGACGCTGGAAGCGGCGATGGCCCGGAGGACTTCCTCGACGCATTTGTTGCGATTGAGCACCCCGATCGTCATTGCTGTCAGGATGCGGCTGCGCCTTCGCGGCAAAGGTGGAACGTCGCGACTGCCCCAGGGCAAGGCGGCGACTGACACCGGGCCGGGACAGTGGTTGGAAAGGCGAGGGACGTAGAAGGCCGAGTGAGCGAGGGCTGCACAGCAGCGTCCAGCGAACCACTCGGTCATTGGCAGCTCGGCGGCGATGCGGCTTTGGGCAAGCGCGCCGTGGCGGGCTGCGCGCGCCAGCTCAGCCGTCTGTCGACCGTAGAGGTCAAGGACGGCCTGATCGTGCAGGAGACCGGCCGCCTCGGATACGCCGTGCGCCGAGACAAGTCGGCCCCAGAATAGATTGTAGAGGTAGAAGTCGTGGAAGACGCCGATCGTCGGCGCCTCCTCAAGGAGCCTGTAGACCCCAGCGTGGAACGGAAAGTGGTCGCCGATGTTGGCGACCAACACCTCTTCTCCGGCCCGCACGGCTGCGAGGTCCACGGTGCGCCAGGGCTCGAGGGGGAGCCGCGTGGCATGGCGAGCCGAGAGCGGTGGAGTCTCGTGATCCAAGGCTACCAGCTTCACAGTGTAACCGAGCTGGACGAGATTCTCGGCGACAGAGACACTCACGCGCCCAATGGCGGATCGCGAGTCGATTGGTGTCGCGATCAGGATTTTCATGACGCCAGTCGGGCCTCGGCCGCGCCCTTAGGTCTGACGAAGACGAGGTTCGCGGACTCGACCGCTTGAATCGCCCTCATATCCACGGGCCGTACGTGGCCCCAAGGCTCGAGTATTTCTTGTGCGTAGAGACCGTGCTCCGTGAAGGCCTCGAACCACGCCTCCGGCGTGATGCCGGTCCGGCGCAGATGGGAGGGACCGAACTCGACGACGATCGCCATATCCGGATTCTCGGCGAGGGTTCGCGCAGCGCCCGCCAAGACATCGAGTTCCGCGCCCTCCACATCGATCTTGATCACATCCAATCGGCCCCCGCGAGGAATGACGTCGTCCAGACGCACGATGCGGACCGTCAGATCTTCACCCTGTGAAGCTTCCTCCGCGGGAAGCGGATAGAGCGAACTGTGGCCCGGCACGGGGCTGACGTAGAAGGTCGCCAGCCCGGCCTTCCGGCCGACGGCCTCGGCACGCAGGTTCACCCACGACAGCCCATTCAGTTTCAGCGTCTCGGCCAACGCGGCGTGCATCGCAGGCTCGGGTTCGAAGGCGTACACCGTCCCATCCGCCCCGACCGCCCGTGCGCAGGCGACAGTGAGCAAACCAATG
>NZ_CADEGK010000304.1 GCF_902826855.1 uncultured Phenylobacterium sp. | reverse complement strand
AACCCTGGGCTTCGACCTCTTCGACCCGGCGTTGGCGTTCACGTCCACAGAGTTCAGGATCTTCGGCGGCACCGCCACAGAACTAACCCTGACTTTCGTGGATACCGCCGGTGAAGTTTTCACCAGCACTCTGGCCGCCTTGCCGAACGGGTTCTTCAACGCACGCGCGATCGACGGACAACAGATCGACTACTTCAGCATCGCGGCGAACGGCACGATCGGCGACGTTCGTCAGATACGGCTCGGCGGAGTAGCGTTGGACGACGGCGGAAACGTCGGCAATGCGGTACCCGAGCCCGCCACTTGGGCCATGATGATCCTCGGCTTCGGCGCAGCAGGCGCAATGCTCCGGCGTCGACGGACTGCCTTCGCTTGATCTCAGAAGAGACGATTGGAGCCCCTGCGGTTTGCGGGGGCTCTTTTCGTAACTGACGCTGCCCTCTCGGCTTCGCCCGCCATCGCTCGCAAGGTGTATCGATTGGGGTTCGGCGAGCGCTTCGTCGGAGACGTTCGGAGAGCGTTCAGCCGGGGCATGGACTGCGAGGGCTCAAATGCTTCGATGGGGAGCCGACTTGCCTCTCTGGGGCCGCGCTCCCCCCCAGTTGGCTCTGGATGACGCGCGCAATACGGCGCACGTGCAGACGGTGAACCGCTCGCCGCCGCGCGAGCCCACACCCCGTACGTGCCATGGGCGAGGGAGACCTTTTGCTTGCTAAGGCGGCGCTGGGCCCCCTTCTCGGGGCAGTCGCGAAGCGAGCGCGCGATTAGTCGCACATAGCACCGCGAGGACCTGTGGCCCCCGCTTTCCAGGCGCAGCAAAGCGCCTCCAATAGGTCGTCATCATCGATCCGCGAAGGGTTCTGCGGCCTGCCCATGGTCGAGATTCTTGAAGCCTTCGGTGTTTCAGTCAACATGAACGGCGGCTGATCAACCCGCTCAGGCTAGGCTCAGGCCGTCCCGGTCTTAATGCCTCTGCGCTTGAGGCGCTCAAATACGGATCGGCAGATGAAAAACCTCATCGGTTCCCTGCTGGCGGCGGTTGCGATCGGCGCTGTCGCCAGTCCCGCCTTCGCCCACCAGGACGACGGCTACGACGATCGTGACCGCCATGGCGGCTTTAGCCAGCATGGCGGCTATCACAACTTCGATGACCTCTACCGCCAAGACAGGCAACGCATCCAGCACGGTCTCCGCGATGGGTCCTATACCCCCCAACAGGCCAGGTACTTCACCATGAAGCTGCGCGACATCCGCCAGCTCGAGGCCTCGTACCGCTCGCGCGACGGCCGGCTCAGCCCGCAAGAAGGTCGCTACATCCGCTCCCGGCTGCAGCGTCTCCATGAAGCGATGCACCAAGCGCACAATGACGGCCATGCCCGTCAGGACGACGGCTACGGGTTGCGGGGCTACAGTCGGCGCTAACCTAATCCGCGGGCGGAGGGCCACCGCTTGCCCCGGGGTTTGGCTCGGTTGCCCTCGGGTTTATCAGGGCTCTCTCCGAACCGGCCCCGGGCGGAAGCGCCGCCGAGGGGCCTAAGCACCGTCTGGACCCATGGACGCCAACATTGCGCGAACCAAGGCGCGCGCCTAACTCAATTGCTGGGTGCGGAGGCCGTGCTTGTAGCGCCCGTTTGCCCGACCCTTCGGAGCCCCCGGTTCTTCCCACCGTGCAGGGCGCATCGGGTCTTACCTCTCATCGCTGGGGCCTTGCACGGTGTCGCGCGCCGGTAGCGGGCCAGGCCCGGCAGCGGGGAGCATCCATGGGATTGAGGGGGTTCTCCGTTTCTACCTCCCCCTTCGTGTGCCCTGACGGGCTCAGGCGATGATGTTGTTTCGTCCGCCTCGTGCATCGACATAAGGGCAGTTCCCCCAGCCGATGCTTTCGAAGTCACGCCGTCGCGAGGAGTCGCCTGCGGCGGCGGATCAGAGTGCCGGCGCCGCCGAAGCCCATGATCATCATGGCCCAAGTCGCGGGTTCAGGGATGGCCGCCGAAACCAGCACGTTGTCGAGCAACGGGCCAACGTTGTCTCCACCGGCCGTGGAGAAGCTCAGACTGTAGGCGCCCGTGGTGACAGGGGTGAAGCTCAGGGAGTACGTCGCGAACGGATCCGAGGCTGAGGTCGAGGCCAGCGTGTAGACGGCCGACGCCGTTCCGAACTCGACCGTTAGCACATCGTCAGCACCGACACGGCGGTTGGCCGCCAAGTCGTAGGTTGCGGTGTAGGTCTCACCGGCAATGAGCTCAAAGGCCGAGCTGGTGAACACGCCCGCGTTGGCGCTCGACCCGTCGAGATCGACACACTTGCTGCCGGCATTGCATAGCTCGGCGAACAATCCCGGGCCAACCAAGTCGACTGTGCCGCCGGCTACCATCCAGTTGCCCTGAAAATTCCCCTGGTTCAGGGCAACCGTGTACCCCTCAAAGTTGTCAATGAAGACAGCGGCGCTTGCTGGCGCAGCCATGGCCAAGGCCAGGACGCTCGCCGCGGCGGATGCAAAAGCTCTCATTGAAAAACCCCAGCCAAGAACGCGTCTTTGACTGCCAATCCCGCCGGTTGTCGGTTGTTCCACACAGCTGGGATCTTTCACTCCCCGCGTGAAAATGCTGCCTCGATGATGATCTGATGGATGACTAATGGCGGGCGCCTAGGCGCGGCTTGGCTAAGCCCTGTCGACGCTAGCGCCAAACGGGCGCAGCGCGTCGGGTGATGATCTCGTCTCGTCCCTCTCTAGGTTAACGATTTTGACCACCGCCCTCTCGCCCCGTTCCACGGCACTACGCGCGAAATTCTCCGCTGCTCTCACCGCCCCTCAAGAGCCGGTCGACCGGCAAGGTGCTCGGCGAATGGTCAAGCCGCTCGTTGCTCCTCTGGGAAATGAACGAGCGCGAGGCGGAGGGTTGGCGTCGAACAAAACGCGCGGGCCCGAAGCCTGTCCCCACACGTAGTCGGAACCGGCACTAAGCTTCGCCGTTATGGAGCAAGGCTGGGGAGCTCCGGATGGCATCCAAAACCTATTTGGCCGTCGACATCGGACCGATGGGCCGGTCACTGATCGACCAATTTGCGGCCTCGAACGACGTCGCCGCGGCGCGCCGAGCTATATTCGCAGCGGAAGGCGTCGTCTTAGAACTATGGCGGGAGGATCAACTTCTTGGCCGCTGGTTGCGCGTCGGCAAGAAGTTCACTCCGGTCGCATTGGGGGAGCCGGCCTTGGCTGGGGGGCCGCTTTTGACCCCCTCTTCGGGTCGTGACGAACCAAGCGCGCGATGAGTCGCACATAGCCGCCAGGGTCATACTCCCGTAGCCAGCTGAGGGCCTTGGGTCCCCGCGCTTCCCAGGCGCAGCAGAGCGCCTCCAGTGCGTCGCCCTCAATCGGTGGCGGGTTCCGCGGCCTAGCCATGGTCGGGATCGCGCGACAAAAGCCCCGGCGGTTTCCGGGTTTCTTTTCGCAAAACACACCTCGGCCATATCTTGATCGTTGTCAGTCGTTCCTTGTCGGTTCAGGTCACGGGCGCGAGCGCGGCGCTTTCCTAACGCGGGCCCGGCTAGAACTGGACCCTCTAGCGCGACAGCCGACTACTAAATCATGCCCGTAATGTCGTCCATCCGACATAATAAAGGGCGACGATTGGGCTTTTTATGTCGCCTCGACCTAATAATAAGTCACATCAGAAAGGCGCATTTGCTCGCCCAGGCTGCAAACTGACGCACGGCGGGGAACGCTCTATTCTGGCCTCGATCTTGCTGCTACCCCAAGGCAAGTTTGCTTGAGGGTCCCATGAATATAAAA
>NZ_CADEGK010000303.1 GCF_902826855.1 uncultured Phenylobacterium sp. | reverse complement strand
ACCTGCGCCGCGAGGATGAGCTGCCCTCGTTCGACGCCGCCGGCGAGCGTGGGTGGCAGTCCTGACAGCATGGGGCCGGCGGCTTCGATCGCATGACGGCGGGCGCCAGGAACCGGCGGCGCGGCCGGCGAGTTAGGGTGGGCGTCGGGATGGGGTCCGTCCCAAACTGTCCTCCGCCTTCGCCGGCGCCCCGACACAGAGCCCTCGGCGTTCTCCCGCCGGGGGCTTTCCCTATCCCTCCAATTCCTCAAGCAAGCGACCGACCGGTACCTGCAGGCACCGGGCGAGCTGCACCAGCATCGCAGCCGAAATACTCGTCTGGCCTGTTTCGTACTTGTGCACCTGCTGAAGGCTCACACCGCAACGTTCGGCCACCTGCGCGAGCGTCAGGTCTAGCTCCCGCCGTCGCAGGGCGAGCCTCTTGCCGATGGTCGAGTTCAGATCTTCACGGGTCACCCGACACCGTGGCTCAGCGAACCTGAATGCTCTGTGTACGGGTTGCGTGAATCTTGAGCGGCGCGGACCGCGAAGCCGCCCGGTGGTACGCTGCGGGGTGGAGCGATCAGCTGATGAGTGTTTCGCCCGAGTGACCCGTCCGGCGCGCTAAGCCATCTTGCCTCGCCAGCGCGCCTTCCCGTGCGCCCTGGCATGAGCCCCACCCCTCGGCTCCCCTCCGACAAGCTTAGGGGGGTGGGGCTCCTCGTTCGAAGCGGCGGCGCTTGTTCTTTGCGGGTCGGCACCACATGCGCCTCGCGCGGCGGCGGAATGCACCCCATCGCTAGCGCGTGCCCCACCCCGATGCCCCCCACAACCTGAGGGGTGGGGCAACCGTCGTGCTCGTCAGGCGGGCATCCACGCAGGCTCCTCGTCGAGGTGCCAAGCCCCCAGCCAGTGAACGTCCTCATCGGTTCCACGACCGACGAGTAGCGAGGTTCTCCCGCGGAGGGTGCTCGCCTCCGACGCCACCAAACGTCCCGATGCCGCTATGGCCGTGGCGTCGTCAGGATAGCGAACCACCTTCGTCCATCGCGGCGCCAGTCCGCCGACGACGATCTGCAACGTGTACTCGGTGTCGATGCTGGAGTTCACCACGGCACCTTAGTGCAGCGAAACTGAACGCTTCGTGCAAGACGTGCAGAGTGGCCACTGCCCCGGAGGGGGCGTCAACGTCGCCTAAGCCCCGCCCCCCTATATTGCCTCGACGATCTCGCACGTTCGCGGAGGAGCCCTGTGCTGACTTCACGCCGCTCACCTGCCCGGCGGCGGCGCCGGGCGCGCCAAGTCGAACTCGCAATCCTCGCAGCCTACCCGGTGGGCGCGACGTTGCTTGGGATCGCAGTGGTCAAGGCGTTCCGGCGTGCTGGCGATGGCGAGGCTACGCGGCGACCGCTCTCCGGCGACGCAGGCTCGCTCCCGCAAGACCGAAACCGCCGATCATCAGGGCCCAGGTGGCAGGTTCTGGCACGGCGACGGCGTAACTGTAGTCGGAGTCTGTTGATGAGACGGTCGCCCCGCCCACCAGTCGCCCGTTGGCATCCAAGACCCTTGCAGGGCCCAGCGTGGCCGTGTGTGCGAAGTCAGAAATTGCCCCTGCGCTAGACCCCGCCGCCCCTAAAACACCCGCTGCCGCCCCCAGATATAAGGTTGCGTCAAATGGAGTTCCAAAGGTGAATTGCAGTCCTATGCTGGCCGAGTCATCCACGCTTTTAGTGTCATCTGAGACCCCGTAAAGCTGGTCAAGTGAGAACAGTTGAGACTGCGGCGACGTATCGGAGCAACCTATGTAGTCTTCACAAACGACCGCGTAAACACTTGTGCCGTAGCCTCCTCCGTCGCCGCCAAGACCTGCGAGGATGCCGTCATAGTCCAGTTGGAATAGTATAGTTCCGCTGGAGCCCGTCAGGCCGTCGCTACTTATGACGATATGATCCCTGAACCCGGCCAGAGAATACGAGAGCACAAACTCGTCAGTATGCGTCGTCGTTAGGGTCCCTGAAGCACTGGCGTCCGCACGCAGGACGATGCCAGCATCACCAAGGGTGGCCTTGCCGTGGGTGTTCAGCGTCACTCCCGAGGATACGCCGGTAAATTCCGTCGTCGCTTCGCTCGGGTGCCAATCGAACACGCCGTCAACTGGGGAGGAGCCTGAGTACGCAAACAACTCAATCGCGGCGGCCGGTTGGGCGAGTGCGGCGACGAAAGCACCAAGTGCTACTAAGCGGATGGTCATTGATCCTCCCCGAGACACCCCGTTGACCGAACCGTGTCACGAAAGAAGGAAGGCTCTCACGGGACTCTCCTCAGAGGCGAGTGGGCAACCGCGAGCCACCAGCGCCCGCGACTGCCATCGGGCTGGCCGTCACCCTACTGGGCGCCGACCGTCCTTTCGGCAAAAGGGGTCGCGCAAGCTTCCGCAGCGCTCGGCGAGAGGTCCCCACTCTCCTAGGTGACCTTCGGAAGTATCGTCAGCAGGCTTGGGTGATGGCGGTCCGGCGCGAGGTCAAGACCGCCAGCCCGTCCCTCCGGAACGCCGTGAACAGGATGCCGCGGACTGGGTTCGGGCAAGGTAGGCACCGGCCGTTCGCGGAACCCGCCTCATCTCGTCGCTTAGCTCACCCCATTGCTTACCAGGACAGGCTTGTAGCCCGCGACGAGGTCCTCGTGCTCCGCCGTCCGTACAGCCCGGGCTACGTTGAGCCGAGTAAATACGTGCGTCGCGCCGAGGGCGGCAACTTTCGGCCATTCCAGGCGCGCTTGGGAAAGGTCGTTGGTGGCGCCTACCAGCAGCACTTGGAGGCTATCCGGCTCGACCTTGAGGAACACGTAGTTGCCCGCGACCGGTAGGTGCGAGGCCCCGTCCACCCAGACACGGAACCGATATGTCGCGCCGGAGGCGCCCTTCAGGTCGAGGAAGTCATTCATGCGAACACCAGATCAATGAGCGGCGTGGCGTAAATCGGGCGGCGAATCCGCGTCGACTCGGACCACTGATGCGTTTGCTACCAACGCCCCTATCGGAGGTCCGCTCATGCCGAAATCACCGGATCGATTTCTAGAGCATCGGACGTCCATCTCTAGGAAGGCTGCGCTTGGGCGCGTGTTCAATGTGACTCGCGAGACGTGGTGCATGAGGGATGATCCGCAGTTGGTCAGCCCTCGGGCCGAGCTGCTTGTTAGCGGACGCACCGCATCGGACGCTGCAGATATAGCACGAGAAGCCGCCGGGTCTTTCCATCGACATGGCTTTCATAAGCCGTCAGCTTCGTGGTGGGCGGCGGACGACAGACTCTTCCACCGCTTTATCGTCCACGCTGATGAGGCACATGGCGCGATCGCCCTCGCACTGGTGTCCGGCCTCGCCGCCCTCGCCGCGCTGTCGCTGAGCCGCAGGCGGCGCAACCCGCCAAGGACGCGCACCAAGGCCGCGGCTCACCACAGGATGCCTTGGTAGAGCCACCGACTGCGCGTGGGAAAGCCGTCCAATTTCGATCGGCAAACAGGCGGACGTTGGCCGTCACCGACCGCGGCGCCGCGCCCGAACACAACAAGCCCGTCGGCGCGAGGAAGGCAGTCAAGTCTTGCCCGTGGCGACGCGACCTCACGCCGCGGGCATCCGGGCAGGCCGGCGGGCGAGCCGCTCAGGCAGGCCTGCGACGAAGGCCCACACCTGGCGAGGGCCGTTCAGGACTCCACTCGCCAGGCTGCCGAGGCGACTCGCGATGAACTTCAGGGGCTTGATCTTGACCGTATTTTGGGGGGGCCTCGCAACCTCCAGCGTCGGGTCGACGTCCAGCGAACGGCTCGCGTCAGACAGAGGAACCTGCGTCG
>NZ_CADEGK010000302.1 GCF_902826855.1 uncultured Phenylobacterium sp. | reverse complement strand
ACCCTCCACGCCCAGACGGTGCACCACCACGGGCTCACCGCGGACGGCGGTGATCCGGCCGGTCAGGTAGGGCGTACGCAGGTAGGCGTCGGGCGTCGGCGTGCGCCCAAGCCCGCGGGCGATCTCGGCGTCGAACTCAGCGGCGCGCGCGCCGGGCAGTTGAGTGAAGATCATCGCCGGCGCGGTCTGCGGCGCCACCACCTCGATCTGCCGCAGCAGGCTCGACTGGATGAGCACCACGGCCGCCAGCAGCGCCATGCCCAGGCCAATGGCCGGCGCGGCCGTGCGCGCCGCCGAGCGTGGTCCGGCCAGGTTGGCGAGCGCGATCCGCAACGAGCCCCGGGCGGCCCCCCGCATCCGTCCGGCCAGCTTCGCCGCGCCCCAGCCGAAGGCCCACAGCACCACGAAGGCCACGACCACGCCCCCGATCATCAGGCTGGCGGCGAACGGCGTCGGCGCGGTCAGGATCGCCATGGCCGCCAGGCCGGCGGCGCAGAGGATCGCCAGGATCATCTCCGGCCCGAAGCTCACGCGGCCGGAAAGGTCGCTGCGGAAGAGGGCGGCCGGCGGCGTGGTCCGCGCCCGCGCCAGCGGCGCCAGCGAGAAGGCCGCCGCCGACAGCACCCCGAACGCGGCCGCCTTCAGGAGCGGCCCCGGATAAATCGCGAACAGCGCCGGCACCGGCAGCTCCTTCGCATAGAGGGCTCCCAGCGCCAGCGGCGTCGCCGCCCCGACCACCAGGCCGATCGCCACCCCCAGCAGCGCCAGCAGCGCGATCTGCGCCAGGTAGGTGTTGCGGATCAGCCCGCTCTCGGCGCCCAGCGCCTTCAGGGTGGCGATGGCGGGTTTCCGGCCGTCCACATAGGCCGACACGGCGCCGAACACCCCGAGCCCGCCGGCCACCAGCGACGCCAGGCCGATGAAGCCCAGGAAATATTCCAGCTGGTCGATGATCCGGCTGACGCCCGGCGCTGCGTCGTTGCGGTCGCGGATCCGCACGAAGCCCTTCATCTGGCGCCGCACCTCGGCCTTGGCCGCGGCGATATCGGTCGCCGGGTCGAGCGCGATCCGCGCGGTCTCGGCGAACGGCAGCCCCGGCCGCAGGAACCCGCCCGCCGCCAGGGCGTCCCGGTGCGTCAGCACCCGCGGGCCCATGGCGAAGCCGCGCGAGAGCCGGTCCGGCTCGGCCTCCAGCACCGCGGCGGCCCGCACCCGCACGTTGCCGACCAGGAACTCGTCGCCCAGCTTCATCTGCAGCCGGTCCAGCAGCGCCTGCTCCACAGCCGCGCCCCAGACCCCGTCGCGCCGGGCCAGGGCGTCGCGCAGCGACGGCGCGCCCTGGATATCCACGCGCCCCGCCAGCGGGTAGGCGTTGTCGACACCGCGGAACTCCACCAGCCGCCGCTCTCCCCCGGCCGACTGCGCCATGGCCGACGACGCCACCGCGAAGGTCGTGCGGCCCAGTGTCGCCAGCCTGGCCCGCTCCTGCGCCTTGAACCCCCGCTGGCCCACCGACACCGAGATATCGCCGCCCAGGATCTCGCGCGCCTGGCTGGCCAGCCCCTGGCGGAACGCCTCCGCCGTCGAGCTCGCCGCCGCGATCGCCGCCACGCCCAGCGCCAGGCAGGCCAGGAAGATGCGGAACCCCTTCACCCCGCTCCGCAGCTCGCGGGCCGCGAAGCGCAACCACAGCGGCGTCATGCGCGCTCCACCTGCCGCCCGTCGCGCAGCGTCACCACCCGCTGGGCGCGCTCGGCCAGGCCCGTGTCGTGGGTCACCATCAGCAGCGCCGCGCCGGTGTCCTCCACCAACTCGAACAGCAGGTCGGCGACATGGCGCGCATTGGTCCCGTCGAGGTTGCCGGTGGGCTCGTCAGCGAACAGCAGGGCAGGCTTCGGCGCCAGCGCCCGGGCCAGCGCCACCCGCTGCTGCTCGCCGCCGGAAAGCTGGTGCGGATAGTGCCGCAGGCGCGCCGACAGCCCCACCCGGTCCAGCCAGATGCGCGCGTCGGCCATCGCCCTGGGCCGCCGCGCGATCTCCAGCGGCGCGGCCACGTTCTCCTCGGCGGTCATGTTCGGCAGCAGGTGGAACGACTGGAAGATCAGGCTCACCCGCCCGCGCCGCAGCCTCGCGCGCCCGTCCTCGTCCAGCTTGCCCAGGTCCTGGCCGAACAGCAGCACCCGCCCGGCGCTCGGCCGCTCCAGCCCCGCCGCGACGGCGATCAGGGACGACTTGCCCGACCCCGACGGTCCCACCAGCGCCACACGTTCGCCCTTGGCGAGTGTCAGGCTCAGGCTACGCAGGATTTCCACCGGGCCTGCGGCCGACGGCAACGTCAGCCCTACATTCTCCAGCACCAGCGGCTCTATGTCGTCGTCCAAGCGAATCCCCGATTGAGCAAGCTGCAGCCTTTCCTACATAGGACGTCCATGGCCGCGCCAAGACATACTCGCCGTGCTTTTGTTGCATGGGCTTTGCTGACCCCCGCCGCGCCGGCGCTGGCCCAGCCCAAGGGGGCGCGCCGCAAGGTCGTCACCGTGCTTGGCGACTCGATCACCGCCGGCTACGGCCTGCCCGCCGCCGCAGCCCTGCCGAACCAGCTCCACCTGGCGCTGATGAAGCTGGGCGTGCCCAACCTCGTCCGCGCCGCCGGCGTCTCCGGCGACACTCTGGCCGATGGCCTGGCGCGGGTCGACTTCAGCGTCCAGCGCGACACCGACCTCGCGGTCGTGGCCCTGGGCGGCAACGACCTCCTGCAGGGCCAGGACGCCGCCCGCGCCCGCGCCAGCCTGGACGGCATCGTCCGAAAGCTGCAGGCCCGCCGCATCGGCGTGGTCGTGGCCGGCATCGCCGCGCCGGCCGAAGTCGGCGGCCCCTACGCGCGCGACTTCAACGCCGCCTTCGCCACCGTTGCGCGCAGCCGCGCCGTCCCTCTCTACCCCGACCTCCTGGCCGGCGTCGGCCGCAACGCCGCCCTGAAGCAGCGCGACGGCATCCACCCCAACGCCAAGGGCGTCCAGGTCATCGCCGCCCGCCTGGCCCCGATCGTCGCCAAGGCGCTTGCCGCGCGCCGCTGAGCCGCGCGACACTGGGCAAAACGGGAGGAACGCCATGCTCAAGTGGCAGATCGGCGACGTCACGATCACGCGTATCGTGGAGCTGGAGGCCAGTGGCGGCACCCGCTTCATCCTGCCTCAGGCGACCTACGAGGCGATCCGCGAGATCCCCTGGCTCATGCCCCACTTCGCCGAGGAGAGCGGCAAGCTGAAGATGAGCATCCACGCCCTGGTCGTGGAGGCGCCCGGCCGGCGCATCATCGTCGACACCTGCATCGGCAACGACCGCCAGCGTGAGATGGCGGCCTGGTCCAACCTGCAGACGACGTTCCTCGAGGACCTGAAGGCGGCCGGCTTCGATCCCGCCACCATCGACACGGTGCTCTGCACTCACCTGCACGTCGACCACGTCGGCTGGAACACCATGCTGGTGGACGGCGAGTGGATCCCCACCTTCCCCAACGCCCGCTACCTGATCGGCCGCGACGAGTACGCGCACTGGGCGGCGGAGGAGGCCGGCAAGGAAGACCTTTCCACCTCCTATTTCCACGACAGTGTCCGTCCGGTCTGGGAGGCCGGCCTGGTCGACCTGGTCGAGACCGACCACAGGGTCTGCGACGAGGTCAGCCTGGAGCCCACCCTCGGCCACACGCCCGGCCACGTCAGCATCCGCATCCGCTCGAAGGGCCAGGACGCCCTGATCACCGGCGACTTCACCCACCACCCGTGCCAGATGGCCCGCCCCGACTGGGCCTCCGAGGTCGACTTCGACAAGGAGGCCTCCACCGCTACCCGCCGC
>NZ_CADEGK010000301.1 GCF_902826855.1 uncultured Phenylobacterium sp. | reverse complement strand
TCAAATACGCTCTTCCGGCCCGCCGAGGTGGACGTGCTCCTGGGGGATGCGTCCAAGGCGCAGCGCGTCCTGGGCTGGACGCCCACCGTGGACTTGGAGGCTTTGATTTGCGAGATGGTGGACGCTGACCTGAAGCGGTTGCAACAAGGCGGGTCGGCATGACAACCCGCATCCAGCGTGTGCTGCTAACCGGCGCCACAGGGTTTGTCGGTCCACACCTCGTCCTGGCGCTGCAGCGCGCCTTCGGAGAAGGCCTGCAGATCATCAGCGCCTCGCCCGGGTCGGAGCAACAGGCCGGAACGTCGCCCGCACGCCTCGATCTGCAGACGCCGGGGGCCGCGGCTGCGCTCGTGGAGGCAGTACGCCCAGACGCCTGCCTGCATTTGGCCGGGGTCAGCCATGTGAGCCACGTGCTCCGCAATCCGGAAGCCGCCTGGTCGATCAACTTGCGTGGCACGCTGGAACTGGCGGACGCCCTGCAGGCCTGCGCGCCCCAAGCGCCGCTGATCCACATCTCCACAGCCGAAGTCTACGGTTTGACGGCCAACGGCGTAGACCGCCTGACCGAAGACAGCCGCTTAGCGCCCGCCAACCTCTACGGCGTCACCAAGGCTGCCGCCGATCTTGCCCTGGGCGAGCGGGCGTTGAACGGCCTGAGGGTCGTGCGCCTGCGGCCCTTCAACCACACCGGCCCTGGTCAATCCGCCGATTTCGTCATCCCTCATATCGCCCGCCAGATCGCAATGGCCGAGGCGCGCGGCGGCGGCGAGGTCGTAATCGGAGCGCTCGATCGGGCGCGCGACTTCCTCGACGTGCGCGACGTGTGCGCCGCCTATGTGGCCGCCCTCCAGCGATTCGACACCCTACCGCCGGGGGCGATCCTGAACCTGGCTTCGGGCATTTCCAGAACCATCGGCGATGTCCTCCAGGACATGCTTCGCCTGGCACGGGTCCCGATCATGGTACGCCAGGAAGAGGCTCGGCTGCGACCCCATGACGTCAATTGCGTATGCGCCGACGCCCAACGCGCGTGCGCTGCGTTGGAATGGACTCCAACCATCGCATGGGCCGACACCCTCCTCAGTGTGCTCGACGACTGGCGCGGTCGAGAGATCGTAGCGTGACCGACGACATTCTGGTTTTGGGAGCGGGCGGTCATGCGAAGGTAGTGATCGAACTGCTGCGCGCCGGCGGCCAGGTCGTGGGCGGCTTGATCGATGCAGATCCCACGCCGCGCCAAGTGCTGGGCGTTCCGGTGATTGGCGATGACCAACGCTTGGAAGCGCTTCGCGAGGGCGGGTATCAGTTCGCCTTCGTGGCGCTGGGCGACAACCTTCTGCGCCGCCGCATGGGGCGCCACGTGCAGGCGCTGGGCTACCAGCTTGTCAACGCGATCAGCCCCGCGGCGGTTCTGTCGCCATCGGCCGGGCTGGGCGTCGGTATCGCGGTGATGGCCGGCGTCGTGATCAACGCCGAGGCGCGTATCGAAGATCTTGCCATCGTCAACACGGGCGCTCGGATCGACCACGACTGCGTCCTGGGCGAGGCCTGTCATGTGGCGCCCGGCGGCGTCCTGGCCGGCGAGGTCCATATCGGCCCTCTGGCCTTTCTCGGCGCAGGCTGCAGCGTGATTCCTAGAGTGCGTGTGGGCGCGTCAGCCGTGGTCGGCGCCGGCGCCTGCGTCACCGCAGATATCCCGTCCCACACCCTCGCTCTCGGCGTCCCGGCCCGCGTGGCTCGCGCCCGCCCTGCTCCAGAGGCTTCGTCATGACCCCGTCTCCGCGAATCCCGGTTGCCGCGCCTGTCCTCGACGGACGCGAGCGCGAGTATGTGCTGGAGTGCTTAGACACCAACTGGATCTCTTCGGCGGGTCGCTTCATCCAGGCGTTCGAGACCGCCTTCGCCGAAGCCTGCGGAGTTCGCCATGCCGTCGCGACGAACAACGGCACCACGGCGCTTCATCTGGCGCTGGTGGCGCTCGGTCTAGGCCCCGGCGACGAGGTCATCGTTCCCACACTGACCTATATCGCCAGCGCCAATGCGGTGACCTATTGCGGCGCCACCCCAGTATTCGTCGATTGCGACCGCGTAACGTTCAATATCGACCCTAGCGCCGTGGCGGCGGCGATCACGCCACGCACCCGGGCCATAATGCCGGTCCATCTCTACGGTCATCCAGTGGACATGGATCCCATCCTGGCCTTGGCGCGCCAGCATAATCTCTATGTCGTCGAAGACGCAGCCGAGGCGGTGGGCGCGCGCTACAAGGACCGCGCCGCCGGCGCGCTGGGCGACTGCGCCACCTTCAGCTTCTTTGGCAATAAGATCATCACGACAGGCGAGGGGGGGATGGTCACCACCGACGACGACGCCCTCGCAGCCCGGATGCGCCTCTATCGCGGTCAGGGCATGGACCCTCAGCGCCGCTATTGGTTTCCGGTCATCGGCTACAACTACCGGATGACAAACATCGCTGCAGCCATCGGCTTGGGTCAGCTCGAGCGCCTCGACCACCATCTCGCGGCCCGCGCCAGGGTTGCCCACGCCTATGACGCGCGCCTATCTGAGATGACGGATCGTTTGGTGCTCCCCACGTCCATGACCTGGGCCCGGCACGCTTACTGGATGTACACGGTCATGCTCACCGACAAGGTGTCCAAGGACCGAGACCAGGTGATCGCCGAACTCGACGCCCTCGGTATTGAGAGCCGTCCCGTCTTCCATCCCATGCACACCCTGCCGCCCTATCAGGAAAGCGCCGGCGGGCCGTTCCCCCGCGCCGAGCACGCAGGGGCCAGGGGCCTGAACCTGCCCACCTTCGGCGCGCTGACCGCAGAGGACATCGACCGTATCGGTGTGGCCCTCGCCAAGGTTCTGGCCTGACGCGGGTGAAGATCGCCCTCCTCTCCTCCTGCGTGCCCTTCATCAACGGCGGCGCCCGATTCATCGTCGAGTGGCTGGAGGAAGAGCTGCTTACCCACGGACACCAGGTCGAGCGCTTCTACCTGCCCTTTTCCGACGGGTCGGACCGCCTTATCGACCAATTGGCCGCCTATCGGCTAATGGATCTCACGCACGCCTGCGACCGCCTTATCGCCTTCCGCCCGCCCGCCTACGGCGTTCGCCATCCGCACAAGCGGCTGTGGTTCATTCACCACATCCGGGTCTACTACGACCTCTGGGACAAGCCTCACGGCAAGCGTTCGGATGTGCCGCGCGACGTTGCTCACCGCGCCGCACTGCGTGACTACGACACTGCCACCCTTGGCGAGGCGCGAGCGATCTACACCAACTCCAAAGTCGTCTCTAAACGTCTTGAGGCCTACAACGGCCTGAAATCGCGACCCCTTTACCCGCCGCTTTACAAGCCCGAGCGGTTCCGTTGCGATGGCTATGGCGACGAAATCCTCGCGGTAAGCCGCGTGGAGCCCCACAAGCGCCAGGACCTCATGATCGAGGCCATGGCCCACGTGAGGACCCCTGTCCGCTTGAGGCTCTGCGGGCGGAGCGCCAGCCCTGCCTACGGCGCAGCCTTGCAGGCCCGGATCCAAGCCCTTGGCCTCCAGGATCGGATCAGCTTCGAGGATCGCTGGATCTCTGAGGCCGAGAAGGCCGATTTGCTGGCGTCCGCGCTAGGTGCGGCCTACCTGCCTCACGACGAAGACAGCTACGGTTATCCCTCCCTGGAGGCGGCCCACGCGCTGAAGGCGGTCGTGACGACGACGGACGCGGGCGGAGTCCTCGAACTCGTGGAGGACCGGCGCAACGGCCTCGTCGTGGCGCCGGAGCCGCGCGCTCTGGCTGAGGCCTTCGACCGGCTTTGGCGCGACAGGGATGCCGCGGCGCGCCTGGGCCAG
>NZ_CADEGK010000300.1 GCF_902826855.1 uncultured Phenylobacterium sp. | reverse complement strand
GTCGCTGCTGGGCATCCTCAACGACCTCCTCGACCTGTCGAAGATCGAGGCCGGGGGGATGGAGATCGACGTCCACGACTTCGACCTCGAGCGGGAGGTGCACGTCGCCACGCGCAGTTTCGCCACCCTGGCCGACCAGAAGGACGTCGCGTTTCTGGTGGAGGTGGAGCCCGACGCCGGCGGCGTCTGGCGCGGCGACGGCGGCAAGATCCGGCAGGTGCTGGCCAACCTGGCTTCGAACGCGGTGAAGTTCACCAGCGCCGGAGAGATTCGGGTGTCGGTGCGCCGCACGCAGGACGGGATCGCCTGCACGGTGGCCGACTCCGGCGCCGGGATCGCCCACGACCGGCTGGAGCAACTGTTCCGGCGCTTTTCGCAAGGAGACCCCAGCGCCACCCGCAAGTTCGGAGGCACCGGCCTCGGCCTGGCCATCTCGCGCGAACTGGTCGAGCTTCTAGGCGGCACGGTCTCGGTGGCCAGTATCGAGGGGCGGGGGTCGGCCTTCACATTCGAGCTGCCGCTGACATGGGTCAGCGCCGCGGGCGACCCACAGGAGGAACAGGCCGAGCGGGCCCTGGAGCTGCCGGCTCTGCGCATCCTCGCGGCCGAGGACAACAAGACCAACCGCCTATTGCTGGCCGCGCTGCTCGAGCCGCTGGACGTGCAGCTGCGGCTCACCGCCGACGGGGCTGAGGCGCTGGAGGCCTTCCGATCCGGGACCTATGATGTCGTCCTCATGGACGTCCAGATGCCGGTGATGAACGGCGTCGACGCCGTGCGCGCGATCCGCGCCCTGGAGGCCGAGCGCGGCCAGGCGGAGACGCCCATCCTGGCGCTGTCGGCCAACGTCATGCGCCACCAGATCGACGAGTACCTTGCCGCCGGCATGAACGGCTTCGTGGCCAAGCCCATCGAGATGGCGGCCCTCATCGGCGCCATCGAGTCGGTCCTGCCCCGCCCGGACGCCGTGAGCGCCGCGGCCTGAGCACAGCCCGTTCTGACCACCAAGCGGACGGGGTGAAGGTCCGCCATGGGTGGTGGTTAGGAGACCTACGGGGCGGGCGGTCCGTACCTATTTGGCCAAGGCTTACCCGGGAGCACCCCGAGGCAGACTAGGGGTGCGAATGTTAGCAGCAAGCCTGCGCCGAAAGCGGCCCCGCTTGGCATCGTCCCATCTGCCATGAGCAAGGGTGGGCAGGACTGCGCTGCCGCGAGGGGAACGAGCCACCAGCCGCTCCTCCCGATGTCATGCAGCCGTCGAACCTCGAGAAACCACAGGCCGATTGTGTAGCCGACGCAAGCAGCCAAAGGCCAAGTGCTTGCAACCATCGCGATGGCCAAAGAAGGCCGTGGCGAATAGCCAATACTCTCGCCTGCCGCATCGGCTGCGTGGCTGAAAGCGAGTGCGCAAGGCCGCCAGCACGCCACCCTCCCTTGAAGCTGCACCATCTTGAGCGAGCTTCAGTTTGCAGCCAAGAGGTCGAAACATCCGATTTCTTAGACAACGTCCGCCACGGGTCGAAGGCCGTCAGCGGCCGATCGCCGGCAACCGGACGTTCGACCGTCGGCGCCCGAAACCGATGTTGGCCGCGTCCACGGACGGCGGATGGGGCAGGGGGCGATCGCCACAGTCGGGCGCGAACGGGTCCAACGGCCGCGACGTCCCGAACTCGGCGTAGCCCTCTCCCGACCTCTCCCACGGCGCTGCCGCGCCTGGGAGCGGAGGCTAGGCGTAGCTCTGCAGCGGGCGCACTTCGAGGGGGGCCTGGGCCATGGCGGCGATGGCCTGGGCGGCGGCCAGGGCGGCGGGCGTGGTGGTGAAGTAGGGGATCTTCATCATCAGCGAGGTGCGGCGGATCTCGAAGCTGTCCTTCAGCGACTGCTTGCCCTCGGTGGTGTTGAAGACGAGCTGGACATCGCCGTTCTTCATGGCGTCCACAATGTGCGGGCGGCCCTCCAGCACCTTCTTGACCAGCTCGACTTCCAGGCCCTGGTCCTGGAGGTACGCGGCGGTGCCGCCGGTGGCCAGCACTCGGAAGCCCTGGGCGATCATCAGGCGCACGGGCTCGGCGATCCAGGCCTTGTCGGCGTCGCGCACCGACACGAACAGGCTGCCGGCGACGGGCAGGACGGTGCCGCCGCCTAGCTGCGCCTTGGCGAAGGCGCGCGCGAAGGCCGGACCGGGCGAGGCCTCGCCGTCGCGGATCCAGTCCAGGCCCATGACCTCGCCGGTGGAGCGCATCTCCGGCCCGAGGATGGTGTCGACCCCGGCGAAGCGGGCGAAGGGGAACACCGCCTCCTTCACCGCCACGTGGTTGTAGGCCTTGTCGACCAGGCCGAAGTCGGAGAGCGGTCGCCCGGCCATCAGCTTGGCGGCGATGGCGGCCACCGGCTGGCCGATGGTCTTGGCCACGAAGGGCACCGTGCGGCTGGCGCGCGGATTGACCTCGAGCACGAAGATCCGCGGGCTCTCGCTCTGCGGCTCCTCGATAGCGAACTGCACGTTCATCAGCCCGCGCACCTCCAGGGCCCGGGCCATGGCCTCGGTCTGGCGCTTCAGCTCAGCGATGGTTTCGGGACGCAGCGAGAAGGGCGGCATGGAACAGGCCGAGTCGCCCGAGTGCACGCCGGCCTCCTCGATATGCTCCATCACCCCGGCCACGAAGACCGCGCCGGTGTTGTCGCACAGCGCGTCCACGTCCACCTCGGTGGCGCGGGAGAGGTACTGGTCGATCAGGACCGGGCTGTCGCCGCTGACCTGCACGGCGGTGGTGATGTAGCGCTCCAGCTGCTCGTCATCGCGCACGATCTCCATGGCCCGGCCGCCGAGCACGTAGGAGGGCCGGATCACGACCGGGTAGCCGATCTTGTGGACCGCGGCGAAAGCCTCGTCGCGGGAGCGGGCGATGCCGTTGATGGGCTGGGCGATGTCGAGCCGGTGCAGCAGCTGCTGGAACCGCTCGCGGTCCTCCGCCAGATCGATGGCGTCGGGGCTGGTGCCGAGGATCGGGATGCCCGCATCCTCCAGCGCCTGGGCCAGCTTCAGAGGGGTCTGGCCGCCGAATTGGACGATGACGCCCAGCAGCTCGCCCTTTGAGCGCTCGACGTCGATCAGCTCCAGCACGTCCTCTGCCGTCAGCGGTTCGAAGTACAGGCGGTCGGAGGTGTCGTAGTCGGTCGAGACGGTCTCGGGGTTGCAGTTGACCATGATCGACTCGACGCCGATCTCGTCGAGCGCGAAGGCCGCGTGGCAGCAGCAGTAGTCGAACTCGATCCCCTGGCCGATCCGGTTGGGCCCGCCGCCGAGGATGATCGCCTTTCGGCGGTCGGTGGGATCGCTCTCGCAATCCGGCGCCTGGCCCAGGGCCCCGGTCTCATAGGTCGAGTACATGTAGGGCGTCTCGGCCCGGAACTCGCCTGCGCAGGTGTCGATCCGCTTGAACACTGGCCGCACGCCCAGCGCGCGTCGCCCGGCGCGGACGTCGGCCTCGGTGGCCCCCGTCAGCTTCGCCAGCCGCGCATCTGAGAAGCCCAGCGCCTTCAGCCGCCGCACGCCCGGCGCATCCTTGGGCAGGCCCTGGGCGCGCACCACAGCCTCCTCGGCCACCAGCGCCTGGATCTGGCGCAGGAACCAGGGCTCGTAGGAACAGGCGGCGTGCACCTGCTCGACCGACAGGCCGTGCCGGAAGGCCTGGGCGATCACCCGCAGCCGGTCCGGCGTCGGCTCCGACAGCGCGCGCTGCACGGTCTCCTCGTCGGTCCCGCCCTCGATGGCGACTTCGTCGAGGCCGCTCAAACCCGTCTCCAGGCCGCGCAGGGCCTTCTGCAGGCTCTCGGCGAAGGTGCGGCCGATGGCCATCACCTCGCCCACCGACTTCATCGAGGTGGTCAGGTGCGGCTCCGACCCCGGATACTTCTCGAAGGCGAAGCGCGGGATCTTGGTGACCACGTAGTCGATGGAGGGTTCGAACGAGGCCGGCGTGGC
>NZ_CADEGK010000299.1 GCF_902826855.1 uncultured Phenylobacterium sp. | reverse complement strand
GGGGTCCTCCTGGAAGGCGACGTCAAGCTGCGGGATGGCGTTCACCGACTTTTCCGCACGTTGGACGAGCGCGGCATCCTGATCTCCGTGGCGAGCAAGAATGCGCACGACGAGGCCATGGCCAAACTCGAAGCGCTGGGCCTCTCCGAGTTTGTGCTGCACCAGCGGATCGGTTGGGGCCCGAAGTCGGAGGGCGTGAAGCAGATTGTCCGGGCCATCGACATCGGCGCGGACACGGTCCTCTTCGTGGATGACAACCCCTTCGAGCGTGCCGAAGTGGCGGGGGCGGTCGCTGGTGTCGAGGTGCTCTCGGACGCGGCCCTGCCGACCCTTGCCGACCATCCGCGCCTCCAAGGCGCCGTGACCGCCGAGTCGCGGGCGCGACGCCAGATGTACCGGGAGGCGATCGTGCGCGAGCAGACAGCTGAACGGTACGGCGACGACTACATCGCGTTCCTCCGCGACTGCGACATCCACGTCGAGATCCGCCCAGATAACGCCGACGATTTCGACCGTATCGTCGAACTCGTGCAGCGAACCAACCAGCTGAATTTCTCAGGCCGCAAGTATGGGCGCGAGGAAATCCACCACATCCTGGCCGACCCGGCGCAGACGCGCCACGTGCTGATCTGCCGGGACAAGTTCGGCAGCTATGGGACGGTGGGCTTCTGTTTGTCGCGGCGCGAGCCTTGCGGCGAGGGCGAGCGCGTCGTCGTCGAGGACTTCATGCTTTCCTGCCGGGTTCAGGGGAAGTTCATCGAGCAGGCCCTGTTCTGGACGCTGGCGAAAGGCGAGGGTCAATTCGCCACCGAGATCGTTGTGGCGTTCAAGCCGACGGACCGGAACCGCGCCGCCGAAATGGTGCTTGAGAAGCTGGGCTTCGAACTCGCGGCGGAGGGGCGTCGGCGCGACCTGTCGCCGGGCGATCTGGCCGTCGACTTCCTTATGATCGACCCTTAAGCGCGGACTTCAGGCGCGAGGCCATGGGCATCCAGTCGAACGCGCCCCGCGTCTTCATGGCGAAGATGCGGGGGGGATCTCGGGGGTCTGCCGACGTTCGACCTCGCTTGATCGATCGGTCGCCGGCGCGGATCGGCTGTGGTTGCACCGTGTAGACCTGACGATAGCCCGCTGCTTGCGCACGCTCGACGACCCGATCGTTGTGGTCGCCATACGGAAACGCAAGCGTGTCGATCGGGGCCCCCAGCAGGGTTTCCAACACCTCGCGCGAGCGTCGGACCTGATCGTCGAGGGCCGCCTCGGCGAGCTTCGTAAGGTGCGGATGGTCGACTGTATGTGAACCGAACGAGACCACGTCGCGCGGGAGCGCCGCGAGTTCCTCGCCCGTCATCACGACCTCGGCTGCGTCCCCGGTGGTTTCCATCTGCCAGCCCGGTCGGCGACCCAGCCAACCCGTCGGAACGAAGATCGTCGCGGGGATTCGATGGCGCTGGAGGGCCGCCAGCGCATTCTCGCGCACTGATCGGAACGCATCGTCGAAGGTCACGGCCACGTTCGGCCGGGCCGGGTCGAGCAGCCCCTGATGGTCAGCGGGCACAATGTTGGCGGTCCGCCGCAGGTAGGCCATCTGCGCATCGAAGGCCTCGGCCGCGTCTGCGGTGACGGCGTGGTAGTAGATGATGGTCAGCTTCGGCGTCGTGTTGAGCCGGCCAAACGTGTCCCAGCCGGTCGCGATCGCGTTCTTGGCGGTCTGTTTGAGGCTCATGGCGCAGCGTACCCCGCCAGCCACTCCCTTCGACGGTCCCAAACCGTGCGCCACTTGGCCTTTGCCGAGCCTGGGGTGTCTCTGCGGCCGGAGGCGACGTGGGAACCGATCATCCGCACGGCTGACCAGGTGAGCAGCAGCATCCGCCCGAGGGCGACCGCCGCGGGATTCCAGTGCTTCTTCATGAGCGTGACCCGGCCGCGAACCGTCTTGACGATCTTGTCGGCGCCCGTGGGCTCGGACATCCCGCCCATGTGGACGATCTCCGCCGCAGGGGAAATTCCGGGGTTGGCGCCCAGCGCCTTGGCTCGCATGCACAGATCGGCCTCTTCGGCGTACATGAAGAAAGCCGGGTCAAATCCACCCAGCGTTTCCCACAGGTCCCGGTCGATCAGCAGAAAGCAGCCCGTCACGATGTCGACGTCGGCGACGCTGTCGCGCTGCCAGTCGCCATAGGATTCCGGACTGAACAGGCGACTCTTCGGGAAGAGGTGCGTGAAGCCCGCCGCGCCGCAGAACAAGCTCCACAGCGTCACGCGACGCCAGCAGCTGGTCGGATTCAGGCTCAGGTCCGGGAACAGCGTGCGACCGCCCCAGATCCGGCGGGCGGGTTCGGCCTCCGCGAACTTCCAGAGTTCCTCGTGACTCGCCTCCAGCGAGATGGTGTCCGGGTTCAGTAGCAGGATGCGCCGGCCGCGAGCCCGCTGGGCGAGAATGTTGTTGGCTGCCGCGAATCCCACGTTGACCGCATGGTCGATCGCCTTGATCTGTGGAAAGGCTTGGTCGATCGCCTGGAAGCTCCCGTCCGGCGAGGCGTTGTCCAGCAGCAGGACTTCAAAATTCACCGGTGGCGGGTGGTCGAAGAGGCTCGAAAGCGCCTGCAGTGTCAGGGCTTTGGTGTTGTAGCTCACGATGAGGATCGAGAGCTCGACCTGCGCCTTCTGGTCCAACGCGACGAACGCCATTGACTGAGCCCTGTTCTCCCCGATGCCTTCATCTGCGTCGAAGGACGAAGCCATCTTGATACTGTTGAAAGGATTCGGATGAAGGAAGCCCTTACGCCAGACGAGACACGCGACATGAGCATCAACACTGCGACGCCGCGGTCGGCAGATCTGGCCGTGGGCCTTCTCTGGCATTCCGTCAATTCAGGCAATCTCGGCGTCGGCGCACTGACCGTCAGCAACTTGGCCCTGGCGCGCCGCGCTGCGGCGGCGGCCGGCGTCAAGGCCCGCTTCAGGATCCTCGGCTTCGAAGACGTCGGCGAGCCGCACTACGTCGCAGGCGATGACGTCGAACTCTTGGCCCTCAACACCAAGGCGATGGTCCCCGGGGGCTCGTACTGGCGCAGCCTAGGCGACCTGGACTGTGTCCTCGACATCGGTGGCGGCGACAGTTTCACGGACATCTACGGTTCCAAGCGGTTTGGCTTTCTCTGGTTGACGAAGGCCATGGCGATCGCCCGGCGCCGGCCGATCGTGCTTAGCCCACAAACCATCGGCCCCTTCTCGCGCCAGCCCCATAGCGGGCTCGCCAGCTGGGCGATGAACCAATCGGAACTGATCGTGGCGCGCGATCCGCTGTCGTTTGACGTGGCCGGTCGCATGGCCCCGACCGCAAAGCGCCTTCAGGCCGTGGATGTCGCCTTTGCCCTGCCGTTCACGAGGCGCAAGAAAGGCGACCCGGCGCTGCTGGAAGTGGGTGTTAACGTTTCCGGCCTTCTGTTCAACAGGGGCTACAGCGGCGCGAACGAATTCGGAATGCAGGTCGACTACGCCGAATTCACGCACAAGCTGATATCCGCCCTGGCCTCTAGGCCAAACGTGAGGGTGCAGCTGATCACGCACGTGCACAGCAACGCGCTGCCGATGGACGATGACGGCCGTATCGCCGACCGGCTCGCGGCGGAGGTGCCCGGCGTCGTCCGGGTTCCGAACTTCGCGTCGCCATCCGAAGCCAAGTCCTACATCTCGGGCCTCGACTTCCTGGTGGCGGGCCGCATGCACGCCTGCATCGCTGCGTTTTCCAGCGGCGTACCGGTGGTGCCCGTCGCGTACAGTCGCAAGTTCTCAGGCCTGTTCCAGGGTGTTCTGGAATACGACCACATTGTTCCAGTGAACGGGCTGGCGACCGACGCCGCCGTCGACTTCACGATGGATCGGTTCGATCGGCGCGCGTCGCTGGTCGCGGAAATCGCACAGGCCGTCCAGCACGTGGACGGCCTGCTCGACGGCTACGTCGCCGAGCTCGCGCAGCTCTTCAGGCGCGTCGCCCGCCGCTGATTTGGGCGTGCCGCAGGGCTGCGAGGCGGCACGCGGAGGCGAGGGGCCGGCCGGCGCGGCCGCGGTCGATGCTGACGA
>NZ_CADEGK010000298.1 GCF_902826855.1 uncultured Phenylobacterium sp. | reverse complement strand
GTCGCGCAGCGCGGCCAATTTCTCGGGCGCAGCACCCTTGTCGAAGTGGGCCCGGGCCTTGCCGAGCGCCGCGAGATGCGCCGCGTATCGCTTGGCGTCGCCCGCCAGCAGTCGATCGTTGTTGATCACCCCCAGGGCCATGGCCGCGACGATGGCCCCCGCCGCCACTTCCAGGGCGAGCTTCACGTCCGTGTCTCCCGGCGCCCGGCCCATCCCCAGGACCAGCACCGCGGCCATCAATCCGGTGGCCGCCGCGATGGCCAGCAGCAGTCGGCTCAGCCACCGCGCCACCGCCGCCCGCTGGCCCGGCGCGCCCAGGGAGGCGTCCAGCTTGCGCTCCAGATAGTCGATCTGCCCGTCCAGCCGCTGCCCGCGCAGCAGCGACAACAGCAGGTCCAGATCCGCCGCCGGCGCCGGGGGTTCCGGGGGCTGCGACCACTCCGGCGCCACCCACGTCTCGGCGTTGTCCTCGACCGCGCCCGCCAGCTTCGGGATCTGCCCGGGCAGGTCCTCGGGCGCGGGCAAGTGAGACAGCATGCGCGCCCGCGCCGCCTGCCATTCGGTCAGCGCCGCATCGTCGGCCATCGCCCGCGCCGCCAGGTCGGGGTTGTTGGCCACCGCCTGGAAGTAGAGCGCCCTCACCCGCTCGGCCCCGAACCGATGAGCCAGTGAGCGCGCCTTCGATCCGGCCCCGAATTTGTGGAAAGCCATGGTCGCCAGGCCCGCGACTATCAGGGCGGCGGCTACGCTCTCAATGACCCGCTCGGCGCCGACGGCCAGCGGCGAGACCATCACCAGCACCAGGCCCAGGGCCGCCAGCCCCACAGACAGCAGGTAGAAGCGGCGATCGCGCCGGCCGTGCCGCGTGGCCGGCGGATCGTACTTGGCGAACAGGGCGCGCAGTTCGGGCCAGTCCAGCACGCGCAGGGCCGCCGGATGCCTGTACCCCAGCGCCGCGCGCGCCGCCTCTGTCTGCAGGACGTCGTCGTTCGTCCAGTCGGCCAGCGCGTCATGGAACAGGCCGCGCCTCGCCTCCGCCTCCGCCTGCGGATCGGCGTACCAGCTGGCCGTCGCCATCGCTCCAGTCCCCCGACCTGTCCGCGTCGCCCCAGGACGCCTCGCGAGGAGTATAGCGCGATGTACTGCGGAGGGGCGCCCATCCCACGTCGCGACCACGCGCGCGGCGCTATCGACTGGCCAGGCAATTCGATATGCACGGCGCAGGATCAACGAACGACGGGGTGAGCGAGTGCTGTTGGACGAAGCCCTTCGCGCGCGACGCTCGGTGCGGGCGTTCAAGCCCGACCCCGTGCCGAAGGCGGTTGTCGAGGAACTCCTGGCCGCCGCGGCGATGGCGCCGTCCGGCACCAACATCCAGCCGTGGAAGGTGCACGTCGTGGGCGGCGAGGTGCGAGCGCGTCTGGAACGCGAGGTGCTGCATCACCGGGAAACCGATCCGGCGGACGCCAAAGCGGAGTTCCCGCGCAGCAGCAAGCGCAAGGAGCCCTACGTCTCGCGCATGCGCGCGCTCGGCAAGGCGATGTACGGCCTGATCGGAATACCCAAGGGCGACCAGGCGGCGAACTGGGCGCAATGGGGTCGGAACTATCGGTTCTTCGATGCGCCGGTCGGTCTGATCGTGACCATCGACAAGGACCTCGACTGCATGAGCTACGTCGACGTCGGCATGTTCCTGCAGACGCTGATGCTGGCGGCCAGGGCTCGCGGGCTCGACACCTGCGCCCAGGGCGCCTGGAACAGCTACTGGTCCGTCACGCGGCGCCTGCTGCAGGTGCCAGACGAAGAGTACATCATCTGCGGCGTCGCCCTCGGCTACGCCGACGAGACCGCCCCCGTGAACGGATTGCAGGCCCCCCGCGAGCCGGTCGCCGCCTTCGCCACCTTTCACGGCTTCGACGCGTGAGTTGCCAGAGGGGTCCGGGGCTTCAATCTCACGGATGATCCCAGCCTGCCTCTGAAAGCCAGTCGAGGACGGGCCCTCGGGGCCCGCCGCCCGCGGCGCCCTCTGAGGGTCGAGCGGACAGCGGGTCTCCCCTGCGGAGCGCGGAGCACATGCGTTTGTCCTCGACGGGGATAGGGAGCTCGGTCACGGTGCAGGTTCACCCGGAGGTTTCATGCGCGCGAATCTGATGCTGGCCACAACGGCCCTGGCGGCAATTTGTTTGCTCACCGCCTGCGGCAAGTCGGGGGCGGGCGCTCCGGACGATGCCAAGGCGACGGCGGCGGCGTTGACCGGGGATGCCAAAGGCGCCGCGGCAGCCAATCCGGTGTGCGGACTGTTCACCCAGGCCGAAGTCGCCACCTACATCGGCGAACCGGTCAATCCGGGGGAGAACGCGGCCATGGGCACCGGATGCCAATGGACGGCCAAGGACGACAGCGGAAGCGTTATGGTCCAGATCGTAGACGCGCAGAATCACAACCCGATTTCAGGCGCTCCCGACTTCCGCGAACTGCCGGACGTGGGCGAGCGGGGGTATGTAGCAAACGACGTCGGGTGGACCGCCGGCGCTGTCCAGGGCCCGTCGGCCATCGTCGTGACGACCGACGGAAGGACGTCCAGCGACGCCACGGCCATAGCGCTTCTCAAGGAGACGCTGAAACGCAAGGCCCGGTGACACGGGGGCTTCAATCTCGCGGATGATGCGCGGTTGCCTCGAGATCCTTTACCCCTTCCGAAAATACGCGTGCACCCGCTCCGCCAGCGCCTCGCTGACCCCCTCCACCTTCGCCAGATCCTCCACGCTCGCCCGGCTCACCCCCCGCGCTGAGCCAAATGCATGCAGGAGTGCGCGCTTGCGCCCCGGCCCTACGCCCTCGATCTCGTCCAGCGGGTTCTTCTTCATGTCGATGGCGCGGCGGACGCGGTGGGTGCCGATGGCGAAGCGGTGGGCTTCGTCGCGCAGGCGCTGGAGGTAGTAGAGCACCGGGGATTTCGGCTCGAGCATGAAGGGCGGTTTGCCCGGCAGGAAGAAGCGTTCCAGGCCGGCGTCGCGGTCCGGCCCCTTGGCCACGCCGACGACGGGAATGTCGTCGACGCCGAGGTCGGCCATGATCTCCCGGACCACCGAGAGCTGGCCGGCGCCGCCGTCCAGCAGGACCAGGTCGGGACGAACGGCGCCCTCCCCCTCCTCCTCTTCCTTGACCAGGCGGGAGAAGCGGCGGCGCAGGACCTCCTTCATCATCCCGAAGTCGTCGCCGGGGGTGATGTCGGTGCTCTTGATGTTGAACTTGCGGTACTGGCTCTTCTGGAAGCCGTCGGGGCCGGCGACGATCATCGCGCCGACCGCGTTCGTGCCCATGATGTGGCTGTTGTCGTAGACCTCGATCCGGCGCGGCACGCGCGGCAGGTCGAACCGCTCCTTCAGGCCGTCGAGCAGAATGCGCTGCGAGGAGCTTTCCGCAAGCCGCCGGGCCAGGGCCTCGCGGGCGTTCTGCAGCGCATGCTCCACCACGCCCATCTTGACGCCCCGCTGCGGCGTGCGGATTTCGACCTTGCGGTCGGCCTTGGTCGACAGGGCCTCCGACAGCAGGTCGCGATGGGGCAGGTCGTGGCTCACGAGCACCAGCCGCGGCACCGGCTTGTCGTCGTAGAACTGCGCGATGAAGCTGTCGAGCACCTCTTCCGCCGGCAGCGACCGGTCGGCGCGTGGGTAGTAGGCGCGGTTGCCCCAGTTCTGCCCCGTGCGGAAGAAGAACACCTGGATGCACGTCTGCCCCGCGTCCTGGTAGGCGGCGAACACGTCCGCCTCCTCGATGCCTTCGGGGTTGATGGACTGGTCCGCCGTCACGTGCGCCAGCGCCCACAGCCGGTTGCGGTAGGTGGCGGCGCTCTCGTAGTCGAGGCGCTCGGCCGCGTCCTGCATCAGCGTCTGGTACATCTGCCGCACGTTCTGGCTTTCGCCGCGCAGGAAGCGCACGGCCTCGTCCACGAGGCCGCGGTAGCGATCGGGTTCGATCTCGCCCGTGCAGGGGCCGGAGCAGCGCTTGATCTGGAACAGCAGGCACGGCCGCGTGCGGCTTTCGAACATGCTGTCGGAGCACGAGCGCAAGAGGAACGCGCGTTCCAGCATGTTGATG
>NZ_CADEGK010000297.1 GCF_902826855.1 uncultured Phenylobacterium sp. | reverse complement strand
CTACCAGGACCCTCAGACGCTGAACGGTCGCGTGGCCCAGGTCAGTCCGCCAATCATCGTCAACGAGCTGATCAACATCCCGAAGTCGCGCGCCTACGGCTTCGAAGTCGAGACCCGCTGGGCGCCAGTCGAAAACCTGTTGATCATGGCCAACTACGCCTACCTCAACAACAAGATCAAAGACGCCTGCTGCTTTGTCGACAGCTCGGATCCCATGGGCCTCCAGGAGGGAGCTAATCCCGTGGCAGGTCAGGCGGGCGGACAGAGCCTCGCCGGCAATCGACTGCCCGGGTCGCCCCGGCACAAGATCGCCGCGAGCGTCAGCTACACCTTCAACTTCGAGCCAGGCGACCTGACCCTGTCGGTGGTCGAGGATTGGCACAGCAGCTTCTACAGCTCGCTGTTCAACAACCCCAACTGGTTCGTGAAGGGCGGCGCTCAAACCAACGCCCGCGTCTCGTGGACCTCATCGAGCAAGAGCTACGAGATCATCGGCTCGGTGCGCAACCTGTTCGATAAGGAAATCCCGACGGCCTTCACCACCCTGCCGCCGAACCAGAACTTCTACCAACTGCTGTCGTTGCAGCCGCCCCGCGTCTGGACGCTGGAGCTGCGCTACAACTTCTGACCTAGACAAGGTCTAGTCGACGGAGGGGAGGGGCAGCCAAGCTGCTCCTCCCATTTTCGCGTGGGCGCTCCACATCGCCCATCGCCCATCGCCCAGGCGCGCGAGTGATCCGGGCTGTGGGCTGGCAGCGTTCGGCGAGGCTTTCGGCCAGTCGCGATGGGGTGGACGCCCCCTGACGGCATCGAAGTGCCAGAGTGGCGGTGTTTTGAAGCACCACTCGAAGGAGGCGTCCGTGGGCGAGGTTGCGACGATCAGGCTGGATCTGGCGAAGAGCATTTTCCAGGCGCATGGCGCTGATGCGGCTGGTGAGGTCTTGTTCCGCAAGAAGTTGAGGCGCGATCAGGTGCTGAGCTTCTTCGTCAGCCAGCCGAGGTGCCTGGTGGCGATGGAGGCCTGCTCCGGCGCGCATCATTGGGCGCGCGAGTTCATGGGGCTCGGCCATGAGGTCCGGCTCATTCAGCCCCGATACGTCAAGCCGTTCGTGAAGCGTCAGAAGAACGATGTGGCCGATGCGGAGGCAATCGCCGAGGCGGCGCAGCGGCCTACGATGCGGTCGTCGCGCCCAAGACCGCCGAAGCGCAGGGCGCGGCCATAGTCTTCCGCACGCGGGATCTTCTGGTCCGACAGCGCGTCAGCTCAGCAACGCCTTGCGTGGGCACCTGGCTGAGTTCGGCTTCGTCGTGCCCCAGGGCGTTGGCCAGGTCGGGCGGCTCATCGCGCTGGCGGTCGATCCAGAGACCGATCTGCCGGCGCAGGCCCGGCCGATCTGGGCGATCATCGCCGAGAGCATCCAGGCGCTGCAGGCCAAGATCGCGATGCTCGACCGCGAGATCAAAGCTCGCGCGCAGGCAGATCCTGTCGCCAAACGGCTGATGTCTATCCCAGGCGTGGGGCCAGTCGTGGCCACCGCGATCGTGGCTCTGGCCCCGCCGGCCAGCACCTTCCGGCGCGGGCGAGACTTCGCCGCATGGGTCGGTCTCACGCCACGGCAGAACTCCAGCGGCGGCAAGGAGCGGCTCGGGCGCATCTCCAAGATGGGCGATCGCAACCTGCGACGACTGATCATCCTCGGCGCCAGCTCCGCGGCCAAAGTCGCCGCTCAGGACCCATAACAGGCGAGCCCGTGGCCGGCCGGCATGCTGTCGCACAAGCCGCGCATGCTCGTCACGGTCGCGCTCGCCAACAAGACTGCACGGATCGTCTTGGCGCTGATGGCGCACGGCGGATCCTACAGAGCTCCGGCCCGAGCAGCTTGATCGCTGCGATGGCCTGAGGCGTCAGAGGAGGCAAGGTCAGAAGAGACGTATGGCGCAACGGTCCACGGGACGGGGCCCGGAAAACCAGAAATGTCTGCCGCGCCTTGAGCGCGCAATTGCGGCATGACCGGGTCCGCGACAGGCCAGCGGCCTTGATGAAGGCCGCACTCAATAGGCCGGACACACGGACGCACCTGAACCTGCGCGCCCTGCCCTCAGAAACCCTCTTGCATCCGAAGAGGCGTCCACACACAGACATTGCCGTTGTCCGGCTTCGCTCAAGGCCGCCAAGCGCCTAAAGCCACCGCTCGGGTGCGGCACCGCGTGGCGAATTGGTTGGATCCACTCTCCAGAAAAAGGCCCCCGATCCTCTGGGGGAAAGTTCCGCACCGCCCCAGGGATTCCGGGCTAGCGCTCGCAGACACTTGCCTGCTGCTCCTTCGCGCGAAGCGCCAGCGGACTGCTGATCAACGCGATCCGTGCGCACTGCGCGGAGTTCGAGATCGTTATGCCGCAAGGGGCGCGTCGCTCGCCGGACCTCATCAAGGAGGTTCGCGAGGCGGATGTCTCGGTGCTTCCGGATCTGGCTCGTTCTGCCTACTCGGGGCGACCACCACGCGCGCGGTGAGCGTGTCGCCGTCCTCGAACACCACCCCACCCGTCGCCAACTCGACCACCCGTCGGCCCCGCAGGACGCCGCCGCCGCAAGCTTCCTCTACGCGCGAGGTCAGCCCGGTCCCTGTCAGGCTGGCGTAAGGAGTCAGAGATGACGCTGCATTTCGGGGAAGGCGACGCTGTAACCTGGCCACGAGGCCTCGAACGCAGGCGCGAGGTAGTCCGAGTCGTACTGGATGAGGTCGGTGGCGAAGACGCTCCAGGTCTGCGAGCGGGGAGGGGCGGCTTCCGCCTCCAGGATCCGGATCGACAGCTCGGGCCTAGATGTTCAGTCCCGAGGTGAGGGGTCTAGCGATAGCCTGAAGCGCTGAGGCTCTTTCGTCCATGCGTGGTGAAATGCGTGCCGTTGTCGGTGAGCACGGTGTGGATCTTGTAGGGAACCGCTGCGATCAGCCGCCGCAGGAAGTCGGCCGCGGTCTGGCGGCTGACGCGCTCGTGCAACTCGACGACGGCGAACTTGCTGGTGCGGTCGATGGCCACGACCATGAGCAGCTTGCCCTGCTCGGTGCGCAGCTCGGCGATGTCGATGTGGAAGTAGCCGATCGGGTAGGCTCTGAAGGCTTTCTTGGCGGTCTTCTCCGTCTCGATCGACAGGCGCGAGATGTCGTGCCGCTGGAATAGCCGGTGAAGGGACGAGCGCGTTAGGTGCGGGATCGTCGCCTGCAGCGAGTAGAGGCAGTCGTCGAGCGGCAGCAGCGTGTGCCGGCGGAACGCCACCGCCATGGCTTCCTCCTCGGGCGTGAGCGCCGTCGAGCGAGGCGCCTTGGGACCCATCGCAGCATCATGCACGACGCTGCGATGGCGCCACTTCCTCACCGTTTTGCGGTTGAGGCCGTACTGCTCGGCGAGTTCCTGGATCGGAGCCTTCGATCGCTGTATCGCCGCTCGGACAGCGTGCGTGGTCGTGGCGCAGCGTGTAGAATCTGTCCCATAGGCCCTCCCGTGTGTGCGCTCAGCTAAGCTGAGTCCCCCACACTCCGGGACGGAACATCTAGCCCGGCGAAGCTTCAGCGCACGAAGCCCTCGTCGGGCTCCGGCTCAGTGGGGCGCGCCGAGGGGCGGGGTCACGTGGGGTCTACCGGCAAGTTCGGAAGCAGCTGCCAACAACCGGCATCCGCGAGGTCGTAGCCGAGCGCCTCGAGCGCCGCGACGAACTGGTGCGCCGCGCTCAGCTGGTAGGCCACCCATACACACCGGGCCGGTCAGTTGAACCCGGCCTTGGGATCTTGCCTTCAATCCGGCGCATGGCGCTGTCGTGAACTCGACGCAGTCGTGGAAGCGGAAGGCGCAGCTGACGCCCGAGAACGCGCCATAGGCCTCGTCCCCCCAAGTGATGACGATCGTTACGAGACATCGGGGTCTCCTGTGATGGTGGTGAGGGCGCCTCAGGTCGAGCTGAGGCAAGGTCGGTCGGGGAGGGCGCTACGCGCGCCGGGCCGCTCCGCGGGCGTCGGCGCGGATTTTCGCCGGGTCGAGGACGTCGCCGTCCTCAGGAGGATCACCACCTCGTCCTCGGCAAGCTCGAGGCCGTTCTATCAACGAACACCAGACTGCCGTTGACACGAATGGGGAGCTGATCGTCCGAGTAGACCTCAGAGCCGCCGGCCGTCGGGCGAGGGGCCGACGCCGTTCGGGCTGATCATGCCCTCGCGGACCAGCGTGATCATCGAGCCGGCGGGCTTG
>NZ_CADEGK010000296.1 GCF_902826855.1 uncultured Phenylobacterium sp. | reverse complement strand
TCGATCAGGTTCTTCAGCTCCACGCCGGCCGCAGCGCCGGGGTTGAAGGTGGCCCTGGAGCGCGTGCAGGCGGTGGCGCAGAGCGCAGCCGGCGACGACCGCGATCACCGCCGGCGGCGGGCCGAGGCGGAGATTGCCGTGCAGGCGATCGACATGTCCGAGCGCCGGGTGCTGAGCGCGCTGGCCAGCGGCAATCCGCCGGGGCCAGCATCGTCGATGCTGAAGATCAACGGCACCGAAGCCATGCAGCGGCTGGACGAGATATCCATCGACGCGCTGGGCCCGTACGCCCATGTCGAGCAGATGGAGGCGCGGGAGCCCGGGTCGAACGTGGATCCGGTCGGGCCCGAGATCGGCCTCACCGCCATGCCGCGCTACCTGAACAACCGCGCCGCTTCGATCTATGGCGGCTCCAACGAAATACAACGTGACATCATCGCTCGTCTCGTGCTTGGGCTTTGAAAGAAAAGGAGGAAACAATGACGATGCCTATGCTGCTGAATCTACGCCGGCCGCCGTACCGGACTTATTCGATCACCCAGCTCTGCCGCGAGTTTGGAGCCACGCCGCGGGCCCTGCGGTTTTACGAGGAGCAAGGCCTCCTCGCGCCGGCCCGGCGCGACACCAGCCGCGTCTATTCCTACAAGGACCGGGCCCGTCTGCAGATGATCCTGAACGGCCGCCGCGTTGGGCTCTCGATCGCCGAGATCCGCGACATCCTCGACCTCTATGACGAAGAAGGCGAGGCCGCGCAAAGCGCCGAGGCGCTGCGCGTCTTCAAGCACCGCATCGAGCAGCTAGAAGCCCAGCGCGTCGAGGTGGACGAGGCCATCACGACCCTCAAGGCCGCCGCCGACCGCCTGGAGCGGCAGTATCCCGAAGTCGCCAAGCTGGACAGCTGAATGAGGCTCGCCGCGGCCATGCCGCAGGCTGCTTAGTCCGGGTTCGAGGGCCGGAAGGAGCGGTTGAAAGTGGCAGGCGCGGCGGGCAGCGGGGCGCGGATCGTGAACACCGCCCCGTCGTCGCTCCTGACGCTGAGGGCGCCACGCAGGTCGCGCACGATGGCCGCGACGATCGACATGCCCAGGCCGCCCGCACCACCCGGCCTGGCGTCGGCGGCGAGCCCCGGGCCGTGGTCGGCGACACTCAACACCAGTTCAGCGCCGTCGCGGCGGCAGGTGATGTCCAGCCGCCCGCCGGGAGCGCCGTTGTAGGCATGCTTCGCGGCGTTGATGGCGAACTCGTTGATGGCGATCGCCAGCTGCTGGGCCATGTCACCGTTCACGGTGACGGCATCTGCGTCGATCGTGCAGCTCAGGCCCGTCGTGGCGGCCACCGCCTGGCAGAGGCCGGTCAGGAAGGGGCGCAGCTCGACGTTGGGTCGATCGGCATGGTCGTAGAGGTAGCGGTGCAACTCGCCCACGGCCACCAGGCGGGCCCGGCTTGCCTCCAGCGCGGCCTGGGCAGAGGGATCGCGCGAGCGCAGCTGCTCGAAGGTGAGCATATCGGCGGCCAGCTGCAGGCTGTTGGCCACCCTATGGTTAAGCTCTTGGATCTGCCGTTCCTGGCTCGCCAGCCGCGCACGGGCGGAGGAGAGTTCGCGGGCCAGCCCGGTGTCGGCATTCGCGGCGCCGGTGAACATGGCGCGCCCTCGCTTGAAAACGGTGATGCTCTACTGGAGCGGGATCGAGCGTTCTGCGTCGTTACGTCCCACAATGTTTAGTTGTAGGCGCGCACCCATCACCTAACAATGTCTGTTGGGCCAAATCGTGGCGATACAAGATTCCGTGTCTCGGTGGTGAAGTATTCGTTAACGAGAGATGAACGATGTCGGCGGCTAGACGCAGACTACCCCAGCTCGCGCCATGGTGTAGCTTCCAGCGGTATAGGCCACCTCGCCGTTGACCAGCACGGTGTCGATGCCGCGGGCCGCGCGGGTGTAGCGCATGCCATCGCCGGGCATGTCGAAGATCGGCAGCTCCTCGGCGCGGTCGATACGCTCGGCGTCGAACACCACGATGTCGGCGGCCTTGCCCGGCTGCAGCCGTCCGCGGTCCTTCAGGCCCCAGATGTCGGCGGTCTCGCCGGTGATCTTGGCCACTGCCTGCTCGAGCGTGAGGTGGCCCTTGCGGACGAACTCGCTGAACAGGTAGCCGGTGTCGCCATAGGTGGCGAAGGAGGCGAGGTGGGCGCCGCCGTCGCTGGCGCCGATGTGCACCAGCGGGTGGGCCAGCATCGGCCCGACGCGCTCGGTCTTCTCGTGGCCGGCGTTGGCCGAGACGAAGGCCACGTCCAGCCCGTGTTCCAGGCTGAGGGAAATCAGCGCCCGGGCCGGCGTCTCGCCGCGCGCCTTGGCGATCTCGGACAGGGTCATGCCCGCCAGTTCGGGCGGCGCGGCGTCGCCGCCGCGCAGGACCAGGCGGCCCAGCAGCTTCTCGCCCTCGTCGGGTCCGGTGTCGGCAATCATCTTCTCGACGATAGCCGGATCGCGCAGGCCCGCGAGGCGCTGCTCAAGGGGCTGGCGCAGCACCCGCATCCAGCGCGGCAGCCGGCCGAAGAACAGGCTGGGTCGCAGCAGGCTGAAACTGATGTCGGCCGGCCGGGTCTGCATCTGCGGCCACACTCGGGCGCCGCGGGCGAACTGCTCCTCCACCCGCGCGATCTGGCGCGGCACGCTGTTGGGCGTCCCGGCGTTGTCGAACACCGGCGAGAAGGTCGTGGGGATGTTGTGCTTCAGGCTGAGCTCGGCCAGCTGGTCGATGCGCGCAATGGTGATGTCGGTGGCGTAGAACTCCGGCACGATCTGCAGCATGCGCCCGAACTCGCCCAGCACCGCGCTGAGCGCGTCCAGCTCTTCGAACTGGGCGAAGCGGCTGGGGACCGGGCGGCCGTTCTCGTCGACGTCCACGAAGCTGGTGGAGAGCCCGACCGCGCCGGCCTCCAGGCACTCACGCAGAAGGTCCTGCATGGCCTTGATCTCGTCGGGCGTCGCCGCGCGTTCCTGCGACGCGGGGCCCATTACCCACAGGCGGATAACGCTGTGGCCCACCAGCGGGGCGACGTTGATGGAGAGGTCTTTCTCGATCGCGGCGCGATAGCCGGCGAAGTCTTCCCAGGTCCACTCGAACGCCTCGGTGAAGGCTTCCGGCGGCATCTCCTCGATCTGCTGGAACATGCCGATCAGGCGCGCGCGGTCGGCGATCTTCAGCGGGGCCAGCGACAGCGAGCAGTTGCCGGGCACCACGCAGGTGACGCCGTGCTCCAGGGCGGGCTTGGCCGCGCCGTCCCACAGCAGCTGTACGTCGAAGTGCGTGTGCGGGTCGATGAAGCCCGGCGCGACCACGCGGCCGGTGGCGTCCACCACCGTGCGCGCCTCGCCTGTGACCTTGCCGACGGCGGCGATTCTGCCGTCCTTGATCGCCACGTCGCCCTTGAAGCCGGGGGCGCCGGAGCCGTCGACCACCAGGCCGTTCTTCACGATCACGTCGAACATTTGGCTCACTCCACGATCCGCCGCCACGACTGCCCGGAAAGCTCGTCGACATGCGACGCCCCGCAGGCGGCCATCAGTTTCAGGCCGGTCGCCTCGTCCAGCTGCACCGGCGCCTCGACGCCGTTGGCATGGCGCAAGGTGACGAGAAGCTCGGCGGACCCGTCGTGGCCGGCGACGACCTGCGCGCCCACGATGACCGCCTCATCCATTGTGGAGCCTATGCATTCGTGATGGGAGGCTCCACGAAGACCACGTCCGAGCCGAGCAACAGGCCCGGGGGCCGGCGCATCGCGAAGACGTGCAGGTTCCAGCTCTTGATCTGGTCCACTGCGGCCTCCAGCGGCGCGTCCGGCACGGCCCGACGCGCCAGTTCCTCGACCGTCTCGTCGGGACCCGGCGTGACGAAGCGGCGCTGGCGCGTCAGGGCAGCCATCAGATGCGCTCGATGATGATGGCAGGGGCCATGCCGCCGGCGGCGCACATGGTCACCAGGCCGTAGCGGCCGCCGGTGCGCTCCAGCTCGTCGAGCACGGTGCCGATCAGCATGGCCCCGGTGGCGGCGATGGGATGGCCCAGCGCCATGGCCCCGCCGTTGACGTTGACCTTGTCCCGGTCCAGGTCGAGCAGGCGGATGAACCGCTCGGCCACCACGGCGAAGGCCTCGTTGATCTCCCACAGGTCGATGTCGTCGACCGTGAGGCCGGCCCGGTCGAGCGCCTTGCGGGCCGCCGGCACCGGGGCGTTGAGCATCAGCGTGGGGTCGTCGCCCATGTT
>NZ_CADEGK010000295.1 GCF_902826855.1 uncultured Phenylobacterium sp. | reverse complement strand
GTCGGCTGGGTCCCGCAGCGGCGCATCCTCGGCGTCGCAAAGGCGATCATGTGATGGGTCGCCGGCTCGCCACGGCCCTGCTGTTGATCGCCACGATCGCTGCGCCGCCACCTGCGGCGCACGCCAAGGATCTGGGGGCGCTCGGCGCGACATTCCCCATCGTCGAGCAGGATCTTCTGGCCGTGCTGGCCGCAAAGCTCCGGGCCTTCGAACGGTCGGGCAAGCTGGATAGCCTGAACAAGGCCTTCCAGGCGCGGGTGAAGGCCAAGCTGTCGCGGCCCACGCCGGTCGCCGGGATCAGCAAGACCGATCGGCCACGTTCGTGGCTGTTCGATCCTTCCATCACGGTGCCGCGGGATTTCGCCGATCAGAACGGGCGCGTGTTCGCCCGCAAGGGCGACGTCATCAATCCCCTGGACCGGCTCCCCAACTATAACCGCGTCCTCGTCTTCGTGGACGGCGACGACGCCGATCAAGTGCGGTTCGCGGTGCGCCGCGCGCGTCGGGACGCGAAGGAAAAGGTCTACATCGTCCTGACCTCCGGGGCTCCCATCGACCTGATGCGGAGCCAGAAGGTCGAGATGTTCTTCGACCAGGACGGATCGCTCATCCGCCATTTCGGCGTGAGCCATGTGCCGGCCGTCGTCGAGCGAGAGGGCCGCGCGCTGCGTGTTTCGGAGGTGCGGCCATGAGGATGGGCGCGAAGGGCTGGGCGCTCGTCGCCGCGGCCGCGCTGTCGGCGTTGATGGGCGCGCCGAACGCCTATGCCCAGGCCGCCTCGCCGGCGGCGTCGGCGGTGTCGTGCCGGGGCCATTTCGTCAACCCGATCACCGACACCTGCTGGTCGTGCCTGCTGCCGATCTCGCTGGGCTCGATACCGCTCATCAAGGCCGGCAAGCCGGATGCGCCGAACCCGCCGTCCCCGATCTGCGTCTGCCCCGCCCCGCCGCCGCTGTTCGTGAAGATCGGCCTCTCCATCGGCTTCTGGGAGCCGGTTCGGCTGGCGGATTCCACCCGCAAGGCCTGGTGCTTCCCCAGCCTCGGCGGAATTCGGCTGCCGGTCCCCTTCGGCTTCGGAAGCGGCGACGCTGCCCGCGCCAAGGACGGCGGGGGCGCCGGCGCCAAGACCGCCCAGTACCATGTGCACTGGTACATCTATCCGCTGATGTACTGGCTGGAGCTCCTGACGGACTTCCTGTGCCTGGAGAACGCCGGCTTCGACATCGGCTACGTGACCGAGCTGGATCCGCTCTGGCGGGACGACGAGCTCGCCGCGATCATCGAGCCGGAAGCCTTCATCTTCGCCAATCCGATCGCGCTCGCCGCTTGCACGGCCGACTGCGTGGCGTCCTCCGTCTATCTTCCGCTGCAGCCGATGTTCTGGTGCGCGGGCTGCCGCGGGTCGATGTACCCGATGACCGGGAACACCTTCGGCACGACCGGCGACGTGGACGGCAGCCTGCTGGCGGTCGAGAAGTTCGCCTTCAAGATGCATCGGCAGGGCTTGGCCTGGGGCACGCGGGGGGCCGCCAACCTCTGCATCAAGCACCCCACGCCGATCATCGACAAACTCCAATATCGCTTCCAACTCACGAACCCGGTTCCGAACGTGAAGGGTCCGTTCACGTGCCCGATGGCGGGCGCGACGACGCAGACCTACGAGTTCGGAAAGACGGTCCCCGTGATCGGTGAGGACTTCGGCTACCTCATCTGGCGCAAGCGCAACTGCTGCGCGGGGCTCTAGCCATGGGTCCGTTCCCCTTCCAGACGCTCGCCGACATCGTCCTCTCCGGCTTGGTGGCCAGCGTTCTCTTCGGATGCGCAATCGCCACCTGGTGCAGCGGCAAGCGCTGGATGTCCTACGCGCTCGCCGGCGTGCTCGGCGTCGGCATCATCTGGGCGGCGGCGCCCAGCCTGGCGCAGTCCGCCGCAGAGCTGGTGGAACGGGTGCAGAAGCGCACCGAGGGGGCCCAGCCCGACGTCCAGGCCTTCTTCGAAAGCGTGAAGGGCAGGGAGGGCGCCTATCGGGAGCAGGCCCTGGCGGTCGTCGACGCCGGCGGCAGCGCCGCGGTTCTCAAGCGCGGCTTTGCGGACCTTGAGGACACCGACTTCCGGGGCGGCGGGGCCTTGGCCACCATCGGCGATGAGCCGGCCAATCCCGAGGGCGTGGTCTACGTGGCGGTGTCGTTCTCGATGCCGCCGGCGGATCTGCGTCGCCTCGCCCGCGACGCGCACCGCGCCGGCGCCGTCGTCGTCATCCGAGGGCTGGTGAAGGGGTCGTTCCAGCAGACCCTGATCCGCGCCAAGGCGGTCTTCGACGAAGAGAGCGTCGGCGGGGTTGCGATCGACCCCAATGTCTTCCGCGCCTTCAACATCCAGGCCGTACCGACCTTCGTCGCGGCCAAGGCGCCGGTGCAGCCCTGCGGGGCCGGCATCGACTGCGTGCCCGTGGCGCCGGACCACGATCGGGTCTCCGGCAACATCACCCTCGGTGCGGCGCTGGAGGCCCTCGGCGAAGGTCGTGGTGCGGGCGCGGGCGCGGCGGCCGCCGCTAGCCAGAAGCTGGAGGACTGAATGCGCGCGCCCGGCTTCCGAGTGCTGGGGATCTGGGCGTCCGCCGGCGCGCTCGCCGGCCTGCTGGGCCTGGGCGTTGTCCGGGCGCAGGACATGAAGCCCGAGGCGAAGGCGCTGCGCGACAGCCAGGCCGCCGCGCTCTCCGCGGGCCCCACCACGGGGCCGACGGCGGCGACCGCGCCCGGTTATGCCGGCGACAGTCCCGGCCTGCAGGCCTTTGAGCGTGACCCAGACGGCCTGAAGGCGGCGGGCGCATCGACCTATGGCTTGGGTTCGCCAGCCATCGGTCTCACGAACTCCAGCCTGGGCGCCCGCAGCGCGAGCGCTATCGATCCCACGGCGGACTGGCTGACGAACTCCGCCGACGTGCACACCGACCCCATGACCCGGGTGAACTCCGGCGGCGCGACCACGACCGGGGCGGAAGGGGAGACCTGCACCAGCGAGGAGCAGACGAAGACCACGACCTCTCACGCCCTCTACACCTGCGAGACGGCGATCGAGCTGCACGCGGAGCTCAACAGCTGCACCGAGCACTACGAGCCGAAGGTCGAAAGCTACGCCTACGTCTGCGACGAGACCTACGACTATGCCGCCCATTCGTGGCGCCGCTCCGCCGGCTGCGACGCCGCGGGGGGCGACGGCGCCTGCACCGGCGGGACGCGGACCTGCACCGCGCCGACCTCGCCACACACGGAAACCTACGTGTGCACGGAAGGCTATCAGGAGACGGTCACCGCCGGCGCCGGCTCCTACGACTGTCAGGAGGGCTACACGGAGGGGGCCGCCACGCCCGCCAGCTGCACGGGAACCGCCACGGTCAACGTCGTCTGGGCGCCGCTGGACTGCGACGACCAGACCTCCCAGGGCGGTTGCCGTGGCGTGGATCCCGCCTGCCAGCTGACCGGGTCGGAGCCCTACGGCAAGGCCGGCGCCTTGTCGCATTATCACTACAACTGTCCTGGCGACGGGGGCGGTGGCGTTGACTACGCATCGTGTGGGGGGATCGGCCCGTCATGCAGCCTGCTCGGCGAAGTCTGCACGGACCCGGGCGGTTACCGGACGTTCGGGTTCGGCTTTCAGGTCTACCGGGACTGCTGGGGCTACACACGGACGTACAGCTGCCCTGGCGGCCGGGTCGATGCGCCTGGGTGCTTTCCGCCGGCGGATTCGACGCTCGGCGGTTCGAGCTGCGGGGCGACGGACTCCAGCGGAGCCTGCACCCTCTGGGACCGGCACTACACCTACACGACGACGACCACGACGCGGGACGACTTCCCCGGCTGTTCGCCGCCGGGCGGCGCGAGCGAGATCGCCGCCAGCTGCGCGGCCACGAACGCCGTCGGGGCCTGCACGGCCTGGACCAGAACCTACGGCTACGAGGTCGCAGACGAGGCTGGTCCCTGCGCCGCCTATACGCAGTCCTATAGCTGTGTCGGCGACGTTGGCGGCCATTGGGCGCCGGACGGACCCTGCACCTCCGCCGGAGCGCCGAATTGCAAGGAGACGGGCGCGACCTGCACCGAGGGGCCAGCCACGCGCGACGTCGGCGGCGTCAACATCTACGCCGCCTGTTGGGCGCGCTCACGGGCCTATGAGTGCTTGATCCGGACCGAAACCAACAATTGCAGCGTCCCCGACGGTTGCCTGCACGACGCGGACACCTGCCTGGAGGACACGCCTTCCGGCCCCGCCG
>NZ_CADEGK010000294.1 GCF_902826855.1 uncultured Phenylobacterium sp. | reverse complement strand
GGATGCCAAGGATCCCGAGATTAGACGCATGGCTCAGAAGACCATCGACATGCAGTCGAAGGACGTCGAGACACTTCGCTCGCGGCTGGCCGGCTAGTCTGCCCTCGGATGCGGCCCAGATAGCCAGGCTTCCAGATTGGGCGCCTAAATGTTTGGCGCCTCCGAGGAATTTGGAATCAGCAGCGGCGCCGATGCCTAGGCGGCGTCGCCGCGTGCTAGTCGCAGGGTCCCAAGCAGAACAGAAAGAGACGCGATCATGAAGCTCTTGCTCATCACGGGCGCCTTCGCTGTGGCGGCGCTGGTTTCAGGTTGCGCCACCACCTCCGAGCCCCCCACGCCCGAGCAACGCGCGGCCTGCGAGAAGATGCTCGCGATGGGCGAAGGCGCCACCCATAGCCATGCGACCGACAAGACGGGCGGCGTCAATACGATGGATCTTACCCACGCTCAGTGCCGGCGCATGCTCGCGAAGTGATCGACACGCGCAAGGGCGTGTGCCTTCAGCGTGCGGGCCGCCCCTATTCCCGGCGGTCCGCACGCGGAGCAACTTGAGCCCAGAACCTAGCTGCTGGGGGCAAGAGGCATCCCGCGGTTGGCAATGCTCGTCGGCGGCGTGGCCAGCCATCAAAGGAAAGTGACGCCGCGACGCTAGCTTGGCTCGCTCTGGCTCGCCATCCGGACGCGTTCACACGTGATCGTTCATCTACATCTTGCCCGGGGGGCTCTGCTCTTGGGGCGCCGAGGACATCGCGTCGTCCTTCATGGACATCCATTATCCCCAGCTTCATGCCGCCCGCGCAGGCGTTCCGTTGCATTGGGTCCCGCCGGCATGCATCTCCAGCTCTATCTCCATCCTGCCGGAGCCCTTGGCGCGTCTGCCGGCAGCCACCGGTCCAGCGTCTCGCTCAGACCCGAACCCCCGTGGTTTAACAGCGATCACCGCGGCATTGACCGGCGGCCGCGCGGTCCGTGTGGGTTCGAGACGCCAGCAGGGCGATAGGGGCCGCAGCCGTGGCTCGTCGCGGAGCCGGCATTTGGAGAGGAAGGCTCATCCGTGGTCCTTTGGAGTGCGTCGGGAGACCAGAATTGAACAGCACGATATCCGTTCAGCCGGCGGAAATGTTGCAGCAACTGACCGTGAGCCTGGCCCTAGTGACGGATGCGGTCGCGGTCGCGATCATCGCGATTGCGGTCCTGACGGCCCTCTGGAGAACCATGCAGGCCACCTTGAAGCCAGGTCAGGCCAGTGGTTCCCCGGCTTCACACGACGAGGGGCCACGCCTCGGGCTTGCTCGCGCGCTGGCGCTGGGGCTCGAGTTCCTGCTGGCCGCGGATATCATGCGAACAGCCGTGGCGCCCACTTGGACCGAGATCGGCCAGCTAGCCGCGATCGCGGCGCTGCGGACGGCCCTGAACTTCTTCATCCAGCGCGAGATCGACAGCGCCGAACGCCGGCGGGCCACCCGCCTGCCCTCACCAGCCGAGTGAAAATAAAATCGCGGTCGGCCACAAATTTGAGGGTCGCCAGGATCATGATGCGTAGGAGTATCAGTAGATCAACGTTGCGCGTTAGAGCACGCTCGAGCGGTTGAGCTGCCACCTGGAAGCTTAGCCTTAGTGATCGAATACAGTGACCCCCAGCAATTGCATCAGGGCAATCGTCGCAAGCGTCCGAACGGAAGCACGCAACAGCGGTTCGCACCCATGGTAGCCGCGCCCTCCAAGTCCCGCCTCCGCCCCGTTTCGCCGCTGGTCTCACGTCTGCCGATCACAACCCGGACCGACGACATCTGGCCGGACGCCGACCTGCTTTCGCTGACGCATGAGGTAAAAATCAAGTCGTACGCGGCGGGCGAAACCTTGCAGCGGGACGGTGATGAGGCGTTCCACGTGATGGCCCTGAAGAGCGGGTCAGCAAAGTGCTACAAGCAGCTCGCCGATGGCCGCACCTCAGTGGTGGGCTTTCTTTTTGGGGGTGACCTTATCGGCCTCGCGACACTCGAGTCTTATAGCTCGGGCATCGAAGCGCTCGAGCCCGTCGAGGCTTGGCGGTTTCCCCGCGCCGCATTTCGTCAACTAGTCGCCGAGCGCCCCAACCTCGAGGCTGCCTTACTTCTCCGCGTCACTCATGATCTCGAGGTGGCCCAGGAGCAGCTGCTGCTGCTCAGCCGCAAGACGGCGATGGAAAGGCTGGCCAGCTTTCTCCTTCAGTTGAGCCTCCGGAAAAATGCAGACCTTGACGGTCAGGTCATGGTCCCCCTTCACATGACCCGAGCGGATATGGCGGATTACCTGGGTCTCACGACGGAAACCGTGAGTCGCTGTTTCACCAAGCTCAGAGCTGCGGGTCTTATAGGTTTGCAACACCCGACTTCAGTTTTGCTGCTGAAGCGGCGCGCCCTCCAGGATTTAGCCGCAGGATCGACGCCGCACTACTGACCGGCGCCCGTGAGTTGGCGGTCACGCCCTGGGCCCCACTACTGTGGTCGCACCAATTCAAGGGAAGGCGACCGCCCTGTAGCTCGCCGTCGTGGCCGCGCCGACCAGGGCGCCTATGCGTTCGTCACTGCGCCAGCAAGCGCTGGCACTGAGCGTGCGTCATGGCCATCGGGCTGGGTCCACTACCCTTGTCCGAACTGTGACTGTGGGGCGCTGTCTCACCCATCTTTCCGGTCATCGCTTCGCACGCGGCGCGCTGCTCAGCTGTGGGTGGGGTCGTCGCGCACGCCGATGCGGCTCCTGCGAGCGCGAGCACGAATAAAATATCTAGCGGCCTGGTCATCACATTTTCCCCTGATTGAAATGTCAGCTTCGAGATATGAACTTCCGCTACGGCAATTGGTTCAATTGGCCTCAAGCCGTCGCTATTCTTCGCCAATTCTCTGTTCATTTGGCCACAATTTTCCAGATACTCAGAAACCTCAGCCCTCGAATATCCGGAGAGATTGGAACGCGCCGTACCAGACTCGTCCCTGCCGAATGCGGGCGACTTGGTGGACGCGCGGGTCTTGGCGGATCCTGACGGCAGCAACGCGCGTTGCCCTTCCTCTGTCTCGGCAAGGTGGGCAACCCGTTCCAAACCTCGCGGCTCGCGCGCTGCGTCAGTCCAACTTGAGCACCACCCTTCCGTCGATCGCGCCGGCCTCCATGCGCCCGAAGACGGCGTTGATGTTCTCGAGCTTGTCCCATGTGAAGTGGGTCGCGACCGCCCCGTCACTGGCGAATTCCAGCGCCTCTTCGAGGTCTTGCCGGGTGCCGACGATCGAGCCGCGCACCGTGATGCGCTTCAGGACCGTGTCGAAGATCGGCATCGCGAACTTGCCTGGCGGCAGCGCGATCAAAGCCATGGTTCCATGCGGACGTAGGAAACCGAACGCCTGGTCGAACGCCGCGGGGGACACGGCGGTCACCAGAACCCCGTGAACCCCCCCGACCCGCTTCTGGAGTTCAGCGACAGGGTCGGCCTCGCGACCGTTGAGGATGATCTCGGCGCCGAGCTCGCTTGCGAGCGCGAGCTTCTCCGCATGCACATCGATCGCCGCCACATGCATGCCCATAGCCTTGGCGTATTGCACGGCCAGATGCCCGAGCCCGCCGATCCCGCTGATGGCCACCCACTGTCCCGGCCTGACCTCGGTCTCCTTCAAGCCCTTGTAGACAGTTACACCGGCGCAGAGAATCGGGGCGGCGGGTCCCCAGTCCAGGCTGTCGGGCAGGCGCGCCACATAGTTGGGGTCGGCCACGACGTATTCGGCGAAGGTGCCGTTCACCGAATAGCCGGTGTTCTTCTGGGCGCCGCAAAGCGTCTCCCAACCGGTCCGGCAGTGGGGGCAATAGCCACACGCCGTGTAGAGCCAGGGCACCCCGACGCGATCGCCCTCCTTGATGCGCTTCACATCTTTTCCCACCCCCACCACGGTCCCGACGCCTTCGTGGCCCGGCACGAACGGCGGGGCGGGTCTCACAGGCCAGTCGCCCTTGGCGGCATGCAGATCGGTGTGGCAGACCCCGGTCGCCGCAATCCGAACCAGTATCTGGTCGGGCCCCGGCGTGGGGATGGGTAGCTCCTCGATGGTGAGCGGCTTGCCGAACGCGCGAACAACCGCGGCCTTCATTGTCTTCGTCATGCGCCTGCCTGCCTCGTGAATGCAGGGACGGTAGAGAGCCGCTCCCAGCACGACTTTGATTCAGATCAGTGCGGCGGTCAGTCGGGCCTGAGACTTACCAGTCAAGCACTAGGAGTCCGGCATGTTCCAGAAAGCCATTCAGACGCTCC
>NZ_CADEGK010000293.1 GCF_902826855.1 uncultured Phenylobacterium sp. | reverse complement strand
AGGGCGGCGCCGAACAGGCTCCGTTGAACGAGACTGATCATGCCGGCGCTCCTTCCCAGAACACGTCCTCGAATTCCGGGCCATAAATGTCGATAAGCTGCTCGGTCTTCAGGCCGCTCGCGGGACCATCGTAGACGACCTTGCCGGCCTTCAGCGCCACCACGCGGTCGCAGTACCGGAGCGCGTAGTCGACCTGGTGCAGGGTGACCAGAACGGTCAAGCCGTCCTTGCGGTTGAGGTCGCGGAGAATATCCATCACGCGGCGCGCGGAGACCGGGTCGAGGCTGGCCACCGGCTCGTCGGCCAGGATGATCTTGGCCTTCTGCACGAGCGCGCGTGCGATGGCGCCCCGCTGCTGCTGGCCGCCCGAGAGGGTATTGGCCCGCTGGCTGGCGTAGTCGGAGAGGCCGAAGCGGTGCAGGGCCGCCATCGCCGCCTGCTTGGTCTCCGCCGGCCACAGGCCCAAAGCCCCCTGCCAGAAATGGATCCGGCCCAACGAGCCCAGCGCCACGTTGGAGAACAGCGACAGCCGCCCGACCAGGTTGAACTGCTGGAAGATCATACCGATCCGGGTCCGGATCCGCCGGACGTTGGGCGAGATCCGGCCGTTCTGCTGCACCGGCTCGTCGAAGGCGATGATCGCGCCCTTGCCGGCGTCGATCGTCTGCAGGGCGCTGATGGAGCGCAGCAGGGTTGACTTCCCCGACCCGGAGGGACCGATCAGGGCGATCATCTCGCCCTTCCTGACCTCTAGCGAGACCCCATCGAGCGCCTGGCGCTGACCGAAGGTCTTGGAGGCGTTCCGTATCGACAGAACGGCGGCGTCGGTCATGGAGGCGGTCGGAGCTTTCCCGTGTGCGGCCCTGGCTTCATGGCATGGCGCGGGCTCCAGGGTCTAGCGCGCTTCCACCGCGCCGCGGCCGCGCGCACGCGCCGCACCATTAGTAGTCTTTACATCGCGGCTCGATACCCCTATCTGCGCGGCTCCGGCGGACCCGATGTCCTCAAAAGCGCTGCTAACGCCGGATTGGGTTCAACTATCCGTTGGGGGCTACGTGAATTGCACACGTATCATACGCCCCTGGACCTGGTCCGAGATCGCTCACCGGAACGTCCTGTCGCCTTCGCGCGACCGGCGGCGGTAGCGGTAGCGGCGAGCTGGTTCCAGGACAAGTTTCAGGGCGACGTCTTTTACGCTGTCAAAGCGAACCCTTCGCCATGGGTCATTGAGGCCCTTGTCGCGAACGGGGTGACGTCTTTCGATGTAGCCTCGATCCCCGAGATCGAGCTGGTCGCGCGCTTTGCGCCGGGCGCCCGCATGGCTTTCATGCACCCGGTGAAGAGCCGCCGCGCCATCGCCGACGCCTACCACAAGCATGGGGTGAAGATCTTCGCCCTCGACACCCATGAGGAGCTGGCCAAGATTCTCGAGGCCACCGGCGGCGCCCGCGACCTGACGCTGATGGTCCGTCTGGCCGTGAGCGCCGAGGGCGCCTCCTACTCGCTCTCCGGCAAGTTCGGCGTCGAGACGCACGAGGCCTCCTCGCTGCTGCTGGCGGCGCGGGCGGCCACCCAGGGCAAGATGGGCGTCTGCTTCCACGTGGGCAGCCAGTGCATGCGCCCCACCGCCTACCAGGCCGCCATGGCCCAGGCCTCGCGCGCCATCGTGCGGGCCGGCGTCATGGTCGACATCGTCGACGTGGGCGGCGGGTTCCCGTCGATCTACCCGGGCATGGTGCCGCCGGACATGGCCGACTACGTCGACTCCATCCAGCGCGGCTTCGCGGACATGATGGTCCACGAGGAGACCGAGCTGTGGTGCGAGCCGGGCCGGGCGCTGGTGGCCGAAGCCTCCTCGATCCTCACCAAGGTCGAGCTGAAGAAGGGCGATGCGCTCTATCTCAACGACGGCAGCTACGGCTCGCTGTTCGACGCGGCGCACGTGAAGTGGCCCTTCCCGGTGAAGCTCTACCGCGGCGAAGGCGCCGAGGCGCATGAGGTGGAGGGCCCCTTGAAGCCCTTTCGCTTCTACGGCCCGACCTGCGACTCCATGGACCACATGCCGGGGCCGTTCTGGCTGCCTGAGGACATCCAGGAAGGCGACTACGTCGAGATCGGCATGCTGGGCGCCTATGGCGTGGCGATGAACACCCGCTTCAACGGCTTCGGCGATGCCGAAACCGTCGAGGTGGGCGACGCGCCCATGGCCTCCATGTTCGGCCTGGCTGGCCGCTCCATCCGCCTGCCGCGCGAGCAGCAGGATGAGGAGCGCAAGGTCGTCCGCTTCTCGCGGCCCAAGGGCCGGGCCGGCAAAAGCCGCCGCAAGCGGTAACAACTGTCGGGTCTGGAATGTTATAGGCGCGGCCGGTCGCTCCGTCCCGGTCGCGCCTTTCCTATGGACGGGCGATCACCCTCAGAAGGGAACTTCCGAAGATGAACGCTGACGTTCAAAAGACCAACCGCAAGGCCGAGCTTCTGGCCAACACCGTCGAGCACGTGGCGATCGACGCCTACGACGCCCGGCCCGTCATCGACGCCATGCGCAAGATGAGCTTCACCAGCCGCGACACCGCCCGCGCCGCCGACATCCTGTCGATGAGCCTGGAGGACGCCGGCTGTTCGACCTGGCTGACGCTGGCCGGCTCCACCTCGGCCGGCGGCTGCATGCACATCTACCGCGACATGCTGAAGTACGGGATGATCGACGTCGTGGTGGCCACGGGCGCCTCCATCGTCGACATGGATTTCTTCGAGGCGCTGGGATTCAAGCACTACCAGGCCGACTCCACCGTCGACGACCGCGAGCTGCGCGAGATGTACATCGACCGCATCTACGACACCTACATCGACGAGGAGGAGCTGCAGAACTGCGACGCCACGATCTATGCGATCTGCGAGCAGCTGGAGCCTCGTCCCTATTCGAGCCGCGAGTTCATCCACGAGATGGGCAAGTGGCTGGCCGCCGGCAACGCCAAGAAGCCCGACAGCCTGGTAGAGACCGCCTACCGCGAAGGCGTGCCGATCTTCTGCCCGGCCTTCGTGGATTCGTCCGCGGGGTTCGGCCTGGTGAAGCACCAGGTCGAGCGTATGAAGGCCGGCAAGCCTTACCTGACCATCGACGCGGTCGCTGACTTCCGCGAACTGACCGACATCAAGCTGGCGGCCGGGACCACGGGCCTATTCATGGTCGGCGGCGGCGTGCCGAAGAACTTCGCCCAGGACACCGTCGTCTGCGCCGAGATCCTCGGCCACGAAGCCGAGATGCACAAATACGCCGTGCAGATCACCGTCGCCGACGTGCGCGACGGCGCCTGTTCCTCGTCGACGCTCAAGGAGGCCTGCTCCTGGGGGAAGGTCGATGTGACCTGGGAGCAGATGGTGTTCGCAGAGGCCACCACCGTGGTCCCGCTGATCGCCTCGGACGCCTGGCATCGCGGCGCCTGGAAGACCCGCAAGAAGCCCCGCTGGGCGGAGCTGTTCTCGAAGGCGTAGCCTTATTCGCAAAGGCGGCGGGAGGGGTCCGCGTCAGGCGGCCCCTTCCTCTGTGGCGAGTTCTCGAATCGCTTGGGCGACAGCTCGGAAATCCTCGCGCAGAATTTGGGTGTGGTTGCTCGCGACCTTCGCGCTGATCTTGAGGTGCGGGTTCCGAGCGAGCACGGGATCGAGCGCGGCCCGCATCGCTTCCATCTCCTCCTGACTCCCGCCGAAGTTGCCGTCCGTCGCCAGCACGTACCGGACGGGACAGGTCAACCGTTCGAGGACCGGCGCGCAGGCGGCGGCAATCTTGTTGATCTCGATGTTGATCTCGGCGTGCTGGTCGGCGGTCATATGGGCGGCAAGGCCGAGCCGGCTCGCGAGCGGAAGCAGCAACCGCATCCTGCGGAACATTCCCCGGATCCGGTCGCGGCTCTCCTCACCGGTCAAGCCGTAAGGAACAGCGCTATCGACCGCGACTACCGCGGCGCCGCGGCTCGGGTTTCGGTCGACCCAGTGCACTGCCACGTAGGCGCCGTAGGACCAGCCGACGAGCAACGGCCGTTCCACGCCGCGTGCGTTCAGCACGGCGTCGACGTCGCGGACGCACGCCTCGAATGAGTAGTCCGCGGACCGCCTCGACCGGCCGCGTGCGCGCTCGTCGAAGCTGATGTGACGCCAGCCGGGGCCGAGCTCGGCGATCACGGGCCGCCAGTTCCGCCGGGTGACGTAGGAGCCGTCCAGATAGACGATGGCGCGACCCGGTCCGCCCGTATCGGTGACGCACAGCTCCGTATCCTCCACAGGGACCATACCCGTCCAGGTCGATGTGATCGGGTTCATGGGCAGTCGCCTTGTTCCGACGTCTCAGCCCACATTTCCCAAGTAAGGCGCTGATTTCGCTGTCCTGACCATTATAT
>NZ_CADEGK010000292.1 GCF_902826855.1 uncultured Phenylobacterium sp. | reverse complement strand
CGCGGAAGAACAGCTCGTTCTCGACGCCGGCATACCCCGCCGCCATGCCGCGCTTCACGAACAGCACGGTGCGCGCCTTCTCCACATCCAGGATCGGCATGCCGTAGATCGCCGAGGTGGGGTCGGTCTTGGCCGCCGGATTGGTGACGTCGTTGGCGCCGATCACGAACGCCACATCGGCGGTCGGGAATTCGGCGTTGATGTCCTCCAGTTCGAAGACCTCGTCGTAGGGCACGTTCGCTTCCGCCAGCAGCACGTTCATGTGCCCCGGCATCCGGCCGGCGACGGGATGGATGGCGTATTTGACCTCCACGCCCTCTTCCTTCAGCTTGTCGGCCATCTCGCGCAGGGCGTGCTGGGCCTGGGCCACCGCCATGCCGTAGCCGGGGACGATGATCACCTTGGATGCGTTCTTCATGATGAAGGCGGCGTCCTCGGCAGAGCCCTGCTTCACCGGCCGTGTCTCGACCCGGCCGCTGGCCGCCGCAGCGTCCTCCCCGCCGAACCCGCCCAGGATCACCGAGACAAAACTGCGGTTCATCCCCTTGCACATGATGTAGCTGAGGATCGCGCCGGAGGAGCCTACCAGCGCCCCGGTGATGATCAGCGTCACGTTCTCCAGGGTGAAGCCCAGCGCCGCCGCCGCCCAGCCGGAGTAGCTGTTCAGCATCGACACCACGACCGGCATATCGGCGCCGCCGATCGGGATGATCAGGGTGACGCCGATCAGCAGCGCGAGCGCAAACACCGCCCAGAAAGCCCAGAGCGCCGAGCCGCCGCTCATCACGAGGGCCGCGATCATCGCCAGTATACCTGCGGCGATCGCCAGGTTCAGCGTGTGGCGCATGGGGAGCAGGATCGGCGCGCCGCTCATGTTGCCGTTCAACTTGGCGTAGGCGATCACCGAGCCGGTGAAGGTCACCGCCCCGATCGCCAGGCCCAGCGACAGCTCGATCAGCGACATGAAGTGGACCGTGCCGTCCGCATCCGAGATGCCATAGGCCGCCGGCGTATGGATCGCCGCCACCGCCACCAGGCAGGCCGCCATGCCGACCAGGCTATGGAACGCAGCCACCAGCTGCGGCATCGACGTCATCGCCACGCGCCGCGCGATCAGCGCTCCGATGCCGCCGCCGATCACCACCCCGCCCAGGATCAGGCCGATGGTCAGGGGGTCGAGCTTGCCCTGTGTCGCCAGCGTGGCCAGCGCCGTGGCCACCGCGATGGCCATGCCGATCATGCCATTCCGGTTGCCCGCCTGGCTGGTGGTCGGCGAAGAGAGGCCGCGCAGCGCCAGGATGAACAGGACGCCCGAGACGATGTAGAGGATGGCCGCGAGGTTGGCGTTCACTTGTGGCCGTCCTTTTTCACGGCCGGTTCCTTCTTCTTGTACATCGCCAGCATGCGCTGGGTGACCAGGAAGCCGCCGAAGATGTTGACCGCCGCGAACGCCGCGGCGATGGCCCCGGCCCCCTTGGAGATCAGGATGCTGCCCGTCAGCTCGCCACCCGGCGCCTGGGCCGCCGCGGCCAGGAGGGCGCCCACGATGATCACCGAGGAAATGGCGTTGGTGACCGCCATCAGCGGCGTGTGCAGCGCCGGCGTTACGCTCCAGACCACGTAGTAGCCGACGAAGATCGCCAGCACGAAGATCGCGAGGCGGAAGATGGTCGGGTCGACGTCCATATCAGGCAAGCCTCAGTTGGAAGGACGTGGGGAGGTCGCAGCCGCGCATCCCGCTAGCCCTTCAGCGACGGATGGACGACCGCCCCGCCCCGGGCGACCAGCGCCGCGGCCAGGATCTCATCGTCGTAGTTCGGCGCGAACTGGCCCTCCTTGTCGAGGAACAGTCCGACGAAGGCGAACAGGTTGCGCGCGTAGAGGTTCGACGCGTCCGCGGCGATGCGGCCGGGCAGATTGGCCACGCCCATGATCTTGACGCCGTTCGTGCTGACGGCGACCTCGCCCGGCTTGGCGCCTTCCACGTTGCCGCCCTGCTCGACGGCCAGGTCGACGATCACCGAGCCCGGCTTCATCGCGGCCACCTGGGCGGCGCTGACCAGCCTGGGCGCGGGACGCCCCGGGATCAGGGCGGTGGTGATGACGATGTCCTGCTTGGCAATGTGGCCGCTGACCAGCTCGGCCTGCTTGGCCTGGTACTCCGGGCTCATCTGCTTGGCGTAGCCGCCCTCGGTCTGGGCGTTCTTGAACTCCTCGTCCTCGACCGCGATGAACTTGGCGCCCAGGCTCTCGACCTGCTCCTTGGTGTCGGGCCGCACATCTGTCGCCGTGACCACCGCGCCGAGGCGCCGCGCCGTGGCGATGGCCTGCAGGCCGGCGACGCCCACGCCCATCACGAACACCTTGGCCGCGGCGACGGTGCCGGCGGCGGTCATCATCATCGGCAGGGCGCGACCATAGGCCTCGGCCGCCTCGATCACCGCGCGATAGCCGGCCAGATTGGCCTGGGAGGACAGCACGTCCATCACCTGGGCGCGCGTGATCCGCGGCACGAACTCCATGGAAAAGGCGGTCGCGCCCTGCTTGGCGAGCGCGTCAAGGGCGGGGCGTTCGTTGTATGGGTTGAGCATGCCGACGACGATGGCTCCGGCTTTCAGCGCCTTGATCTCGTCGGCCTCGGGAGCCCGGACCTTGAACACGATGTCGGCCTTGGCCAACGCATCCTTGGCGGTCGTGGCGATGGTCGCGCCGGCGGTGGCGTAGTCGGCGTCGGGATAGGAGGCCGCGACGCCGGCGCCGGCTTCCACGGTCACCGCGAATCCCGCCGCGATCAGCTTCTTCACCGTCTCGGGCACGGCGGCCACCCGGGTCTCTCCGGCGCGGCGCTCCTTGGTGACGGCGATAACGGCCATGGGCCCCCCGTTAAGCGCGAACCCAGCGGACGATAGGACGTCGCGACGTCCTGTCCAGCCGAGGCCCGGGCTATGAAAGAAGCCCCCGGTAGGCGGGGGCTCTCAGTGTGACTTCAGTGCGCCGGCGCCGGCTTTTCGCGCAGCAGCATGACGCCTGCCACCATCACCACGATCCCGCCCAGCGCCCCGACCAGGAAGCCGGCGGGGGTGCAGAACCAAAGCACCACAAAGAACAAGAAAGCCGCGAGGACCAAGCTGCCCCACTTGGTCATGCCCATCACCAGATGGAACGTCGCCTGCTGTTCGCTGACGTCCATGGCGCCGTGCTGGTAGTCGGACGAATCTCCGGCCATCGGTGTCTGTACTCTCGAATGAATTGGGAAGTGGCGTCAGGCCCTACACGAACCGGGGCCCCGCCTCAAGGGGCCAGGAGACCAGCAGCGTCCGGATCGCGGCGACCAGGGCCAGCGGCTGGTCGATCATCACGTGGTGATGGGAATCCGGGATTTCGACGTCGGGGATGTTCGGGCCCAGGAACGTCGGCTCGCCGGACGCCTTGCGGCCGATGATCCGGCTCTTGTCGCCGTAGATGTGGATCGCAGGCACCTTCAGTTCCGGCGTCTCGCCGCCGCTGAAGTTGCTCTCCGAGCGGTCCATCTTCTCCCACATGTTGGGATCGAACTTCCACGCCCAGCCCTGTCCAGAGCCGTCCTCCGCCTTTTCGCCTTCGGGGAGAGGCGCGCGCTTCAGCGAGCGGCGGGCGATGAAGTCGAGGACGTAGTGGTTTTCCGTCGGCTGCGGCGGCATCAGCCGGAAGCGCTCCAGCGCCTTGGCCATGGTCGGGTAGACGCGGCTGGGCCGGTCGGGGCTGGGGTTGTTGGCCAGCAGTTCCTGGCGCTTGCGGCGTTCCTCCAGGACCTGCGGCGGCGGCCCACCGAAGCCGGTGTCCACCAGGATCGCCGCCGCCATCTGGTCCGGATAGCGCGCGGCTGTAAAGAACACCTGCCCGCCGCCGAAGGAGTGACCGATATAGATGGGCTTGCGCCCGCCCTCGTAGAGTCCCGTCGCCCGCGAGACCGCCTCGGCGTCATCGGCGAAGTCGGGGAAGCGGTAGGCGTCGCGCCACTCGGAATTGCCCATCCCGGCCAGCGACATCGAGGTCACGCGGTAGTCCTTGGCGAGGTAAGGCGCCAGCGGGCTCCACCATTCGGCATGCGCGCTGTTGCCGTGCGCCAGGAGCAGGCCCGGCTTGCCCCGCTCGCCCCAACTCAGGGCCTCGAGCCTGGTCCCGTGCGAGGTGACGAAGGTGCGCTCGGGCTCCTGCGCGATGGCCCACTGGAACCACGCGGGAGCCGGCGGCGCCTCCCCGTTGAACGGCGCCAGCGGCGCGCGGACCTCGGGCGGCAGGTCGTCCATGTGGAAGGGACGGTCGTCGTAGGTTTCCTTGGCGACCTCGCGGGCCGCCGTCGGCTTTGGGTTTACATCATCAGCCATCGCCTCAGGGTCTAACGACCGTTTGAAAAATGGCAACCCGTGTCATGGTGCGGCAAAATCA
>NZ_CADEGK010000291.1 GCF_902826855.1 uncultured Phenylobacterium sp. | reverse complement strand
GGCCCCAAGTCGACGGTAGGCCCGACCCAGACTGTCCATAACGACAGGCGATCCCTTCGTTGTCCGGCCGACCCGCATCTGCAGGATCTTGTCCGGTGGCCCGCGCACGGCCGGCACCATAGCGTTCATCGTCGCCTGGTCGCGCCGAGCGATAAGGCCGTAGTTCTGCCCAGCAGCGCTCCAAATGTGGTCGGCCCACGATCCGAAGCGCTCGACCTGCGTCGTCTCAGTGCGAGCCACCCGGGCACCCCGCCCCGATAGCTGGAGGATGGCCTGGGCCAAGCTTACGCCCAGACCGCCGGCTCCCGAGCGCGCTAGAATGTCCAGGACAACGCGGTTGTGGCCCTCCTGGCGCAGGAACGCATTGTGACGCAGGAAGCGGCTGGGGCGCTGAATGCGCAGCTGAAGCGGCGCCTGGAACGCGCGCCACTTTAGCCGAAGCAGCAGCTCAAGCACGCGGTCCGATGCGCCCCACGCGAAAAGATGGCTGGCTCGGCTTTCCATGTCACGGATCAGTTGCAACGCGAGCATGCGGTATGCCGGATCCACCAGTCCCTCAGAGACGGGCCCTTGTATGCTGGTGAACTCAAAGGGTTCGCCTTGCAGCAGGAAATGCTCCGGTTTCAGGCAGTAGCCAGCCCTAACCACACCATCGTCGTCGAGGCCAAGGTAGAAGTCCCGTCGCGCATTCGGCGTTTCGCCGGCCGCGAGCCATTTCGGAGTCGCTTGGGCGTAGAAGCCCCAAGTCGTCCCGCGTTCCGCTAGGCGGCGGTTGAAGGCTTGCACTAGTGGTTCGTGAGCAGCTTCGTAGGGAACGACGCGGACAGCCATGGTGCGCCTCAGGCGGCCGATGACAATGGGCGGCGCACGTTCTGGCAATCAATGGTTCGCGACGGACGCATGCCGATTTTCTATCGTCCGCCTCGGGTGCTGCCTAGCAGCGTGAGTAGCCCAAAGCCAGTTTTATGCATTTGGATCCGTCGTGACGGCGGCCCCCCAAGTCGCCGCAACGCGGCTACTCGCCGAGCCAGCGCCCGACTACACGAACGTCCCCTTCCCGCTGGTCACCTCGGCGTAGCGGTGGACGCGGACGGATTGGACGAGGCCGAAGCCGATCATCACGGTCAGCATGACGGTGCCGCCGTAGCTCAGCATCGGCATCGGCACGCCCACTACCGGCGCCAGGCCCATCACCATCGCGCCGTTTATCAGGACGTAGACGGTGAAGGTCGCCGTCACGCCAGCGGCGGCGAGCCGGCCGAAGTGGCTGTGGCTGAGATAGGAGGCCCTCAACGACATGAAGATGGCCGCGGCATAGAGGATGACGAGCGAGATGCAGCCCAGGAAGCCGAACTCCTCAGCAAGGGCCGCGAAGATGAAGTCGGTCTGCTTCTCGGGCAGGTAGTTGAGCTGGCTCTGCGAGCCCAGGCCATAACCCTTGCCGAGCAGACCGCCCGAGCCCAGGGCGATCATCGATTGCAGGATATGGTAGCCCGATCCCGAGGGGTCGCTTTCGGGGTCGAGGAAGGTCAGCACCCGCTGGCGCTGGTAGTCGTGCATCACGAACATCACGAACGGCGGCACGATGGCGAGGAACGCCGCCACTCCCAAGCCGATGATCTTCCAGGACAACCCGGCGAGGATGACGATCGCCACGCCGGTCATCAGGATCAGCATGGCCGTGCCCAGGTCGGGTTGGTGCGCCACGAGCCCCACCGGCAAGGCGATCATCCCGGCCGGGATCAGCAACCACCAAGAAAGCCGGGCCCTCTGGGCCGGGGCCCCATGATACAGCCGCGCCAGCGCCAGCACGATCCCGAGCTTCATCACCTCGGAGGGCTGGAAGCTGAAGCTGCCGATCGAGAGCCATCGCTGGGCCCCGAGGCGGACGTCGCCCACGGCCTCCACGGCCACGAGCAGCAAGAGGCCAAGCCCGTAGATCGGATAGGCTAGCGCGAACCACACCCGGACGTCGATCAGCGCCAGGCCGATCATCAGCAACAGACAGAAGGCGAAGCGCCCCAAGTGCTGCGCGGCCCAAGGCGTCCAAGAGGAGCCTGCGATCGAGAACAGCATCAGGGCGCCGGCGCCTGCGATCAGGCTCAGCACCAGGACGAAGGCCCAGTCGATCTCGGTGAACTTGACGACCAGGCGGTCGCGTTCGCCGGGGCGGGTCAGGGCGGAAACGGTCATGCCGGGCGTCCGGGGCGGGGCGCCGGAGTCGGCGCCACAGTGAGAATCGGCCGGGCGCCGGGCGCGACCAGGGTCGGCGGCGGCGGGGCGGCGTCCTGCTCGAGATCCGGTGTCATTTCCGGCATCGGCAGCGGCTTCTGGATGCGGGCCAGGATTTCGGGATCCTTCAGAAGCGCCGTGCGCATGATTTCTCGCGCCCTTGGGGCAGCGGCGGTCGAACCGCCCATGCCATGCTGGACGATCACGGCGAGCGCGTATCGCGGCGCGTCGATGGGCGCGTAGCAGACGAAGAGACCGTGGTCGCGGGTGCCCCAGACCCCGCCCTTGCCGCGCGATCCGGTGGTGTAGTTGCGGACCTGGGCGGTTCCGGTCTTTCCGGCCATGAGGATGTCGCCAAGGCCAAGCTGACTGGCGCGGAAGGCGGTGCCGCCGGCCTCGGTCACGGCCGCCATGCCCGCGCGGACCCGGTCGATGTGCTCCTTCGGGAACGGCAGGTCCGGGGCGTCGGACCCGCGTGGCCGCTCGACCCCGCCCACCGACTTGATGAGGCGCGGGTTCAGCGCCTTGCGGCCGTTGGCCAGCCGCGCGGTCATCACGGCCAGCTGCAGGCAATTCACCTGCAGGTAGCCCTGACCGATGGCGTAGGAGAGGTTCTCCCCGGGCCACCAGGGCTGCATGGCCTCGTTCTTCTTGAAGTAGCGCTTCTTCCAGGCGGGGTCGGGAACGATCCCCTTCTTCTGGCCGGGAATACCGATGTCGAAGATCTGGCCCAGGCCGAACGCGCGGGCCGCCTTGGCGATGCGGTCGGGGCCGACGCGCAACGACATCGAATAGAAATAGGTGTCGCAGGAGTTCTTGATCGCATCGTTGAGGTTCTGCGACCCGTGACCCCCCTTCTTATGGCAGTGGAAATAGCGTCCGCCGAAGAACATGCCGCCGCCGCAGCTCACCCGCGCCTCGGGGCTGATGCCGGCCATCAGCACCGCCAGCGCCGTCATCGTCTTGAAGGTGGAGCCGGGCGGGTAGAGGCCGGACAGGCACTTGTCCAGGAGCGGCTTGCGCTCGTAGCCCGCGAGCGCGCGGTACTCCGCGCCCGTCAGGCCCCGCACGAACCGGTTGGCGTCGAAGGCCGGCGCCGAGGTCATGCAGAGGACGTCGCCCGTGCGACAGTCCATCATCACCGCCCCGCCGCTCTCCTCGCCGAACACCTCCAGCGCCCGATTCTGGATGTCGACGTCGAGGGTGAGCTGGATCTCCTGGCCTGGCACGGCGGGGATGTCGCCGGCGTCGTCGTGGCGGACCTCGCGGCCGTTGGCGTCCACCTCCACCTTACGGGCGCCCGGGCGCCCGCGGAGTTCCAGGTCGAAGGCCTTCTCGACGCCCTGCTTGCCGATCCGGAAGCCTGGATGGAGCACGATCGCGTCGGGGCTCTTTCCCGTCTTCCTGATCTCGTCGATGTCGTCCTTGTTCACCTTGGCCACGTAGCCGATCACGTGGGCGAAGGCGCCGCCGTGCGGATAGACCCGCACCTCGCCGACATCCGCGGTCACGCCGGGAAGCTCCGGGGCGCGGACGTTGATCGCCGCGAACTGTTCCCAGCTCATGTCTTCCATCACCGGCACCGGCGCGCGTTTCGGAGCGGAGTTGATGTCACGAAGCAGGCGACGCTGGCGCACCGGGTCGAGCGGCACGAAGCCGGCCAGCGTCTTCAGCGTCCCCTCGGTGTCCAACCCCTTGTCGCGCGCCACCAGCAACCGGAAGTTCGGCCGGTTGGCGGCCAGCACCGCGCCGTTGCGATCGACGATCACTCCCCGCGGGGCCGGGGCGAGCTTGAAATTGAACTGGTTGGAGACGGCCAGCTTCTCGTAGCGCTGGGTCTGGAACAGCTGCAGGTATGCAAGGCGGGCCCCCAGGGCAGTCATCCCGACGCCGGCGAAAGCGCCCAACAGGATGGCGCGCCGGTGGAACACGCCCTGCCGCTCGTTGACCTCTTCGAAGAAGATGGCGGGTTGAGTCATCGCGCGCTCAGCGGAACCTCACGTCGGCATCTTCGAAGCGCTCGATCAGCCGGTCCGCGAAGGGATAAAGTATAACTGTGGCCAGGAATTGCCAGAACACGCTCACGGGGTCCGGCGCGTTCTGGGTGTGCAGCATCGTGAAGAGGTAGCCGGCCCCCAACGTCAGGCCGGTACAGGCGCCGTACCAGACCCAGGTCATCAGCTGGCTCTGCCCCGCGAGCATCGCGCGCGCCGCCAGAA
>NZ_CADEGK010000290.1 GCF_902826855.1 uncultured Phenylobacterium sp. | reverse complement strand
CGCGTCATGGCCGTGCGCTCGAGGTTCCCAAGGAAGCCGCCGTGGCGCACGAATACCTCGCTTTCGCGCTCCGTCAGTCCACCCATGTGTCGGACGAAGCTCAGCCAGCCGCCGTTCCCGCTCGAGCGCGGATTGAATCCCGCATGCAGCACCTCCGTCGCCGTCGGCCGCAACCCGTTTCGGAGCTGGAAGTCTCGGTAAAATGCTTCTAGCGCGTCGCCCGCCGATGTGGGTCTGAGCAATTTCTCGAGGATATCCAAAGCCTCGAGCTCGTACGTGACCTCGCACCCCTCGGGCCAAATGCGTTCGCCGGATCGGATCTTTTCGAGCGCCAGGGCCAACGCCCGATCACCCTCATCCACTCCGAGCAACGCACGCACCTTGGTCAGGAAGGTGCGGTGATTGCCGATGTAGTCGATCACGTTCAGGCGGGTCTTGCCGACAGCCCGGCGAAGCCCTCGCCCAAATTGCTGCATCCAGATGATTGCAGACTCGGTCGGCCGCAGCATCAGGACTGTGTCGATCGCGGGCACGTCGACGCCCTCGTTGAACATGTCTACGGCGAACAGGACGTCCAGTTCCCCGGCCCGAAGTTGCTCCAACGAAGTCGCGCGCGGCGCGGAGGTGGCGCCCGAGTGGACGGCAGCCGCCCCCAGGCCAGCTTGACGGAAGTAGTCCGCCATGAAGTCCGCATGCGTCATCGAACAGCAGAAGGCGAGCGTCCTGGCGCCTCGATGCTTCTGATACTGTTCGAGCGCATTCTGGGCCCGAGCCTGGGTCGCGACCGCAGCCGTCAGCGCGGCTTCGTCGAACTTCGAGCTTCGCCAAGGGATGTTCTCATAGTCGATCTCGTCGGGGACGCCGAAGTAGTGGAACGGCGATAGCAGCTCCTTTTCGATGGCCGCGAAGGCGTCGCATCGGAAGACGAGGTTCTCCTGGCAGAGGCTCAACAGGTCGCCACCGTCCGTCCGTTCCGGTGTGGCTGTCAGCCCCAGGAGGAACTTCGGCGTGAAATGGTCGATGAGCCGGCGATAAGTACGCGCCGCGGCGTGATGGAACTCGTCGACGACGATGTAGTCGAAGTAGTCGGGGGCAAACTTCTCTAGGTGGGCCGATCGGCCCAGGGTCTGGACTGACGCGAAAACAACGTCGGCTTCGACGGTCTTCTCCGTGCCGGTGTAGCGGCCCAGGCGCGCGGAGGGACGGCACGATCGAAAAGTGTCGATCGCCTGGGTAAGGATCTCCTCGCGGTGGGCCACGAACAGCACCCGGCGGAACTGCGGCGCGTCCGTATCGAAAGCGCTTAGCCAAGTCTTCCCAAGGCCAGTGGCCAACACCACAAGACCGGCGCTGTAGCCATCCTGTCGCGTGCGGCGCAAGGCTTCGAGCGCCTGAAGCTGCACCTCGTGCGGTTGAGGCGGTGGAGGTGCGGGCTCGGTGACAATGCCGATGGCGGGCGCTTGCGAGACTGGATTCTTGGCGCGTCGCCGGTCGTAAGCGTCGATCCAGTCGTAGGTCAGAGGCCGCACACTCGGCGAAAGGAGCAACCCTTCGAAGCCCGTGACGACGTCGCGCCAGCCCTCAGAGTCGGCGCTGCAGGCCCTGTAGTTCCATTCGATGCCCTTGAGGAGGGCGGTCTCGGAGAGGTTCGAGCTACCGACGATGGCGAGGCCTTGCTCATCCACATGATGGAAGATCCAGGACTTCAGGTGGAAGCTTTGGACACCGGCTTCGAAGACGAAGCGTTCGACCTCCCCCTCGAGGTCAAGCAGTTGGCGGAGCGCTGACGGGTCGGTGACGTCGAGATAGTCGCCCGTAATAAATCGGAGCCGACCACCGCGCGCGAGCAAATCGCGGAGGTGCGGGATCAGCAGCCGCGCACCGCTTTCCATGATGAATGCGACCGCGATGTCGACCGTCGTGGCGTCGTCGATATGGCGGACCAGGTGCGGCAGAAGTGGGTCGTCACCACCCGCAATAAGCGCCTGTCGGTGCGGCGCCCGGGTAAGCAGGTCCAGGTTGAGGGACGGGGCAGTGGGCGCCAGGTAGTTTCCCATGGCGGGAATGACATGCCTTACGCCGCCACGCGGGTCGCTCACATCGCCTGTCCGACGTGGAATGATGTGGATGTGGAAGTGTGGAACTGTCTGGCCTGCCGCCGCGCCGTCATTGTAACCGACATTGAAGCCGTCCGGGTCGAACTGGCCCTTCAAGAGGGCGCGTCCCCGATCTACGCCCGCCGTCAGCGCTTCTCGTTCGTCGGCAGTGAGGTCGTCCCAATGCGCCACGTGGCGGCGTGGCACGATGAGTAGGTGGCCCTCCGTGACGGGGAAGGCGTCGCGGATCGCGGCGATGTCAGGCGTTCGGAATGCAATGCGCTCCGGATCGGGTTCGCAGAAGGGGCACTTGGTTGCACCTCCCGACGCCCGCCCCTCGTGCTCCGACTCAGCCATTCCGCCCCTCGGCCCAGTTTCCAACGACTGAGCATTGTTGGCCAAGCGATGGAAGCTCTGCCGACTCCCGGAGTGGAGGGGGAAGGCCGCGTCTGGGGTGTAGGAGAACTCGAGTGGGCCATCGCCGAAGGCCTGATCGCTGACCCCGGCGCGTCGACGGAAGAGAAATAGGTTGGGAGCCGCGAGACGGGACCCCTCTCGGCTACTCGACGTTCCACTTCGCCTTTAGCCGATCAACCGTCGTGCGCCACTTCGGCGTGGTCGGCTTGCAGACGGTGTTCTGATTGCCGAACAGGCCGATCTCGTTGACCGCCTTGTCCAGCGCAACCGTGTGCTGCCAGCGCACCGGGACGAAGTATTCCGCGCGCTCGGGATCGTCGGCGTATTCCCGGTGGTATTTGGCCTTGGTCAGGACTTCCAGGGCTGGACGATCTGCACCGTCGACGTTGACGTTGTAATCCGTTGCCGATGCCGGTGGACCAGTAACCTCACCGACGCCCAGGAAGCCGTAGCCGGGTGCTTTCACCCAGACGCGATCGCCGACGTTTAGGAGGTTGAGGGTGTTGCTGTACCAGGAGCCGCCGCCGGCGGAGATAAACCCATACTGACGCGCCTCCTCCCAGGAGCGGTTGTTTCCCTCGATCCCGTATGACGCATAGAACTCACCGTTCCAGGGCTCGCTCTCGCGGGCGCTGCGCGCGCTCGGGGCGGCGGAAGCACTGACCTGCGTGTGGACCGGATCTAGCAACCAGGCTCGGCTCAGCAGTTGCTGGTCGCCCGCGGCAAAGACCTGGAAGCACAGCACGTTGATCGCGATGTCGCGCTTGTTCAGGTAGTTGACGATGCGCTCGCTGCTGTCGTCCAGCGAGCTAGCCACGATGACGATCTGGTGGCTGTCGTTGAGCGTGTCCTCGTCCAGCCCCTGGCCGAAGCGGGCCATGAAGTCGGCAGCGAGGTCTCGGCCTGGCGCGAAGCGCCCGTAGATGGCCGCGATGTCCTGCGCTTCCAGTTCCTCGACCCAGACGGCGTAGTCGATGGCCTGCGCCACGACCTCGCGTGGCGTGCGCTCGCGCTTCAGTTCGATCAGGACCAGCGCGCCATCGGGCGCCACGGCCAGAAGATCGATGATGCCTCCGGCGCCGGTGCGCTCTTGCCGTCCGATCAGCATCCACTCGTCGGACAGGATCCGCGGCGCCGCGACGATCATGTCCTCCAACATGCGCTCACTGGGTAGACGGCCTTCAGCCAGGGGCAACGGTGCCGCTCCTACGGTCCAGATTGCATTGCGGATCGGCATCAGTTGGCCTCCCCACCCCTCACCTGCATGAGCAGGCGCTTGAACTCCTCGTTGTCGCTGGAGCCCTTCCAGAAGTTGATGAAGCGGCACACCACCTGGATGTTGCCCAGCACGTAGTGGCCGCTGCTATCGATCCGGTCTGGCGAGGCAAACAGGTTCTTGTCGCCGTCCTTGGCGAAGTCGAACGGGATGCCGGTCAGGGCGCAGCGGTTGCCCTGGAGGTCGAGGAGGTGCTCCAGGAGCTTGTCGATCTCCGCCGACGAGAGGCCCGTTTCCTTGTTCTTCAGGGTCCGCTCGACGATCTGTCCGTTGGCATTTCTGACCGTGTTCTCGATGGAGTAGCGCATCGCGATGATGGCGGCCTCGCGCCCACCTAGGATCCGCCCTGAATCCTTCCGGCCCGCCTTCCCCCCGCCTTCGTCGGGTTCCTTCAGCGTCTCCAGCATCCAGCAGAACGAGTGGGCATCAACGAGGCGGACCTTTGAGAGCCCCTCGATCGCGGCAAGCGCACCCCGCACCTCGCCGAGGGCGGCGTTGTAGCGGCGGTAGTTGTCCCACGAACAGTCCCGCAGCGTGACGAGGTCTATCCCAAGGTGCCGGAACGCGCGGTCGAAGGTCGTGGGCTGGATCGGCATGAACCGGTCCATGTCCTTCAGGAAGAACAGATAGGCCAGCAGTGGGTACTTGGCGCCGATGAGTTGGCTCAGCCGGTCGAAGATCGCGCCCTCGTCCTCGCCGCCGCGATAG
>NZ_CADEGK010000289.1 GCF_902826855.1 uncultured Phenylobacterium sp. | reverse complement strand
CACGTGCCGCTCTCGCTGGAAGCCCAGCTGGAAGCGCGCGTGCTGATGATGAGCACGAACAACATCCTGTCGCCCGCCAACGGCCGGCCGATCATCGTGCCGTCGCAGGACATCGTGCTGGGCCTCTACTACCTCTCCCTGGTGAAGGACGGTGAGCCCGGCGAGGGCAAGGCGTTCGCCGATTTGGGCGAGCTGGAAGCCGCGCTGGACGCCAACGTCGTGTCGCTGCACTCGAAGATCCGGGCGCGGCACGCGGAAATGGATGCCGACGGCAACCTGGTCCGCAAGGTCATCGAGACCTCGCCGGGCCGGATGAAGATCGCGGCGCTATTCCCGCACCACCCGGCGGTCGGCCACCGGCTTCTCGAGAAGAACCTCACGAAGAAGGAAATCGCCAACCTGATCGACACGGTCTACCGGCACTGCGGTCAGAAGGCGACGGTCATCTTCGCCGACCAGATCATGGCGCTGGGCTTCCGCGAGGCGGCCAAGGCCGGCATCTCCTTCGGCAAGGACGACATCGTCATCCCGGCCCGCAAGGAGCCGATCGTCGCCGAGACCCGCAAGCTCGTGGAAGAGTACGAGCAGCAGTACGCCGACGGCCTGATCACCAAGGGCGAGAAGTACAACAAGGTGGTCGACGCCTGGGCCAAGGCCACCGACCGCGTGGCCGACGAGATGATGGCCGAGGTGAGCTCCGCCCCGATCGGCGCCGATGGCCGTCAGGGCGAGATCAACTCGATCTTCATGATGAGCAACTCCGGGGCCCGCGGTTCGCAGGCCCAGATGAAGCAGCTCGCCGGCATGCGCGGCCTGATGGCCAAGCCGTCCGGCGAGATCATCGAGACGCCGATCATCTCGAACTTCAAGGAAGGCCTGACCGTCCAGGAGTACTTCAACTCCACCCACGGCGCCCGCAAGGGCCTGGCCGACACGGCGCTGAAGACGGCCAACTCCGGCTATCTGACGCGGCGCCTGGTCGACGTGGCGCAGGACTGCATCATCACCGAGGAAGACTGCGGCACCACCCGGGGCATCACGCTCCGCGCGGTCGTCGAGGGCGGCGACGTCCTGGTCAGCCTCGGGATGCGCATCCTGGGCCGGTTCGCGGCCGAGGATATCAAGGACCCGGGCACCAACGAGGTCATCGTCCCGGCAGACAGCTACCTCGACGAGAACATGTGCGACCTGGTGGAGAACGCCGGCGTGCAGTCGGTGAAGATCCGTTCGGTGCTGACCTGCGACACCAAGGTTGGCGTCTGCGGCGCCTGCTACGGCCGCGACCTGGCGCGCGGGACCCCGGTGAACATCGGTGAGGCGGTCGGCGTCATCGCCGCCCAGTCCATCGGCGAACCCGGCACCCAGCTGACGATGCGGACCTTCCACATCGGCGGCACGGCGCAGGTGGCCGAGCAGTCGTTCTTCGAAAGCGCCAACGATGGCACGGTGAAGATCTCCGGCGGCAACACCGTCACGGCTCCGGACGGCGCGCTCATCTCCATGAGCCGCAACCTGGCGCTCACCGTGCAGGTCGAAGGCAAGGACCGTGAGGCGTACAAGGTGCCTTACGGCGCGCGCCTGCTGGCCAAGGACGGCGAGAAGGTGAAGCGCGGCCAGCGCCTGGCCAGCTGGGACCCCTACACCACCCCGATCATCACGGAAGTGGGCGGCAAGGTCCGCTTCGAGGACCTCGTGGAGAACTTCTCGTTCCGCGAGGAAGCCGACGAGGCCACGGGCATCTCCAACCGCGTGGTTATCGACTGGCGGGCCTCGTCCAAGGGTTCGGACCTGCGTCCGGCCATGGCGGTGATCGGCGAAGACGGCGCCTACAAGCGTCTGCAGAACGGCGGCGAGGCCAAGTACCTGCTGCCCGTGGGCGCCGTTCTCTCCATCGGCGACGCCGATGAGGTGAAGCCGGGCGAGATCCTGGCCCGGATGCCGACGGAAAGCGCCAAGACCCGCGACATCACCGGCGGTCTTCCGCGGGTGGCCGAGCTGTTCGAAGCCCGTCGTCCGAAGGACTGCGCGGTCATCGCCGAGATGGACGGCCGCGTCGAATTCGGCCGCGACTACAAGAACAAGCGCCGCATCAAGATCACCCCGGAGGATGGCGGCGATGCGGTCGAGTTCCTGATCCCGAAGGGCAAGCACATCGCGGTCCACGATGGCGACATCATCCGCAAGGGTGAGTACATCATCGACGGCAACCCGGACCCGCACGACATCCTGCGGATCCAGGGCATCGAGGCGCTGGCCGAGTTCCTGGTGAACGAGATCCAGGAGGTCTATCGACTGCAGGGCGTGCCGATCAACGACAAGCACATCGAGACCATCGTCCGCCAGATGCTGCAGAAGGTGGAGATCCTCGAACCGGGCGACACCGGGCTGCTCAAGGGCGACCACCTCGAAAAGCTCGACGTGGAAGACGAGAGCGCCAAGGCCGAAGCCCGCGGCGGCCGTCCCGCCGTCACGCAACCGGTCCTGCTTGGCATCACCAAGGCGTCGCTGCAGACCCGCAGCTTCATCTCGGCGGCCTCCTTCCAGGAGACCACCCGCGTCCTCACCGAGGCCGCGGTCCAGGGCAAGAGCGACACCCTGGAAGGGCTGAAGGAGAACGTGATCGTAGGCCGTCTCATCCCGGCGGGCACAGGCTCGTACCTGCGCAACCTGCAGCGCATCGCCGCCAAGCGCGACGAGGCCCTGACGGCCAGCCGCGAGGAGGCCATGGAGCCCCTGCCGATGGAGATCGCCGAGGCCGCCCAGGCCGAGACGGTCGAAAGCTAAGCTCTATAGTAACGTCACGCGTATCGAGCGGCCCGGAAGCAATTCCGGGCCGTTTCGTTTGGCAGGCCCTTGGGCGGGCGGGGCAGGGCGCCTAGATCAGGGCCTCGCTTCCTGGAGGATCCGGTGCCGCTGCTGCTTTGCCCCAACTGCAACACCTCGATGCAGAACGTCTCGCGCTCCGGCGTGGATATCGACATGTGCCCAAGCTGCCGCGGCGTCTGGCTGGATCGCGGCGAGTTGGAAAAGCTGCTCGAGGGGGTTCGCGAGGAACGCGCCGGCCACCAGCAGCAGCGGCAGGTGTTCGAACGCGAGGTCTCCGAGTTCCGCCGCGACCCCGACGACTGGAAGCGCCGCCATCCCTACGACAGCGAACGCGGGCGCCATCGTTACGATGACGACGACGATGATCGCCACCGCAAGCGCAAGAAGGGCTTCGACATCTTCGACATCTTCGACTGAACGCGGCAGGGCTGCTTAGAACGGGACCGTGGAGGTCGGCTTGTCGCTGCCCACTATCTTCCCGATCTCGGTGGAGGTGCGGCCCGGCAGGTTGTTGCCGCGTCCGACGGCGTTGCCGTTGGCGCTGGGCCCCGCGCCTACGGTGCCGGGTCCGCCGGTGCTGCGCATGTAGGTGTAGTCGTTCTCGCGCCGGCGCGCTGCGGCGGCGAGGCCCCTGGCCTTGTCGGCGTCGATCCCTGTGCCGAGGTAGTCCGCTTGCCGGGCGCCGGCTGCGAGGTCGTCCTCGCACTTGCGCCGTTCCTCGCGGGTCAGGCCAAGCGCTGCGGCGTTGGCGCAGCCCAGCCTGCTGCGCAGCGCCTTGCGGGCGTTGACGGCGATCGCATCTTCCGCGGGCGCGATGTTCAGGGTGCGTGGCCCGGGGGCCGACGGGGCCGACGGCCGCTCCTCGGCCGCTGGGACCACCAGCGGCGCTACCGTTGTATCCTCGGGCGCGAAGCGCTGCGGGCGGCGGTGCAGGCGGATCGGCTGCGGTTTGGCCCCCGGCTGTGCCGCCGGCGGCGGGACGCGCGGCATGATCAGGACCGGGATCACGGCCTCCGGAGGCCCCGCCTGCTCCTGCGGGACGCGCAGGCGGGGAGCATGTACGGCCAGCACCGTCAGCAGCGCAGCGTGGACGGCCAGGGAGGCCGCCACGATCCATCCACTCCGGCTGGGACGCGCCCTCGCCATTCGGTCTCCCAGGCCTCAAAGCTGCACCTTAGGGAGCGGCGCATGCGAGGCGAATTCATGGCCGTCCGAGAGGGTTCCGCCATCGCGCCGCGGCCGGGGCTGCGAGATTGACGGGACGCCGCTTCACGACTATGTAGCGCGCTCTTTCGAGGCCGGGGGATTCTTCCCGGCTCCGATGAGCCGCGCCCCGCCGGAACGCCTCCAACGCGATCCGGCGAGTTTTTGCGTTTCATGGGCCGGCTTCGGACGACGACCACAAACGATCCCAACCGAGGCGCTCCGGCCAAACGGCACACGCCTCCTCGCAAGCGAGACTAGATGCCGACAGTCAACCAGCTCATCCGTAAGCCGCGCCAGGACAAGCCCTCGCGGAACAAGGTTCCGGCCCTGAAGGGTTGCCCGCAGCGCCGCGGCGTCTGCACCCGGGTCTACACCACGACCCCGAAGAAGCCGAACTCGGCGCTCCGGAAGGTCGCCAAGGTGCGTCTGACCACCGGCATCGAAGCTGTGTGCTACATCCCCGGCGAAGGCCACAACCTCCAGGAACACTCGGTGGTCCTGATCCGCGGCGGCCGCGTGAAGGACCT
>NZ_CADEGK010000288.1 GCF_902826855.1 uncultured Phenylobacterium sp. | reverse complement strand
CTGGCCGCGTTCACCGGCGACCAGAGATTCTTCCTGTCCTGGGCCCAGGCCTGGCGCTCGCTGTCGACGCCCGAAGATATTCAGCGGCGGGCTCTGACCGACAACCACAGCCCCGGAGAATTCCGGACCAACGGCATCGTCCGCAACATCGACGCCTGGTACGCGGCGTTCGGCGCGACGCCGCAATCCAAGCTCTACCTGCCGCCGGAACAACGGGTGCGGATCTGGTGAATCCCCGCGCCGTGCACGTCCCTGCGGAAACGACAAAGGAGACGAAGATGCAGAACTGTCGTCGGACGATACTCGTCGGCTCGATCATCGCCGGAATGATCTCCGGAACGGCCCTGGCCCAGCCGATGGACCTTATCGGCGCCAAGGCCGGCCAGGCCGAGGGCAGCCTGAACGCGCGAGGCTATGTGTTCGATCACAACGAGGGCGGCAATCAGCTCTGGTGGCGCGACCGCGGCCGCGAGTGCATCAGCCTCTATGTTTCAAACGGGCGCTACCGTGAGATCGAGAGCCGGTCGTCCGGCGACTGCAATCTGTCGGCGGGCCGCGAGGACAAGAAGAAAAAGGACAATTCGACCGCCATCGTCGCGGGCGCCCTGGCGGTGGGCCTGCTGGCCGCCGCCGCGGCCAACCACAAGAAGGACAATGACCGCGACGACGACCGCGGCGGAAGGGGTTCCTACTCGCCGGCGAGGGATGTCGATTGCTACCCCAACCAGCGCACCTGCTACGAGCGCGGCCGCGGGTACTCGGCCTACTGGACCAATCGTGAATTCAAGTATCGCTACTAGGAGCGCGAACATGCAACGCACCCGATATCTCGCGCTCGCCGCCGGGGTCGCCCTGCTCGCCGGATGCAGCCCCGCCAAGAAGCCGGAGGCTGCCGCAGCAGCCGCGCCGCCCTCGGGACGCGACGCCGCCAGGGTCGAAACCGGCGATGTCGTCACCGCGCTGATGGCGGCGACCTTCAACGCGGAACAACAGGGCCGCATCCTCAACATGGGCTACTACATGGCGGCCTCGGCGCTCTGCAGCGATCTGGAGGTCGACGCCCAAAAGCTGGGCCGCGCCGTCGAAGCCACCCTGGCTCTCGGTGCGGCCGACGCATCGGACGCGCAGAAGCAGCACGAGCACGATGCGGTCCTGATGTTTCTCGGGATGAGCAGCGGTTCGATCATCGGCTCGCATGCGGAGGACAAGGCGGCCTTCTGCGACGACGCGAAGAAGCTCAAGGGCGGCGCTGCGGACACGCACCTGTTCGCCGCGGGCGCGCCTTCGGCGCCCTCGACGGCTCCGCTCCCGGAAGCGCCGGCGGCTCCGGCCAAGCCGTAGTTGATCTTGGCCGGCGCGGCGGCGGGTCCGCCGCGCCTCGGCCTCGTCAGGTCGAGGTGAGGGACGTGAGCGCGATCCCCGTCAGCAAGGCCAGTATAATGATCATGGCCAGCGCGAAGCCCCGCAGCGCCAGCATGACGGCGCTCGGGGCGCCAATAGCGAGCGACTTGCGGAACCACAGGGTGTTGGCCGTCAGATACCAGACCACGCCGACGGCGATCGGGGCTGCGCCTATGACAGGCTGGGCATGCAGTCGCAGCGCGGTTGCCCCGATTGCGATCAGCAGGATGAATCCACCCGCCAGGTAGCATTGGCCGAAGAAGGCCGGGCGCAGCGTCTGGCGGGTCAACGCCAATCGCTTCACCTGGATATAGTCGGCAGCGAAGACCAGCGGGAAGATCGCATAGAGCAACGAGCGGGTCACAAGCGTCGATTCCGCAGATTTCAGCAACTGCCCCAGAAGTCCGTTGGTCGCGTGAGCGGGCGCCAAGTGCGTCATCCGCTCCACGATGTAGCAGACGACGACCGTCAGCATGAGGAAGAGCGGCGGGCTCAGGCTGTCGCTGTACTGGTCCTCGGGTGGATCGGCCTGTTCGGCGATCGCATACTCCAGCATCCCGACCGGATGGCGCAGAATCCGGACCAGGGTTCGCGGGTAGAACAGCAGCCAGGTCATGACCTCGTAGATGAATTCCTCGAACGACCGGATGATCCTCATCAGGTCCATGCCGTTCCTCCCAATCGCGACCGCCGAGAGCTGTCTTCCGACCTTAGCCGAGCCAAGCTCTACGCAAGTTCGCGTCAGTCGCCATTGTCCTCATGCGCCAGGCGTGTGTCCGCTTCCGCCACCGGACGACGCAAACGCGGCGAGGACGCGTCCCCCGAAAGGTCGAACCCCGCACTCTCAAGTCGCCGGAACAGGCGTCGCAGACCCGCCATGTTGGCCAGCAACGCGAGTTCCGCCTCCGGACCCTCCAGGGACACGGCGGGGAGGATCATGCCACCTCGCACCCTTCGGCACAGACCCAGTTCGACAAGGCGCTGGACCCGACGACGAACGTTCTCGAACGGGATCCCGACAGACGCGGCGATCGCACGAACGCTCACGGGGCGGCGGACCTCATCGGGCGGAGCGGCCGCCAGCGTCGCGTATTGGCGGACTGACGGGTCGACATCGAGGTGCGCCAGGTTCGCCGTCACGATGGCGCGGTGGACCAGCATCGTGAGGAGGTCCTCGCCGGGCAACATGTTGGCAAGGCCCAGGGCGGTCCGAAGGAAGTGCTCCATCGCAAGGCGGGCGGCCAGACGCGCAATGTCGTCATCCTTCGCGAACCCGGCCGAAGCTGCTGCAACGCAACTGTCCTGCATGCCTGCCCCGTGCCCCTCGTCGTCCTGACTTTGATCTAATTCAAGGCGCCCTTGGGTTCGACGACCGAACTCTAGGGCAGACTTACCCGGATCGGGTCGGTCGCCTAGCCTTCAACCTGTCGGTGCAGGAGCGCGAGTGCGATAGAGAACCTGGTTCTCATAGGCTTGGACCACGTTTCGACAGATCGCGTGTGAGGAACGCACATGTGCAGTTCGCGTATGGCGTCACGGCTTCCGCGGGACGCGTTCCAACTGTCCGCCGAAGTGGACGCCGCGATCGCCGGACTTGGCGCGGCGGGAGACCAGCTTGTTCCCTCCGCCGCAATCCGCAAGCTCGACGCATGGCTGGGTCGGCCGGCGTGGCTACTGGACGGCTCCGAAATTTCCGGCGAGGAGCCTGACCTGCCGGAATTCCTGTCCCTGCGTGACAGTGTCCGGATCAAGGGAAATCTGCTGATCCACCTTGGCTTCAGCGATCTGGCTGCTCTCTTGGTGCGGGCCATACAAGCGCCGACCGGGCGGATGGCCGGCCTCTTGACCGCCTTCGCACCTGACCTAGGGGCAGGGGTGGATGCGATCGTCGAGTTGACCCGACTTAACAACCCGCACCTGATCGTCGAGAGCCGCGTCGAAGGCGAGTCCAGAACTGTCGAATTGCGTTCGAATGTGGATCTCGGTCCGGCCAGCCTGGTCGTGGCGCTCAACCTCGCCGTGCAGATGCACCGCTTTCTGGAGTCCCGCTCCGCTCCGACTCCGGGGGAGGTGGAGCTGAGTTTCGTCTGGACTGGACCTGACGATCCGGACCAGGTTCCAGGCATACCGGGCGCGATTTTCCGATTTGGCCGTCCGGCCGACGCCGTCACCTATCCGAGATCGTGGGACCGGCAACGGAACCCGATGCACGACCCGCTCCTCTGGAACATGGCCCTGCGCATGGCCCGCGAGCAGGGCGCAAGGATGCGCGAGGCCGCAGTCGTCTCCCAGGTCCGCCGGCTTGTGGCTGAGGCGATCGAAGCGGAGCAGCGCCCGCCGTCGCTCCGCGACGTCGCCTCGTCGCTGGGCAAGTCGGTCCGTGGCCTTGAGCGAAACCTGACGAAGTCGGGCGCGACCTTCCGCACGATCGTGGAGGAGGAGCGCAAGCGCTTGGCCGCCGCCATGCTTTCGGACCCGTCGCGCACCATCCAGGAAATTTCGGACCTGCTTGGCTTTTCGGACCGGACCAGCTTCACTCGGTCGTTCCGGACCTGGTTCAGCGTGCCACCGGCGGCCTTTCGAATGCAGCATCAGGACGGAGATCGACTGGCCTCCTGACCGTCCTGTGGCCGGGTCACGGATCAGACGGCGGTCCTCCGGGGCGAGGCGATAGGCCATGCGGTCGGGGTTGTTCCGGAGGAGGCCGCTCATCTCGTCCGAGAGGTTTGCGCAGCTGAACATCGAGCCCAGCCGCGCCCGCGCCTCGTCAGCGCCCGCGAGGCCCGCAGCGCGGAGTCCTTGCCGGAGCCGTAGTTCAACCGGTGGCGCTGCGCCGTGAGCGGCCGTCGGCCAGACGCAAGTGACCTTGGGGCTTCAGGCGGCAACGCGGAAACCCGGCGTCGGAGATGGCCCGCGGCGGCGCAGATCACGCCCGTTCGCGATCGCGCCAGATCTGGACGCTGAGGATCACGCCGATGACCAATTCGACCGGGTAGAGCCACAGGTCAAACCGCACCGCCTCCGCCTTCTGGGTAATGACCGTGACGAACTGGACGTAATCGTAGAGCCAATGGCCAATGATCAGCGGCCAGATGTTGTTCATCCGGATCGCCAGCGGGGCGAACATGAAGCCCCACAGGAAGGTGTAGACCTGCATTCCCCAAGTGGCGTGGCGTTTGAGGTGAAGATCGCCTGTATCC
>NZ_CADEGK010000287.1 GCF_902826855.1 uncultured Phenylobacterium sp. | reverse complement strand
CGAGTTCGGTTCGTCTGTACTTTACTTCACTCGCGTAAACCTGCCGCAGCTGCTCCAAAACCCATGCTCAGTTTCCGAGACCTAGTATTGATACGGACTCGCGCCGGCAGATTATCCGGGCCAAGGGTGCCTTTCGCTTCAGCTGACCGCCGTCACTTCGAGCCAGAAACGGACGCCATGACCAAGCCGCTCTCCGCCGAGACCATTGCGATCGTCAAATCGACCGCGCCTGCGCTGCAGAAACACGGGCTGGAGATCACCCAGCGCATGTACGAGCGTCTGTTCACCGACCCGGAGATCAAGTCCCTGTTTGACCAGGCCGCGCAGGCGTCCGGCGAACAGCCCCGACGTCTGGCCGGAGCTATCCTCGCCTTCGCGCAGAACGCGGACAAGCTCGACGTCCTGGCCCCGGCGATCGAGCGGATCGCCTCCCAGCACGTCGGCGCGCATATCAAGCCTGCCCACTATCCGGCCGTCGCCGATGCTCTGCTCCCGGCGATCAAGGACATCCTTGGCGACGCCGCCACGGCCGAGATACTCACGGCCTGGGGCGAGGCCTATTGGTTCCTCGCCGATGTGCTGATCGCACGCGAAGCCGAAGCCTACGCCGCCGCCTCGCCGCCGCCCGCCGTCGCCCTGGTCCCGTCGTAGTCCAGGCGACCGAAGCGACGGCGCCGACGGGTCCAGCGAGGAGATGCCGGCGCGCCGGGGCGCGAGCCCAGCCGTCGCCACGCACCGCCAGCTCAGGATATCGGCCATCGGTGGCTTCATAGCCAACGCGCTTCACAGGAAATCTGGGGAAGCGTGTCGGTATGCGGGCTGGCTGACCGTCGTTCCACCAGGCCCTAAGGAGGCCGAGTGAACCCGGGGGCTTGGCGTGAGCGAGCAAGAGCAGATCGATGCCTGGATCGCCCTGCAACCTCAACCAAGGCGCGAGGAGATGGCGTGGCTGCATCGCCGCATAGCTGCGCTTTCACCGGGCTGTAGGCTGTGGTTCGTCAGCGGAAGAAACGACGAGGGCAAGATCGTCTCCAATCCGAGCGTGGGATACGGATCTCACACCCGGAGGTACGCTGACGGCGAAGTACGAGAGTACTATCGGGTCGGCATGAGCGGGAACACGGCTGGCGTCTCCGTCTATCTCATGGGGATCGAGGACAAGACGTATCTGCCCAAGACTTACGCCGGGAGGCTCGGGAAGGCGAAGGTCACGGGCTATTGCATCACCTTCAGATCGTTGAAGAACGTGGATGTCCCGCGCCTTGAAGAAGCTATCGCCGTGCACCTGAATGTCGGCTCGACGCCCCGTCATCCCTGATTCGACCGACGGTCTGGTGAGCGGTGCTTAGCGGAAGAGTAAGCACAGCTTCGATACCCTTCCGGCAATGTCGAAGAAGCGCGCCGCATACCCTGGAGACGTTGCTACCGCGTCAGAGTTGCTCAGGCTTGCGGAAGAGTATCGGCAGGCCGCTCTGGTGATTGCGGGCCAGGGACGTCGGGGCGATCCAATCTCGCGGGCCCCGTACCGGTTGGCCGCAATCCACGCCGTCGAACTCTACCTTAGCGCCCACCTTCTCCATTCGGGTTCCCACCCTACGCTCGTCCGCGGCCTTCACCACGACCTGGCGGCGCGCGCGAACCTTGCTATCGAGAATGGACTGGTGCTGCGGAAGCGGACGGCCGCGCACCTGAAGGCTATGGCGAGCTCGCGTGAGTACCTCGTCACCCGCTATGGGCCGGAACTTGCCTCCACCCTCTCCCAAGTGAACCGGCTCGCGGCGACGCTTGATGAAGTGGCCGCGAAGGTGCGTGTGACCATCCAAAGCGCATGAAGCCCCGCCAAGGGTCGAGGACGTAGATCGACGTCGGAGCGAGAGCCGGCGTGACCCAACCCGTGGCTCCCCCTAGCCCTGGGCTTCGCGCCAATCCCTGCGGATCTTCTTCGCCAGGCTCCACTTATGGACCTCGGTCGGCCCGTCATAGATGCGGAAGGCGCGGACCTCTCGGTAGACCTGTTCGACGATGGTGGCGTCGGAGACCCCGGTAGCGCCCATCACCTGCACGCAGCGGTCGGCGATACGCATGAGAGCCTCTGAGACGGCGACCTTGGCCATCGAGCTCTCGACGGTGCCCAGCGCGCCGGAATCCAGGACGCCCGCGCACCACGCGATCATCAGCTCGGACTGCTTCAGGTCGATGAGGTTCTCGGCCAGCATGAAGCCCACGCCCTCGTGGTCGATCAGCTTCTGGCCGAAGGCCTCGCGGCGGTTGGCGTAGTCGGTGGCGATCTCGTGCGCGCGCTCGCAGCAGCCGTGCCAGCGCATGCAGTGCGACAGGCGCGCCGGCGACAGGCGGATCTGCGCGTAGCGGAAGCCCTCGCCCGGCTTGCCCAGCATCTGGTCCGCCGACACCCGCAGGTTGTCGATCAGGATCGTCGCGTGGCCGCCGGGCATGGAGGTGTCGATGGTGTTGGGCACGTGCTCGATCTTGATGGCCGGATCGGGCAGGTCGACGAGGAACATGCTGGCCCCCTCCTCGCCCTTGGCCATGATGATGCCGACGGCCGCGCCCTGCGCGCCGGTGATGAAGGTCTTGCGGCCGTTGATGACCCAGTGGTTGCCGTCCGGCCGGCAGGTGGTCTTCATCATCGACGGGTCGGAGCCCGCGCCGCCGTCCGGCTCGGTCATGAAGAACGCCGAGCGCGCGCGGCCCTCCACCAGCGGCTTCAGGAACCGCTCCTTGTGCTCGGGGCTGCCGACCTTGCCCAGCAGGTACATGTTGCCCTCGTCGGGGGCCATGGTGTTGCAGGCCAGCGGACCCAGTGGCGAGAGCCCTGTCTTCTGCAGCACATAGGCCGTCTCGAGCTGCGACAGGTGATCGCCGTCGCCCAGGACGTGCGGCGTCAGCACGCCGGCCCCGCGGGCCTTGTCGCGCATCTCATAGACCAGCTCGTCGGTGGGCGCGCCGTGGTGGTCGCGCCGCGGGTCCTTCTCGTAGGGGATCACCACCTCGCGGACGAAGGTTTCCACACGGGCGCCGATCTCGAGGGCGCGGGGCGACGGGCTCGTCAAGGTTGTCTACTCCTGGGTGGCGGTCGGCCGGGTCGGCTCAGACCGGCCGCTTCATGCGCACTTCGCGCACGGTGTGGGTGGCGGAATTCATCACCAGGGTGTGGGTGTGGACGAAGCCGTCCTTCAGGGTCACCCCGTCCAGCAGCGCGCCCTTGGTGACCCCGGTGGCCGCGAAGATCGCGTCGGCGCGGACCATCTCGTGCAGGTCGTACTTGCGGTCGAGGTCGGTGATCCCCACCCGCGCCGCGCGCGCCCGCTCGTCGGCGTTGCGGAACACCAGCCGGCCCTGGAACTGCCCGCCCACGCATTTCAGCGCCGCGCACGCCAGCACGCCCTCCGGCGCGCCGCCGGAGCCGAGGTAGAGGTCCACGCCGGTCTCGGGGTCAGCGGTGTTCATCACGCCCGCAACGTCGCCGTCGGTGATCAGGTACACCCGCGCGCCCACCGCGCGCAGGGCGGCGATGATCTCGGCATGCCGCGGCCGGTCCAGGACGCAGACGGTGATCTCTTCCGCCGCCACGCCCTTGGCGTTGGCCAGCGCCTGGACGTTCTCGCCCGGGCTCTTGTCCAGGTCGATGACGCCGGCCGGATAACCCGGCCCGCAGGCGATCTTGTCCATGTAGGTGTCCGGGGCGTTCAGCAGGGTGCCCTTCGGCGCCCAGGCCATCACCGCCAGCGCATTGGCCATCGCCTTGGCGGTGAGCGTCGTGCCTTCCAGCGGGTCCAGCGCGATGTCGATCTTGGGGCCCGTGCCGATCGCCGCGCCGACCTTCTCGCCGATGTAGAGCATCGGCGCCTCGTCGCGCTCGCCCTCGCCGATCACGATCGTGCCGTCGAAGGCGAGTTCGTTCAGCGCATCGCGCATCGCGTCGACCGCGGCCGCGTCCGCCGCCTTCTCATCGCCGCGTCCCACAAGGTGCGAGGCCGCCATCGCAGCGCATTCCGTCACGCGCACCATTTCCAGGACGAGCACGCGCTCCAGCACGTCGCTGCGTTTCACCATCGGGCTTTAACTCCTGTCGATTCGATTATGCTCAAAGGCTGGTAGCCGCCTCGCCTCAAAAGTCCAGAATATGCATCAGCATCGGTTCGCCGAGAACGCTGGCGCTTTCGCGCATCGCCTCGATGGCGTTGCGGACCGCGCTTTCGTTCGTCTCGTGCGAAACGATCGCGATGAACACGCCGCCCGCGTCGGCCTGACCGCGCTGGATCAGGCTGTCGATGGAAACGCCCTCGGCGCCCAGCATGGCGGCGAGTTCGGCAAGCACCCCCGTCTCGTCGGCGACCGACAAGCGCAGGTAATAGCGCCCGCGACGGTCTGCCGCCTCGCCTGCGCCGATCGGCTCCAAATGGTGCGAAAGCATCGCGAAGGCAGGGCCCGCCTCGCCGCGTGCAATGTCGATAAGGTCGGCGACGACCGCGCTCGCCGTCGGCCCCTCGCCCGCGCCGCGCCCTTCGAAGAACAGCCGCCCGACGAAATTGCCCTCGGCGACCACGGCGTTCAGCGAACCCGTGACCTTGGCGAGCGGGTTGGCGAGCGGG
>NZ_CADEGK010000286.1 GCF_902826855.1 uncultured Phenylobacterium sp. | reverse complement strand
TTACAATACGTGGGGGCTGAGCTGTACCACAAGTACGGCATCCGCGCCTCAGACGCGGCTAGGGAATCGGGAGGAAATCGACAATGTCGCGTAAGGTATTTGCGGGCGCGTCCGCGCTCGCACTTTTGGTCGCAATGAACGCAGGGACCGCGGCGGCTCAGGACGTTGCCGAGGTTGTGGTCACCGGATCGCTGATCCGGGGCACACCGGAAGACGCCGCCCTTCCCGTCGACGTTATCAGCTCCGAAGAGCTGGCGCGCCAGGGCTCCCCCACCACTGTCGAGCTGATCAAGGCGCTGCCGGCCAGCTCCGGCGTTCTGGGCGACTCGAACCAGTTCGACGGCCGCAGCCAGGGCCAGGAAGGCGTCGGCAACATCAACCTGCGCGGCCTGGGCGCATCGCGCACCCTGGTGCTGTTCAACGGCCGGCGCGTGCCGCTCTCGGCGAACGGCGCGGTCGACACCAACCTCCTGCCCACCGGCGCCATCGGCCGCCTCGAGGTTCTGAAGGACGGCGCGGCCGCCACCTACGGCTCGGAAGCCATCGGCGGCGTGGTGAACCTGATCGCGCCCACCAACTTCGACGGCCTGGAGCTGAACGCGAACCACAGGTGGATCAAGGGCTCTGAGGGCGAGTGGGGCGGCGGCCTCAAGTGGGGTTTCTCGAACGAGCGCGCCAACGCCTTCTTCGCGGCCGATTTCAGCCACCGCTCGCGGCTGCCGCTGCTGAAGCGCGACTTCGGCGTCCTGCCGTTCGTGCAGAACCCGGAGAGCGGCTTCAGCGGAATCTCCACGCCGATCTTCATCGATCGGGCGAGTGGCGGCGTGCGTTCGGACCCGGGCTGCGCCGTCCTGGGCGGCGAGGTCGTGCCGAACGGCTCGTGCCAGTATCAATTCCTGCGCGCCGACAACCTCGTGGAAGAGGAGGATCGCTACTCCTTCTTCGGCCAGTTCAACTTTGAGATCGACGAAGACACCACCTTCCATGCGGATGCGATGTACGCCCGCGGCGTGGTGCTGATGAACACCAGCTCGGGCTTCGCCCTGCTGGCCGGGCCTTCGCTCAATTTCTCGTCGGCGAACGGTCAGTACACGGTGCCGGCCGCAAACCCCGGCCTCATCGACTTCGCCGCCAAGAACCCCGGGCTGTTCCCGGCGGGGAACGCGGGCGCCACTTTCCTGGCCTACCGGCCCTTCGCGTTCGACGGCAATCCGCTGTTCGACGGCCGCGGGGCCGAGGGCAAGCGCGACTACGAAATGTGGCGCGTCTCGGCTGACGTGCGGGGCAAGCTGCCCGTAGCCGACATCGGCTACAGCCTGGCGCTGACCTACGGCCAGAACTCGTCGTACCTCAGCCAGTCCGATACCGAGATCAGCCGCTTCCAGCTGGCGCTGAACGGCCTTGGCGGTCCGGGCTGCAACCCGTCGACGGGCGTGCCCGGCGTGGGCCCGTGCATGTTCTTCAACCCGTTCTCCAACAGCACGCAGTCCAGCTTCATCAACGGGGCCACCAACCCGCAATTCACCTCCACCTCGCCGCGCAACTCGCGCGACCTGATCGCCTGGTTCTTCCGTGAGAACTCGCGCGAGACGGTCAACCGCCTGGTGGTGGCCGAGTTGATCTTCGACGGGACCATTCCCGGCCTGTCGCTGCCCGGCGGTGAGATCGGCTGGGCCCTCGGCGCTCAGTACCGCCGCAATCAGACCGAAGTGAACGTGTCGCCCGGCTGGGATGTGGCCATCAACCCCTGCCCCGACACGCCGATCACGGGCTCGCGGAACTGCCTCCTGGAGACCGGCCCGCTGGCCTTCCTCGGCACCTTCGGCGAGCAGGATCTCGAACAGGACGTCAAAGCGTTCTTCGCCGAGGTCAACATCCCGCTCACCGATCGGATCAGCATCCAGGGCGCGGCTCGCTACGAGGACTACGGCGGCGGCGTGGGCAGCACCTTCGACCCGAAGGTCTCGGCCCGCTGGCAGGTCACGGACATATTCGCCGTGCGCGGCTCGGTGGGCACCACCTTCCGCGCCCCGCCGGCCAACACGCTCGAAGGCCGGATCACCACCCTGCAGTTCTTCGGCGGCAACTTCCGTCCGGTGGACATCGTGGGCAACCCGGGCCTCTCGCCGGAAACCGCGCTGACCTACAGCGTGGGCGGCATCGTGAGGACCGGCGGCTTCCTGGCCACCCTGGACTACTGGAGCTTCGACTTCGAAAAGCCGATCGTCGCCGAGCCCTTCGACGCGATCGTGGCTGCGGCGTTCCCCACCACGGGCCCGACCGCGTGTACGCCTGGCTCGCCGGGCGCGGCGCTCCTGCCCCGCTTCAGCTTCTTCGCGGGACAGCCCTGCGCGCTCGCCAACGTGGCGCGTCTGCAAACCGGGCTGGTCAACGGCGCTGACCAGAAGACTTCGGGCGTCGACCTCTTGGTGACCTACAACCTGCCTGAACCGGTGGGCGGCCTCGACATCACCGTCGGCGGCAGCCTGAGCTACGTCATCGAGTTCAAGGTCGACGACCAGTTCGTAGAGGGCATCCTCGTCGGGCGGGCCTTCGACGGGGCGAACAAGCTGAACCAGGGCCAGAGCATCGTGCCGGTGCCTGACTGGAAGGCGCAGTTCTACACCGACTTCTCGCGCGGCCCGCACAACCTGCGTATCACCGCGAACTACATCTCGAGCTACGTCGACCAGCGGGTGGCAACCTTCGCACCGATGGCGACGCTGGGCCCTCCGGGATCTCCGCGAGCCCTTCTGACGGGGCGGAAGATCAAGGAGAACATCGTCTTCGACGCGGCCTATCGGGTCGAGCTGCCCTGGGACACCACTGTCTCCGTGCGGCTTCAGAACGTGTTCGACAAGGATCCGTCCTTCGCACGCCTGAGCGCCGGCTACGATCCCTTCACCGGCAACCCGCTGGGGCGCACGCTCCGGGTCGGCGTGACCAAGAAGGTCTGGTAGTCGCAAGAAGGGCGGAGCCTCCGGGCTCCGCCCGCTCTGCGAGAGCGATGGCCGCGGCGACGCGGCCATTGTCGTTTCTGGAGGGGCCTGCCACGTCCGGCCTAGCGCCGCCCCCGTGCCTTCCTGAACCGCTCGGCCGCTTCCTGCCGGGCCTCGGCGCGCACGCGCTTCGGCGCGCTGCGGTCGACGGTGTCGCCCTCGGAGGTCAGCACCTCGTTGGCGAACTCCAGGTCCAGCAGTTTCAGGCGCTTGATCTCGTCGCGCAGCCTCGCGGCGGTCTCGAACTCCAGGTTGGCGGCCGCCTCGCGCATCTTCGCCTCGAGGTCCTTCAGCGTGGTCTTGAAGTTGTCGCCGACGAAGGGCTTGCCGTCCTCGGCCACGCCCACCGGCACGGTGACCCGGTCCTTCTCGTAGGGGCTCGCCAGGATGTCCTTGATCGAGGACTTGATGCTCTCCGGCGTGATCCCGTGGGCGGTGTTGTAGGCCTCCTGCTTCTCCCGCCGGCGCGACGTCTCGGCCATCGCCCGCTCCATGGAGCCGGTGACGCTGTCGGCGTAGAGGATCACCCGCCCGTCCACGTTCCGCGCCGCACGCCCGATCGTCTGGATCAGACTGGTCTCCGAGCGCAGGAAGCCCTCCTTGTCCGCGTCGAGGATCGCCACCAGCCCGCACTCGGGGATGTCCAGGCCCTCACGTAGCAGGTTGATCCCCACCAGCACGTCGAAGGCGCCGAGCCGCAGGTCGCGGATGATCTCGATCCGCTCCAGGGTGTCGACGTCGGAGTGCATGTAGCGGACGCGCAGGCCCTGCTCGTGCATGTACTCCGTCAGGTCCTCGGCCATCTTCTTGGTCAGCACGGTGATCAGCGCGCGGTAGCCCTTGGCCGCCACCTGCCGGCACTGGTCGATGACGTCGTCCACCTGGGAAAAGCCGCCCTTGGTGACCGGCTTGATCTCCACCGGCGGGTCGATCAGGCCGGTCGGCCGGATCACCTGCTCGGCGAAGACGCCGCCGGTGCGCTCCATCTCCCACGGTCCGGGCGTGGCGGAGACGAACACGCTGTCCGGCCGCATGGCGTCCCACTCCTCGAACTTGAGCGGGCGGTTGTCGATGCAGGAGGGCAGGCGGAAGCCGTACTCGGCCAGGGTGAACTTGCGGCGGTAGTCGCCCCGGTACATGCCGCCGATCTGCGGCACCGTCTGGTGACTCTCGTCGATGAAGAGGAGCGCGTTGTCGGGGATGTACTCGAAGAAGGTCGGCGGCGGCTCGCCCGGCCGGCGGCCCGTGAGGTAGCGGCTGTAGTTCTCGATTCCGGCGCACGACCCGGTCGCCTCGATCATCTCCATGTCGAAGGTCGTGCGCTGTTCCAGCCGCTGCGCCTCCAGCAGCTTGCCGTTGGCCACCATCCAGTCGAGGCGGTCTTTCAGCTCCGCCTTGATCTGGTTGATCGCCTGCCGGAGCGTCGGCCGCGGCGTCACGTAGTGGCTGTTCGCGTAGACCTTGATGCCCTGCAACTCGGCAGTCTTCTTGCCGGTCAGCGGGTCGAACTCGGTGATGGCTTCGATCTCATCGCCGAACAGGCTGATCCGCCAGGCTCGGTCCTCGTAGTGGGCCGGGTAGATCTCCAGGGTGTCGCCGCGCCGGCGGAAGCTGCCCCGCTCGAAGGCCTGGTCGTTGCGCTTGTACTGAAGGGCGACCAGGTCCCCCATCAGCTTCTTCTCGTCGATCCGGTCGCCCGGCTTCAGCGAGAAGGTCATCGCCGAATAGGTCTCGACCGAGCCGATGCCGTAAATGCACGAGACCGAGGCGACGATG
>NZ_CADEGK010000285.1 GCF_902826855.1 uncultured Phenylobacterium sp. | reverse complement strand
ACGTTGTCGAGATTGTAGAGCGGCTCGCCCATGCCCATGAAGACGATGTTGGTGAGCTTGCGGTCCTCCTTGGGCGAGGGCCACTCCTCCAGGTCGTCGCGCGCCACCTGCACCTGAGCCACGATCTCGGCGGCGGTCAGGTTGCGCACCAGCGCCTGGGTGCCGGTGTGGCAGAAGGTGCAGTTGAGCGTGCAGCCGACCTGGCTGGAGACGCAGAGCGCGCCCGCGCGGCCCACGTCGGGAATGTAGACGGTCTCGACCTCGATGCCGGGGGCGGTGCGGATCAGCCACTTGCGCGTGCCGTCTTTGGAGACCTGGCGCTCGACGACCTGCGGGCGGGCCAGGGAGAAGGTCTGGGCCAGGGCGATCCGCGTCTCCTTGGCCACGTCGGTCATCTGGGCGAAGTCGGTGACGCCGTAGTGATGGATCCAGCGCCAGACCTGGCCGGCGCGCATCTTCGCCTTCGCCGCCGGCACGACGTCGGCGTCGACCAGCGCGGCCGCGAGCTCGCTGCGGCTCAGGCCGGTGAGGTTGGGCGGCGCAAGCGCTTTCGCCGGCGCACGGCTGAGATCGAGGGTCACGCCCAAGGGTCGGTCCTTCTGGAGAGGGTCGAATATAGGTGACGTCGCGTCCGCGGCCAAATCGACGCCTTCAAACATCCGTTCGACCCGGCTAGGGTCCGCCAAACCTTTCGGGAGAGAGACGTCATGAAGGCGCTGTTGAGCAAGGCCGTCGGTGGGCCGGAGACCCTGGTGCTCGAGGACGTGGCCTCGCCCGAGGCGAAGCCCGGCTGGGCCGTCGTCAGCATCAAGGCGGTCGGCGTCAATTTTCCGGACGTGCTGATCATCGAGGACAAGTACCAGTTCAAGCCGCCGCGGCCGTTCTCGCCGGGCGGCGAGGTCAGCGGCATCGTCAAGTCGGTCGGCGAGGGCGTCACGCACGTGAAGCCCGGCGACCGGGTGCTGGCCAACACCGGCTCGGGCGGTATGGCCCAGGAGTTGGCGGTCGAGGCCGGGCGGCTGGTGAAGATCCCCGACGCGATGCCCTTCGACGAGGCCTCAGCCTTCATCATGACCTATGGCACGAGCTGGCATGCGCTGGACGAGCGCGCTCATCTGAAGCCTGGCCAGACCCTGCTGGTGCTGGGCGCTGCCGGTGGCGTGGGCCTGGCCGCCGTCGAGCTGGGCGTCGCCATGGGCGCGCGCGTCATCGCCGCCTGCTCCAGCCAGGAGAAGGTCGACCTCTGCATCAAGCACGGCGCCGCCGCCGGCGTGGTTTATCCCAAGGGTCCGTTCGACCGTGAATCGCAGAAGGCCATGTCGGCCCTGTTCAAGGACGCCTGCGGCCCGGACGGCCCGGACGTCATCTACGATCCGATCGGCGACGCCTACGCCGAGCCGGCGTTGCGCTCCATCGGCTGGGAGGGCACCTACCTGGTGGTCGGCTTCGCCGCGGGCGAGATCCCGAAGATCCCGCTCAACCTCGCGCTCCTGAAGTGCTGCCAGATCGTGGGCGTGTTCTGGGGCGGCTGGGTCGCCAAGAACCCGGAGAAGCACCGCAAGAACGTCGCCGAGCTGCTGGAGATGTATTCGGCGGGCAAGATCAAGCCGTTCATCTCCGAGCGCTTCCCGCTGGAGCGCGCGGGCGAGGCGATCACCCACCTGGCCAACCGCAAGGCGCTGGGCAAGGTCGTCGTGACGGTGGACTGAGTGGCCTCCCGTGAAAGCCCGCTCGCCGGGCTGAAGGTCCTCGACATGTCGCGGGTGCTGGCCGGGCCGTTCGCCGGCCGGATGCTCTGCGACCTGGGCGCCGACGTGGTCAAGGTCGAGCCGCCGGAAGGCGACGTGACCAGGATGTGGGGCAAGGTGGTGGGCGGCGTGCCCGGCTACTACCACCAGCAGAACGCCGGCAAGCGCGACATCTGCGTGGACCTGCAGGCGCCCGGCGCACGCGAACTGGTGCTGGAGCTGGTCCGCAAGGCCGACATCCTGCTGGAGAACTTCCGGCCGGACGTCATGCCCCGCCTGGGCCTCGGCTACGACGCACTGAAGGCGGTGAACCCGCGGCTGATCATGCTGTCCATCTCCGGCTTCGGCCACGGGGGCCCGGAATCGCGGCGGCCGGCCTATGCGCCGATCGTCCACGCGGAGGTGGGGCTGATGCACCGCGCCCACCGCCGCAGCGGGGCCCCGCACACGGAGCTGCCGCTCTCGGTGGCCGACACCAACGCCTCGCTGCACGGCCTCGTCGGGGTCTTGGCCGCGGTGATCCTGCGCGAGCGGACCGGCGTGGGCCAGCACGTCGACATCGCCATGATCGACGCCACCCTCGTGACCGACGACCAGATCCACTACGAGCTGGAAGATTCCGAGGGCACCATGGGCCTGCCCAACGACGTATGGGCGGCGGGGCCGGGCGACATCCTGATGTCGGCGGACTTCCGCCACCTATTCCGGCAGCTGACCGAGAAGCTGGGCCTCAAGGACCCGGCCGCTCCCGACACGCCGCTGGCGGAGAAGATCCGGCTGCGGCGCGCGGCGGTGGGCGACTTCCTGGCCGGCCTGCCGGACTGGGAGGCGGTCGAGGCGGCGATGGCCGCCATGAACATCGCCTGGGGCCAGGTCCGCGCCGGCGCCGCCCTCGCCGAGCAGCCCACGATCCGGGCCCGCGGCTCCATCGCCCAGGTCGACGACCGCGCGGGCGGGACGCGTCCTATTCCGCAGTCACCCTACCGCTACTCCGACGCCGTCAGCGAGGTCCGGGGCGTCGCGCCGCACCGGGGCGAGCACAACGAAACGGTCCTGGCCGAGTGGCTGGGCAAGGGTGAGGCGGACGTCGCGGCGCTGTATGCCGCCGGCGTCCTGCTGCGCGACGAGGCTCAGTAGAGCAGGAACGGCCGTCGGGCTTCGGCCCAGGCGGCCTCGTCGGGGTCGGTGATGGCGTCGAGGTCGGCCGGCCTCGCCGCCGGATCGTCCACCCACTCGCGCAGCCGCGGGCCTCCGTTGATCACGTCTATGGCGAGCTTGCCGATCTCGTACTCGTAGGGGAAGTCGCGCCACAGCGGGTAGTCCGGGTAGCGCCGGCGGATGGCCTTGAACGCCAGTGACTGCAGCCGCCAGGGCTTGAATGCCGCGTGGTCGTAGCCGGTCTCGGTGTGGATCTGCACGCCGGCGCAGAGCTTGCCCTGGTGCTTGTGGAAAGTGGGCTCGAACCAGCAGTCCCGCAGGGCGCAGCCGGCCAGCCACTGCGGCGCGAGCGCGCGAATCTCGGCGATCACGGCGCGTGCATCGATGTCCGGCGCGCCGAACAGCTCGAGCGGCCGGGTGGTGCCGCGGCCTTCGGACAGCGTCGTGCCTTCCAGCATCACCGGGCCGGCGTAGGCCCGGGCCATCCACAGGTTCGGCGCGTTGGGGCTGGGATTGACCCAGGTCCGCTGGCCCACGGGCCAGCCGAAGCCGGGCGCAGCGTCGGGCGCCCAACCCTCCATCCCGATCACCCGGTACTCGACGTCCAGCTTGAGCGTGGCGATGAACCAGTGGCCGAGTTCGCCCAGGGTCAGACCGTGGCGCATCGGCATCGGCCCCGCGCCGACGAAACTCTCCCAGCCGGGTCGCAGCGTCAGGCCCTCGACCGGGCGGCCGGCGGGGTTCGGGCGGTCCAGCACCCACACCGCCTTGCCATGCGCGGCGGCGGCCTCCAGCACGTACCGCAGGGTGGTGATGAAGGTGTAGATGCGGCAGCCGAGGTCCTGCAGGTCCACCAGCAGGACGTCGAACGTGTCCATCATCGCATCGGTCGGGCGGCGCACCTCGCCGTAGAGGCTGAACACCGGGACGCCGTGCACCGGGTCGTTGAAGTCCGGGCTCTCGACCATGTTGTCCTGCTTGTCGCCGCGCAGCCCATGCTGCGGCCCGACGGCGGCAGTGAGGTTCACCCCGTCCACGGCGGCCAGCGCATCCAGGCTGTGCGTCAGGTCCTGGGTCACCGAGGCGGGATGGGCCAGGAGCGCGACGCGGCGGCCGGCCAGGGGCGCGCGCAGGGCCGGGTCGGCGAGCAGGCGGTCGATACCGAATCTCATGGGGCCTCGGGCGCCGGAAGTTGCAGGCCGAAGCCATCGGGATGGTGGAAGTCGGGCTTTCCCGGCGGATGCGCAAGCGCCCAATAGGACAGCCTTCCGCCGACTTCCTCGATCACCGCGCAGGCGCCGATGCGCCAAGGACGATCGGCGGGAAGGTCCAGCATCCAGGCAACCGTGATGTCATTCGCGGCGCTTGCCCAGACCTGCGGCGGATCCACCTCGGCGTTGGCCATGCCTGCCCGGTAGCCGTCGAACCGATAGGCGGCCCACGCCCCGCCGGGCGCCAGGTTGAGCTCGCGGTAGCTGGCGTCGGGCGCCGCCTGGATGAAGGCCTCGAGGCAGGTGTGTCGCCACAGCTCGTCGGTGCGGACAGCCGGCCCCGAGGTCAGCATCAGCGCATCCGTCACGCCGCTCAGCCGGTAGCGCAGCGCCAGCTGCCCGCGGGCGGACCGCCCCACGTCCACCTCGATCCCACTCAGGGCGGCGCAGGGGAAGTCCGGGTGGCGTTGCAACGCAGGCATGGCTACTGATCGCCGAGAATCGGCGGGTGAGGAAGCCATGACGGGGGACGCGCGATCGTGAGCCGGCTCTCCCCGAACCTGCAGGGCGCGCTGTGGATGCTGGCTTCGGCCCTGACCTTCTCGGTCATGACGGTGCTGATCAAGTTCCTGGGCAACGACTATCCGCCCGCGCTGCAGAC
>NZ_CADEGK010000284.1 GCF_902826855.1 uncultured Phenylobacterium sp. | reverse complement strand
CTTCCGGCTCGGTGTCAGGCGCGGCAAATGGGAGCTCGCTCTGCTGAGCTTCCCCCACGCCTACGTGCGCATCGTGGCGCCTGTCCGTGACCGGGGGCCCGACGCCTTCCTGCTGCGGCTGGAATGCACCGGCTACCGCGCCACGGCGCCGACGGCGGCGCTTTGGGACGGCCAGCGCAACATCGCCCTGCCCCTCGAACAGCGCCCGCGCCAGGCCAACGGCCAAGTCGTGATCGCCTTCAGCCCTGGCTGCGGCGAGTGCCTCTACCACCCCATCGATCGGCAGGCTCGCAGCCACTGGCCCAACCAGCACGCGGACCTCGCCTGGGGTCCCGACAGCGACATCGTCACCTTCCTGGAGCGCGTCCATGATCTTCTCCACGATAGCGAATATCATTCGTCGGCTGCGCCGGCGTCCGCGGCTCGTCTTGACGGCGGACCTCTGGACACGGCTTCTCACCGAGCTGCGTGATCGCGGCGGCGGGGTGCGGGAGGCCGGCGCCTTCCTGCTCGGCCGCCGCACCGCCGACGGCAGGCGCCGGATCGAAGCCTTCCTGCCCTACGACGAGATCGACCCCCACTGTCTGCGCGGCTGGATCCACTTCGACGGCTCGCGCATGGACGAGGTCTGGCGGCGCTGCGCGGCCCTGAACCTGAGCGTCGTGGGCGACGTGCACACCCACCCAGGCGGCTACGGCCAGAGCCACGTCGACCAGGCGAACCCGATGATCCCCGAAGTCGGGCACATGGCCCTGATCATTCCCAACTTCGCCAACCGCACCTACGGCCCCGGCGAGGTCGGCGTATACGAGTACCGCGGCGCTGCGGGCTGGCGCGACCACAGCCGCCACGGCGCAAAAGCCCTTCGTCTGGAGACGGGCCGATGAGCCTTGCGATCGCCGATGATCGCGCCGCCCAGCTGCTGGTCGCCACAGACCCATTGCTGGACTTTCCCGCCGCGCAGGCGCGCCTCGAGCGCGCCAGCCTCCTCTTGACGTGGGATGGCGAGGCGGCTGAGCCCTGGATGCAGGCGGCCCTGCTGGCCATCGCCCGGTGCGGGCGCCGGATGTTCCGCGGCGGCCTCTACATGGGCGCCGACACAGGCGCCCCCGGGCGGCTGCGCCTAGGCCCCGCCGGGGCCTTCCGCCCACAGCTAGTGGCCGAGGGCGCGCGCACGACACCCCCACCCCCCGACGCCCTGCGCCTGCACGTCGGCGCGGGCGGCGGCGACGCCCGGATCGTATGCTGGGCCGATGGCTGGACCGGCGTGGTCGCGCCGCGCGCGCTCGGCGAGCGGGGCCGGGCGGGCAACGAGATCAGCGGGGTCCTGGCGGCGGCCATGGGCTTGGCGGAGGCGTTCCGGATCGCCGTGCTGGGCGATCTCCGCGCGGGGCGGCGCTTGAAGCGCCTCTCCGCCTGGGGCCCGTCCGAGCCCGCAACGCCCGAAATTACCTGCCTGCCGGCCTCCGCCTGGCTGCTGGGTCTGGGCAATCTCGGCCAAGCCACCCTCTTCGTGCTGGGCTTGCTGCCGTATGCGCACGGCGGCGACCTGGCCCTGGTGTTGCAGGACTTCGATGTCCCAGGGCCCGAGAATCTGCCCGTCCAGATCCTCACTGAGCCCAGCTGGATCGGTCGGCGCAAGGCGCGGGGGTGCGGGGATTGGGCCGAGCGCCGCGGCTTCCGCACGGCGCTTGTCGAAACGGCCTTCACCCCGCTGACGCGGCCGGGACCGACGGATCCGCGCCTGGTGCTGGCGGGCGTCGACAACCTGGATGCCCGCCGCTGGGCAGCCGAGGCGGGCTTCGATCTGGTCGTGGACGCCGGGCTGGGTGCCACTTCCGCCGACGCCTTCGACCTGCGCCTCCACGCCTTCCCAGGCTCGCGCTCGGCGCTGCAAGCCTGGCCCGAGGCGGCGCCTGACGCGCCGAGGGCTCTCAACCCCGCGCTTGAGAAGGCCGTGGCCGAGGGCCGCCTCGACCGCTGCGGCGCCATGACCATCGCCGGCAAGAGCGTGGGGGTGCCCTGCACCGCCCTGGCGGCGGCGGCGCTCCAGGTGGGTCAGGCCTGCCGCGCCCTGGCCACCGGCCGGTGCTGCGACCTGATCGACGCGAGCCTGGCCGACAGTGGGGAACGCCTCTTCAAGGTAATGGCCCCAGAACTACGGTCCCTGGCCTTCGCACCGGCCTACCATCCGTAGAGGGATTCAGGTTGGGTTGTCTGCCAGGGGCTAACGCCGGATCCGGCCGGCGTAGGGATGGTCGTCGTCGACCAGGACGGCGCTCTCTTCCACCTCGCCACGGGCGGACCCCGCCCCGTTCATGTCGCGATGGACGACGACATGCGGCGTGTGGGACAGCAGCAGGTCGTTGTCCGGGTCAGAGCTGCTCGTGGCGTTGACCACCAGATGGCCAAGGATGGCGCGGGCGCCGTCGGCGGTCAGGTGGGTGGACGAGCGGTCCATCAACTCCGTCACCCAGACATAGTGCGGCAGGGCGCGGTCGAGCAGCTCCACCTTCACCGAGTCAGCCACGTCCGACTGGGACAGGTGGTGACGATAGCGAGCCGCGCTGGTCAGATAGGTGCGCCGCACGAGCCGGTCGGCGAGGACGGCGTCGAAGAAGCTGCGAACGCCTTGGCCTGCGGCCTGGGACGACTGCTCGGAAAGCTCCGCGAAATGGGCGCCCAACTCGATCGCTTGGCGCTGCAGGAAATCGCGGGCCACGATGTCGGCGCGGTGGGCCGGCAGGAACACCCGCGGCGGCAGCGGCACGAACATGTGCGAGACGGCGCCGTCCACAGTGAGGACGTCCGCGCCATTCATCATTAGCCGGCCCCTGGGCAGCTGATCGGCGTCGGCCGCGCGCAGGGGCAGCAGCCGATATGGCCCCCGCTGGTCGTCGTTGACCAGGAGGGCGCGCGCGAAGCAGTCGTAGGTCTGGCCCGGAGCGATGGCCGCGCCTGGGGCCTCCACATAGCCGACGGCGGTCACGGCGTGCCCGACGTCGTCCATGGCCAGGATCACGGGCAGTCCGGAGTCCAGATAGCGCAGCACCATGCTGGCGGCGTAACCGAGGGGAAGGGAGAGCCCCTGGCCCTTGAAGACGTCGAAGAGCGGCTGATGACCCATGCCCCGCAGCGCTCGGATCATGTGCGCGGGATTGAGGCCGTCGGACCCGGCCGGCAGGACGCGGCTGAGGATGGCGTCAGTGGGCGTCACCGCCAAGCGCGTGATGTCCGCCATGGTGAAGCGCGGCGTGCGGTGCCGGATGTGGACAGGCAGGGAGGCCATCCAGATCGCCGCCTGCGCGCAAGCCCCGACCTTGGCCTCCTGCTGGATGAAAGGAGCGCCTTCAACATGCAGTTCCGCGCCGGCCAGGTGGACCCGCGTGCGGGCGCGGGCGGCGCGCCGGACGATCAGGCCGTCGTCAGGCTCGGGGAACCTAAGCACGGTGCGGCCGATCGGGCCCTGGGAGATGGGCCTAACGACGACGAAGCCGAGATAGCCCCGCGCCTCGAGCGCCTCGCCCTGGCCGGCGAACGGCCCTTCGAGGATGTCGCTGACGTCCTCGGCGAAGAGATGCACCCGCTTGGTGTGCCGCGGATAGTCCTTGAAGGCACCCGCGTAGAAGGTCTGGTAGTCGGCTGAATAGTCGAGGTCGGTGTAGGGCTGCTCGACAACGGCGAACTTCGCGCCCAGCTCCATGGCGTGGGCGATCACGGCGTCGGCCGCCGCATTGGAGCGATCGCCCACGAGCATGCTGCGAAGGAGTTGGGCGCCGTTGGCGTCAAGCGGCAGCGCATTGAGCGTGAGGCGCATCCGGCTCGACTACCTATGTTCGACGGAGTGGGAAGCCGGTCAGCGGAAGGCGAACTGCGCCGCGGTGGTCAGCACCAGCCCCGCGCGGACCTCGCTCTGCTCGATCTCCTGGCGGGCTTCGTCGGACACATAGCCTACGAAGCCGAGCTCGCGCAGCTTGACCACGCGCGTGTTGGACGGAACGCCGCCGAGCTTGAGCTCACGCACCTGCGCCGTCTCATCCACGTTTCGGTCGCCCTCGCCTGCTGGCGGTGATGAGTCCATTATTCCCAATCCGTGTCAATCAGGCTGACATCGCGGCTGGCTATCTGCGTTGGCTTCCGCCTGAATGCAACCAATGGCGTGAAGAAATTGCTTTTCTGAACGTGGCCCGGACATGACCGTTCCAGCGATTTTGGCTGCCCCCTTCATCAAGCCCAGCCTCAAGACCTGGCCCTTCGGCGACCCGGCGAGACGTCGGCCACGCTCGCCGTCGCGGGCCGTTGGGCCGCGGCCGGTGGGCGCGCGCGCCGGTGGATGCGCGCCGAAAGGCCACGCGAGGCGAGGAGGTCCAGCAGGCCCGCGAGGGTCGCGTAGGGGGCGCAACTGCCGCCGTAGAGGACCGCGACACCCGCCCAGTCGTCCAGGAGAATCCGCTGTAGTTCAGCCTCGTGCCCGGCCGGCTCGGTGCGCAGCCAGAACAGACAGTCGGACAGCACAACGGGCCCGCCCGCGATCCGCACCAGCTTGCGGCGATCCGGGCGGCCGACCCGGGGCAAGAGAAGTGCGGGTTGATCGTCGAGGTCGGCGGGACGGGTGGAACGACGGGCCGACGGCCTCCAGACGCCGTGCCGCAGGTCCGTGGTGTGCACGAACGGGACACCGGCCGCGCCATCGGGCGTCTCGTGGACGGCTGTTGCGCCGCGGCCCACGACGACCGCGTAATCCGCGTGCAGCCGGCGCACCTCGGCGGCTTGCGGCGGGAGTCGCCAGGCGTTCGAGGGCAGGCGACCGCGGACGATGCGAAGCTGGGCGACCGCGACGGCGCGGCCGTCGAAGACCGAGCCGACGCTTGCTTCCAGGACCGCGACGCCATAGCGCGAGCCGATCGCCGCCCGAG